>JBOFBL010000375.1:0-1840 GCA_051645545.1 Casimicrobium sp. | reverse complement strand
TGCGTCTGCGTGACTTGGGCGGCTTGATTGTTATCGACTTCATCGACATGACGCCAGTGCGTCACCAACGTGAAGTAGAAAACCGCATGCGTGATGCGGTGCGTCAAGATCGTGCTCGTGTACAGATCGGTCGCATCTCTCGCTTTGGTCTGCTGGAGATGTCGCGTCAGCGTCTGAGCCCATCTCTGGGTGAGTCTAGCCACCACGTGTGTCCACGTTGTAGCGGTACCGGTACTGTACGTGATAACGAATCACTGTCTCTGTCCATCCTGCGTTTGATGGAAGAAGAAGCCCTGAAAGACAATACCTCTCAGGTGCATGCGGTGGTTCCGGTTCAAATTGCGTCTTACCTGCTGAACGAAAAACGTAAGTCTATTGGGGTGATTGAATCACGCCATAACGTGCGTGTGGTCGTGGTACCTGATAACCGCATGGAAACGCCACACTTTAACGTTGTGCGTATTCGTGAAGGTGAAGAGAGCAACGCGCTGAGCTACCTGTTGCCGCAAATTCACGAAGCGCAAGCGTTGGCCGAAGCGGAAGAGCAAGCCTCTGAGCGCCGTAAGCCAGCAACTGTGGTAGAAACGCCAGCATTGTCTGGTCTGAGCGCACCAGCAGAAACCCCGGTAGCGTTGGTAACCCCAGCGATCCAAACTCCGGTTGCGCCGGCACCAATGCCGCGCAAACCAGAAGCGGAGAAAACCTCCTTCATTGGCGGTATTGTGAAGTTCTTCAAGGCTCTGTTCGGTGGCTCTTCTGCACAAGTCGAGCAAGAAAAAGCCGAGCCGGCGAAGAGCGAACAACGCGATCAACGTCGTAATCCGCGTAACAATCGTAACCGCGATGGCCGTCAGCCGCGTCGTGACCGTAACGATCGTAATGAGCGCGCTGAACGTGGTGAGCGTAATGAGCGTGGTGATCGCCCAGAGCGTACTGAGCGTAACGAACGCACTGAACGTCAGGACAACGACAACCGCCGTAACCGTCGTAATCAAGACGATCGCAACCGTCAGACCGCCGATGACAAAGCACTGAACGAGCAGGACAAGTCTCAAGAGCGCCGCAAACCACGCGATAACCGTGAAGGCCGTGAAGACAACCAGCAGCAACCACGTCAAAACCGTGGTGAACGTCAGCAGCGTCGTCGTCAGGATGACAAGCGTCAATCCCAAGATGTGGTGGAAGCGAACGCAGTAGCTGAAAATGCTGCCGCGAACGTTGAAGTCGCCGACGATGAGAAGCAGCAACAAGTAGCACAGCGCCGTCAGCGCCGTCAGCTGCGTCGTAAAGTCCGTATTTCGGATAACGACAACGCTAACAACGCCACTGAAAGCGTAAATGATGCTGCCGTTGCCACCGCGCCGGTTGCTGATGCAGCTATCGCCCCTGTAGCACCAAACGCGCCAGCCGTGGACGTTAAGGTTGCGCCAGTGGCTACCGATGCGGCGACTGCCGATGCTGCTGCAACAGATGTGGCGAACAATGCTGCAGATGCCGAGCAAGAGCGTAACTTCGAAGGTCATCGCCGTTCACGTCGTTCACCACGCCACCTGCGTGTGAGTGGTCAACGTCGTCGTCGCTATCGTGATGATCGCCGTAACGCGCAATCACCAGTGCCATTGGAAATGGCGGTGTTCTCACCAGAACTGGCCAGCGGTAAAGTCTGGATCCAGTATCCAGTGCAGGTTGCTGAGCGTCAGGTTGAGCACAATCTGGCTCCAGAAACTCCAGCGTTCGTACCAAACGAAGTGCTGCTGGAAAATCAGGCTGCGCAAGCTGCCGAACAGCAAGCCGCTGAGTCTGCTGCAATGGCCGAAACTGCAGCACCAGTAACTGAAGC
>JBOFBL010000374.1:0-1116 GCA_051645545.1 Casimicrobium sp. | reverse complement strand
TCACCAGCGTGCGCAGCTGATCGAGCGACACCGGTTTAGCGAGGTAGTCGAATGCGCCGGCTTTAAGCGCTGCTACCGCGTTATCGGCATTGCCGAACGCGGTGATAACTGCGCATGGCAAATCGAGTCCCTTGGCTTGAATCGCAGCGAGAATATCGATGCCGGTGCCGTCGCCGAGCTGCATGTCGGTTAAGCAAAGCGCATAGCTGCCACGCTCGAGTGCCGCGAGCCCGTCTTTGTACGATTCTGCAGTGACCACTTCCAAGCCGAGTTTGGTGAGTGTCAAGCGCATTAGCGTGAGCAAATCGGGCTCGTCGTCAACGACGAGAACGCGTGGGGTTGCTTCTAATTTTTTGGCCATAGTCTTTAATTCTTGGTGATCGCCATCGGCAGTTCGAGAACGAAGCGTGCGCCCGAGAGCGATTGCCCCAGGCGCACGGTGCCGCCGGAGGCTTGTGCGAGTTCGCGTACGAGGTAGAGCCCGAGCCCGGTGCTGCCGCTGCCGCTAAAAAAGGGCTCGAAAATTTTGTCGACCATGTTCTTTGGAACACCTTCGCCATCGTCGTGAACCGAGATGATCGCACGTTGCGTCTCTGCGTTCGAACCCACTGTGACTTTCACGCTGCCCTTGTGCTTTTGCGAATGTCGCCACGCGTTGGAGAGCAGGTTGTTGAGCATCTCCTCCAGGTGGTTCTTATCGATTTTTACTTTCACATCGCTACTGGCCGCAAGCGTGTAGCCACCGTGCGCGCCGATGTGTGGGATCAGCTCTTCGATGCATTCCTTGGCAATCGTTGGCAATGAAAGCAGCTCCGGCGAGCCGCGATCGCGGCGACCGAGCAGCGACACATCGCGCACGATGCGATCGATGCGCTCGGTGTTCTTGTCGATCATTTTCGACAGCGCGACCGCTTGCGGCAATCCTTGCACTTCTTCGCTTAATAGCTGCGCGGCCTGCTTGATCGCGGAGAGCGGATTACGAATTTCGTGCGCAATGCTCGCCGAGAGTCGGCCGAGTGCCGCGAGTTTGATTTGCTGGGCTTCGGATTGCGCTTGATCGAGATCTTCCAAAAAGATGATGGTGCCTTCGTCTTTTTGCACATCGATCGGCATGAA
>JBOFBL010000373.1:0-2916 GCA_051645545.1 Casimicrobium sp. | reverse complement strand
GCGGCTTTCTGCGCCTCTACGCCGAGCGTGCGGAAGGTCTTGAACTGCGGGCCTGCAAACACCACCGCTGGCGTCTGACCCGTATCTCGATTAATTAAGCCGTTGACCGCTTGATGCGCCTCGCTGACCTTCTTCTGTGTCGTTGGTGTGGGGTTCGCTTTAAACGCTGAGAGTGCTTGGCTCAGATTCGATAGCGCCTGTCCGGGCGTGGGCATCCCCGCGCGCACTGTGCCTGCGGTCTTGACCAACGCTGAGCCTGATCCGCCGTTGGGCGACCTTGGAAAGGCTTTGCCCATCCCTGCAGTGATCGCGATCTCGAGCACCCCGCGGGTGAAGAGCTCTTTCATATCGTCCCGATAGAGCTGCTTGTGCTCCGCCTTGTATGCCGCTTTAAACTCGGGCGAGGCCGTGTGTTTGTTCCGCTGCTCAAGGCGCTCGAAGTTAAGCACTGGCTTCTCTTCACTCAGTCTGTCGACCAGCCGCGCGAGCTGCCGTCCACCCTCGGCGGTGTTGGGGATCTCGAGTGAGCGCCCATCGGCGCTCATGGGGATGCCCATCTCCATTGCGAGCTCTCGGGTGAGGCGGTACTCGGCGTGCGTGAAGCTCAGATCCTTGCCGGTGAGCTTCTCGGCCACCCCTTCGGCAAACCGCTCGAAGCGGTTCTGTGCCACCGGCTCGCCGATGTCGAAGCTCACGCGATCAGGATAGCTTTTAGCGTCGCCCTTCGATGCCGCTCGATTCGCGCCTGCGCTCAAACCTGCGGCGCTGTTCGTGCCGCTGGCACCAACCCCACCATTAGCCCCGGCCCCCGCCGCCCCATTGGGCACCATGCGCCCACTACGCTGCAGCTGCGTGAATTGTGATTGATTAAGCGTCGATAGATTGGGGTTGCTTTGGATGCGCGACATGATTATTGGGTTTGAAGCTTGTAAATTGCATTATCGGGTGGCAATAAATACATCGTTTTTCCCCGACCATCTGGGGCGTACGGATTACGCGCTGGCCAACCTAAATCTGAATCGCCGGGTAGTGACGGGCCTTCGAGCCATCCAAAATTGCTCCACTCATTGAACAGCCCCTTACTTAGTATGTCCACCTCGTCCGGCGACATCCTGCTCAACGTCTCGGGATCAATGAGCGGCTCTGCAAGGCTCGGTCGACGCATTGCATTCATCTCGCGAAGCACGGGCGTAATGAACTCGTCCAAGGCGTCTGCATCAGTCGGCAACTCAACGCCGTCCTTGCGCAGCGCCAATATCAACTCGTCACGCGTCATGTCCGGCATACCTGCGGCACGAATTTGCGCAGCGATATCCTCGGCGTGATTGGCGTTGTTTAGGAATCCATGCTGCCCACCCCAACTCCAGTGTTGTTGGTTGAACCAGTTTTCAGGCAGTTGCCTGCGAACATACAGCCCGACGTTAGGCTCGGCGTTGCGATACGGATTAGGGCCAAAGTACTTGCTTGAAGATTCCTCAACCAGTTCATCGATGTTGATCCGCGATTCCTGCGGCACTTTGTTGAGATCAACGACGAACATTTCGCCGTGTTGGCGATGCAATTCCAAATAATTCATCAGTTCACGATTGGCGATGCCTGTAAATCCGAAAGGTGCAAGCGAGCCGTTGTAGTCTTCCTCTTGAGCCTTCTTAACCTTTACTTCATCCACCATCACGAGATCCAGACCGTGCTGACGCAGGCCGCGATCTAGTTGTTTTACAAAAGAGTGATGGCTAATAGGGAAGCCAAAATCATTGCTTCCGTTTTGCTTAAAAAAAGACATCACTTTAAGCGCGCGTTGCGCGTAGTCGGAAGGCTCTGTCACGCCCGCTGGATCGAGATAACGATTCGCAGCGTCTTCATAGGCAGCGGTCGCTTTGCTACTCAGCGCGCGGATCGTGTCTTGATAGCACAACGCTTCCAAGAGTCCAATCGCGCCTTCCACTTCTGTGATTTTTTGCTTGGCAGACGCGAGATCACGCAACCATCCGGAAGCCCGATCAAGCTCACCCTCTGTCGGCATTCGTCCCGTCGCCTCCCACCGATCAATAGCACGCTCTATCGGTCCGATATGTTTGGCCATTTCGGCGCGCGCATTTTGCTGCGCAATCCCAGTGCGTTCTTCACGAAGTGTCGATTCAAGCGCCGCTCCAAAGTATTGCCTTTGCAAGCCAATGTTTCCGATGGTCAAGCCCGGTCCGATCGAAATGTGTTTCTCCTCCTTGTTCACGTCGTAGGTAAGCGTTTTTTTGCTTGGGTTGTAGCCAATCGACCAACCGCTCCGTTCAAGCTCGCGCAGTTTTTCTATCACTGAAGCAAAATCTCGCTGAGCTAACCGAGGCACTTGTCGCAGTAGTTGATCGCTGCTTAAGTGTTGTTGAGGATTTGGGGTTTCTCCAGCACTGGCGACGATGGAGTTGCCGCGAGTGTTGACGCTTTGAATGCCGGGATTTGAGCTCGACACGATGTCAGGTCGATAGCTCGACGCGATGCCAGCGCCGTGACTCAATACGGGATACGCATTTGCAGCGCGAGCGGTGCTCTCGATAGGCGCTCGGTTGCTGCGGCTTTCGACAATGTTGTTGCGTTGCGGCTCGGTTGCCCGGCTCAGCGGCTTGCTTGTCGTCTCAGTTGAGGTCGGTACACTGCCCGTTGGCGTCGATACTGGCAAGCGCTCTGAGTAAGGCGTATTTGTTTTAGCGGTGATGGGTGTAGGCGCGGTGGGGTTCGTTGTGCTCGTGGGTGGGTTTGGTGTGGTGGTAGTGGTTGTGTTGTTGGCGACGTTAGCGACGGCGGCTTTCTGCGCCTCAACGCCGAGTGTGCGGAAGCTCTTGAAATGCGGGCCCGCAAACACCACCGCTGGCGTCTGACCCGTATCTCGATTAATTAAGCCGTTGACCGCTTGATGCGCCTCGC
>JBOFBL010000372.1:0-1745 GCA_051645545.1 Casimicrobium sp. | reverse complement strand
GATCATCGGTCAAAGCAGCATCAAGAATCTTTACCTCAACACGGGACACGGCACACTCGGTTGGACTGAAGGCCCTGGCTCGGCGAAAGCGCTCTCGGACATCATCGCTGGCGAGGCACCCGAGGTCGATTACGCCTTTCTAAACGCGCGCGCTCGTAAAATCGGTGTATCAAGTTCTCCCCGAACGGCCTAAGTGAATTACAAAAAATATCTCGCCTCGCTGCTGATCGTCACACTCGCGTCGTCGAGTGTGTTTGCGCAAGCACCGGTACCCACACCGACTGCACCCGCCGCCTCAGCTGCAGCGCCCGCCGCCGCACCGGTTGAAGCAGTATTGGTGCAGCCGTTTATCAATGCAGCCGCCTACACGGTTGTCGAAGGCACCAGCGGCCAGGTGCTAGCCGAAGTCAATGCGAAAAAGCGTCGCGATCCGGCCTCGCTCACCAAGCTGATGACGGCCTATCTCGTGTTCGATGCGCTCTATCAAAAGCAAATCAATTTGAGTCAGCGCTTGCGCGTGCCCGAGCGCGCGTGGAAAGCCGATGGGTCGCGGCTCAATATTCAACCCGGCACGCCGATCACTGCAGAAGATCTCGTTCGTGGTCTCATTATTCATTCGGCCAACGATGCGGCAGTCGCGCTTGCGATTTCCGTGGCGGGTAACGAAAGCGAATTCGTCACCCGCATGAACCGCGAAGCAAAGCGCCTGGGCATGGAGGACACATCGTTTCTAAACCCCACCGGTTTGTCGCAGCAAGGCCACTATTCGACTGCGTACGACATGACTGTACTCTCGCTTGCGCTGATGCGCGATTATCCGCAGTACATGAAATTCTTCTCGGAGAAATCGTTTACCTTGGGCAATGTCACGTACGAAAATCGTCATCGTTTGCTCGCGATTGATCCGACTGTTGACGGCATGAAAACTGGCTTCACTGATGCTGCTGGTTATTGTCTCGTGACGACAGTTAAGCGCGGCCCGCGCAAACTGCTGACGGTACTTTTAGGGGCGCCTAACGATGCAGCGCGCTTTGCCGAGACCCAAAAATTGGTTGATTGGGCGTTCACTGCATACGAACCGCGTCGCTTCTACGAAGGTGGCAAACCGATTCAAACACTCGACGTGTGGAAATCCACTGTGGATTCGATTCCGATTGGATTTCGCGATGACGTCACCGCAATCAACGTCGCTGGAAAAACGCACGAGATCACGACCGAACTCACCATTCCCGAACCTGCTTTCGGCCCGATTCAGTCGGGCGACAAAGTAGGCGTGTTGAAGGTCAAACGCGCTGGGAATTTACTCTACGAACGCGATGTAGTTGCCTTCGCATCGGCACCGCAAGCGCCGATGTGGAAACGCATGTGGCATAGCGTGGTGCTCTTCTTCAAGAACTTATTCAAATGATTTTTCTCAACGGCGACTGGATGCCGATTGAAGACGCAAAAATCAGCGTCCTCGATCGCGGTTTTATTTATGGCGATGGCGTGTACGAATATGTGCCGGCCATTAAACGCAAACCGTATCGCCTGCTGCCGCACCTGAAACGACTCGACATGTCGTGCAAAGAAATCGGACTTAAAAATCCGTATTCGATTGATGAGTGGACGAAGATCATTCACGACATCATTGCGAAACAATCGTTCGACGATCAAGCCGTGTATTGGCAAGTGACGCGTGGCGTTGCGAAACGCGATCACACTTTTCCGAAAGACACCGAGCCCACGGTGTTCATGATGTCGAA
>JBOFBL010000371.1:0-1257 GCA_051645545.1 Casimicrobium sp. | reverse complement strand
AATGCGCTCGCAGCAGTTGGCACCCAGTTTGACGGGATGTGCAGCTTGCCAAGCGTGCGGCCCAGGACGATACCCGTTTTGTCTTGCTGGGCGCTGAATGCGTTGTAAACCTCTTCGATGCGTGCCGCTGTTGGACCGCCCGCGCCTGCTGTCAAAGTTACTCGAGCGGCTTTGAGCTTCACAGCGCGAATAAGGTTCAATGAGCGCGTACGAGCGGCCAGGCTACCCAATTCGCGCATCATGCGTAGGAAACCTTCGATGTCGCCATTTTTCTGCATTTCGTACGACCATGCGACAGCGTTACGGAACTTGCTGACCACGTATCCATCTTCGTTTTCCGTCCATTTAATGTATCGAACGGTTTCGTTCTCAGGGCTTTCGCGCAACTCCGTTTGGCTAGGGTCGGGACGAACGCCTTTTAACAAACGAAAGTCCGGTGCGGTGCGCTTCACGGCTAACGCCATGAGTGGGGTGTCTGTGACGCCCATGATGGGCTCACGAATCACTCGAGATCGGATCAGTGCGAGCGCAGCAGGGAAATCGCTCGTGGTGTGCAGCGCAGCGCCGAAGCCCCATACGGGTAGCTCATCCCCGAGGTATTGCGCGTTAGCGTTGATCACGTTCATCAACGCGTTGTGACCGTTTTCAGAGGCATTCAACGCTTTGTCCTGACGAATGATTGCAACGCGATCAAGCGCGTCGTTCATCACGTCCGTGCCGTAAAAACCTTCCGCGAAGCCTTGCTGCGCTTTCATCGCGATCGCGGCGTGAAGCGTTTTAAATTTCGTGTTCGTCGAGATTTTGCCTGCACCTTCGGCACGCTCGAGGTTGAACTGAACTTGTTTTAAATCCATAGGCATGGGTGTTTCCTCCTGGTTTGAATGAATTCGAATTGTTTACGGAGCGCCGATGACTTCTTTGCCGCCGTCGTGCAGCTCGCCGACTTTGAACACCGCACCGGAAATGGTGAGCGTCCAAACGTTCGTAGCTGGGTCCCAGCCAACGGGTGTACCGTCAGCGCCAGCAGGAAGCGCGGGGCGGTCAATGCCGGGCTTGAACGTCATGCTCGAGTCCACACTGGTACACGTGGCTTGCCCGTCTTTCAAACCGGGTGCAGCTTTGCCCTCTGCGATGAGCGCTGTGGTAGCGCGATCGGTGGTGAGGAAAAACACGCGTGACCCGACTTTCACGAACCCGCCATTGACCGCTGTCGCTGGGACAGTCATTGCGGTGTTCATCGCGTCGCTTACGCCTCCG
>JBOFBL010000370.1:0-1428 GCA_051645545.1 Casimicrobium sp. | reverse complement strand
ACGCTGCAGCAACAGGGTCGCCCTTGGCGTCGAGCGCGTCGTTCGTCGGTCGATAGAACACCGTCGCTTTATCCATCTGCGACTGCGCATCAATTGATGCGTCGTTGCGCCACCCCACGACGACTTGATAGCCGCCCTGTGAGAGCTTGGGCAAACCGCCTTCGTTCGGCAAAACCTCGGATAGGTTTACATCACTAAAGCGTAGGACATCGGTACCCTCAAGCGGGGGGCGTCCTTGTTCGAGGTTGCGTAGAACTGTAGGGTGCGCCTTGATGCCCTCGAGGTTGGCACCCGTTAGATTGATCGTCGGAAAAAAAACCTCGGCACCACGAAAGTCTGCGCCTTCCAAATTGGCGTCAACAAAACTCGATTTGCCAAGCAGACTATTTCTAAAATTCGCGCCCTCTAGATTTGCCCTGTCGAAATTACCTTTACCGTTATTCACAGAAAAATCAGTGTTTGAAAAATCCGCGTTCTGGGCAGAGGCATTAGAGAAATTTGAAAATGCTTGAAACGTGTTGGAGAAATTAGCATTGTCAAGGTTCGCGAACATGAATTTGTTCCCTCCACGAATGTGGCTTGCACCCGAGAAATCTGCACTCGTTAAATTCGCATACCTGAAATTGTTATCCGTCAGATCTGTATCAGGAAATTTGGCAGCGTTTAATTTTGCATTCGTAAAGTCGCATGTAATGATGATGCAATCCGCGAAACTCGCGCGAGTTAAATTTGCACTGCTGAAATTCTGATTGCACAGTTTGTCTCCCTGAAATGTTTTTGGATTGGCATTAGCGCTGGCGACGATAGAGTTACCGCGAGTATTGACACTTTGAATGCCGGGGTTTGAGCTCGACGTAATGCCGGGTCGATAGCTCGATGTGATGTCAGCGCTGCGACTGAATACAGGATACGCATTTGCAGCGCGAGCGTTGCTCTCGATAGGCATTCGGTTGCTGCGGCTTTCGACAACGCTGTTGCGTGGCGGCTGGGTTGCGCGGTTCGGTGGCTTACTTGTCGTCTCGGTGGCAGACTGCTTTGATCCCGCTGAAGTGTGCGCATCGCCCGCTGGTGTAGGTGTCGGTAAGTTTTCAGCGTGAGGCGTAATTGTTTTAGCGGTGATGGGGTCAGGCGCGGTGGGGTTTGTTGTGGTTGCGCTCGTAGTGCCTGATGTTTCAGCGCTCGGGGTAGCGGTCGCGGGTGTCGTCGGCGCGCTCGTTGAGGTCGTCGGCGTCTTTGTGGGGGGCGTTGTTGACGCGGTCGTCCTTGGAATAGCCGTTGCCGCCGTGTTCGCGACGTTAGCGACGGCGGCTTTCTGCGCCTCAACGCCGAGTGTGCGGAAGCTCTTGAAATGCGGGCCCGCAAACACCACCGCTGGCGTCTGACCCGTATCTCGATTAATTAAGCCGTTGACCGCTTGATGCGCCTCGC
>JBOFBL010000369.1:0-5718 GCA_051645545.1 Casimicrobium sp. | reverse complement strand
CGGCAGCGGCAAAAAAAGTGTCAATCGGCGGTGCGATGGTTGATGGGTATCGCTACGCTCCACCCATCCTACGCAGATTCACGAAAGCGCTTCGATCACTTTCTCAGCAATCATCGAAGACACGCGCACATTCGCTTCTGCCGACACGCCCGCGATGTGTGGCGTGAGAATCAGATTCGGACAACCCGCGAACACATCGCTCGCAGGCAGCGGTTCTTTTTCAAACACATCGATCGCGGCGCCGCCTAGTTGACCGCTTCTCAGTGCAGCAGCAACCGCAGCATCATCAACGATCCCACCACGCGCCGTGTTGATCAAAATTGCGCCTTTTTTCATCGTCGCAATTCGCGATGCGTTGAACAAATTTTTTGTCGCTTCAACAAGCGGCACATGCAAACTCACAACATCGGCCTGCGCAACGAGCTCATCAAGCTCAACGCGAATCGCGCCGGTGTCCATCCACGCGGGATCGGAATCTTTGACAACAGGATCGTACGCGACAACGGTCATCCCGACCGCGCGCGCGAGCTGCGCGGTGAGTTGTCCAATGGATCCGAAACCGACGAGCCCCAACGTCGAGCCCGCCGTTTCGCGACCGTTCGAAAGCGCCGCGCGAGGCCATTTGCCCGCAATCACGGCCTCGGTCGAAAGATAGCTAGCACGTCGCAACATCATCGCCGTCGCGATCACATATTCCGCAACCGCGAGCGCATTCGCGCCAGTCGCAGGAATCACCTTCATGCCACGCGCTTCGCAGGCAGGCACGTCGATGTTGTCAAGCCCGACACCCAAGCGCCCGATCACGCGCGCCTTCGCGCAAGCGTCCAAGAGTGCGCCGCGCACCTGCGTGCGGTTACGCACAACGAAAGCATCGCAATCGGCAACAGCAGCGGCCATCTCGGCGGGTTTATCGACAAGCGCTGCGTCGTAAATCACGCTCGCCGCACCAAAACGAGAGCGCAGCGTTTCCACTGCCGCCTCATCCATAAATTCAGAAATTACGATTTTCATGCGAAAAACTCCATTTTTTGTTATTGTACGAATTCATATAGATGATCTATATGACTTGCTTTTCCGGTAGGAGCGACCCAGGTCGCGATCGAGATTCTGTAGAAGCGGCTTTGCCACGATACAAGCTTCTCGATGCGCTTTTCGCGGCAAAGCCGCTCCTACAAAACACTGCGAAAGACAAAACGATGATTCATTTCGTTGTACATGAAAAAGGCGATGGCGTTGGCGTAGTCGTCGTCGAAGGCTGCGCCAAAGGCAGCAAGGCCACCGGCTGGATTATGGATCCTGATTCAACCGTGAAGGTCGAACTCAAGAACGACATCCCGATCGGTCACAAAGTCGCGCTCAAAGATTTCAAAGTCGGTGAGACGGTCATTAAGTATGGCGTCGATATCGGCAAGGTTGTGGCGCCCATCAAAAAGGGCGAGCACTTGCATGTTCACAACGTTAAGACTAAGCGTTGGTGATTGCGCGCGACGCGCGGACTAACGAACGCTTAGTCAGGACGTCGCTTCGCTAAGACGACGCGCCTGACGCGCTAGGACGACGCTCCCGTTGGTCGCTAAGACGCAAAGCTCCACCAACTCTGAAAACTCTTCAAACAATTTTCTAATTCTCAAGAAAACAGAAAACCCGAATCAGCACATTAAGCTTGGAACCTGCTTTGCGTCATAGCGCCAACGAGCGCGACGTCCTAGCGAAGCGTCGTCCTAGCGCGAAGCGCGTCGTCCTTTTTGTTTTTTTGCCATATTCACGCACAGGAGTACGAACAAAATGCTCAGCAAAAAAACAAAATTCTGGGGCTACAAACGCGAGAACGGTCGCGTGGGCATCCGCAATCACGTGATCATTCTCCCGGTCGATGATTTATCGAACGCAGCGTGTGAAGCGGTTGCCAACAACATCAAAGGCACGATGGCGATTCCGCATCCGTATGGTCGTTTGCAATTCGGTGCGGATCTCGATTTGCATTTCCGTACGTTGATCGGAACAGGTTCGAACCCGAACGTCGCGGCGGTCGTCGTGATTGGCATCGAAGGCGGTTGGACGAAGAAAGTCGTTGACGGTATCGCTGCGACCGGTAAACCGGTGATCGGTTTCGGCATCGAAGGCCATGGCGATCATCAAACAATCATGCACGCCTCCGCTGCGGCGAAAAAATTCCTGCAAGCCGCAAGTGAATTGCACCGCGTTGAATGCCCGATCAGCGATCTCTGGATTTCAACGAAGTGCGGCGAATCGGACACGACATCGGGTTGCGGCGCGAATCCAACCGTTGGCAACGCTTTCGACAAACTCTATCCGCTCAAAACAACACTCGTGTTCGGTGAAACGAGCGAGATCACCGGCGGCGAAAAACTCCTCGAAGCACGTTGCCGCTCGCCGAAGGTCTGGAAAGATTTCATGTACATGTTCGATCGCTATCAAGCGATGATCGAACGGCACAAAACGACCGATCTCTCCGAATCGCAGCCGACGAAAGGCAACATCGCCGGTGGTCTCACCACAATCGAAGAAAAGGCGCTGGGCAACATTCAAAAGATTGGTCGCAAATGCGTGATCGATGGCGTGCTCGATAAAGCAGAAACGCCAAAATCGTCGGGTCTGTGGTTCATGGATTCGTCGAGCGCTGCGGCCGAAATGGTCACGCTCTGCGCCGCCGCCGGTTACGTCGTGCATTTCTTCCCGACGGGCCAAGGCAACGTGATCGGCAACCCGATTCTGCCGGTCATCAAGATTTGTGCGAATCCGAAAACTGTTCGTTTGATGAGCGAACACATCGACGTCGATACCTCCGGCTTGCTGCGCCGTGAAATGACGATGGACGACGCAGGCGACGCGCTGCTCGATTGCATGATGCGCACGGCGAATGGTCGACTTACATCAGCTGAAGCACTTGGGCATCGCGAGTTTGTGCTCACGCGTTTGTATGAATCGGCCTAAGTAACTACGCTGAGTTAACAAACGCCGCGCTCGCTACGCGGCGTTTTTGTTTGTACTCATTAATTGGCACGACTGCGGTTTAACACATGAATAAGCTGCGCCGCGAGGCGGCGTCGGCTTGAATGAATTACTAGATTTAGCGCTTGGAATCTGATTCGATCTTAACCAGCATTTTCGATATATGTTCGTTCAGCGCTCGCTTAGTCGATTCGATGGTGCAGCGCTTTCCTTTACGGAACTCCTCAACGAGGATGTTGCCAGTTCGTTGGAGCCGCATAACGTCTGATGGCGATACTCCAGTGTCTCTTAGGCCCGCGCCAAATGCTTTCTTGTAGTGCCAGTGATTGGTTAATACAAAGGAAAGAAATTCTCCGAAATTCTCACGTTCAAAAATTGATTCAGGCTCTGACGCGGCGAAGTGCTCTAGAGCGGCCCGATATGCCGCAGCATCAGGAGTTAGGTTCTCATACATCCAAACATGGAGCTGATCGTTTGAATGATGGCGATGTCCCTCATAGCTATCAGATTGAACGCCGAAATTGAGTGGCTGGCATTCTCCTTCCCACCATTGGGAAAACAGGGTAGGGAAAAGATCAATCTCCAATAGGGTATTAACGCTGTTGTGATCGCCGCGTTGCCGTGAAAATGTGTGATCGAGCTTGACTTTTGAGTGCGATTCGTAAGCTTCGCACACCCGATCAAGAAGTGACGAAGAGAACACGGAGGCGAGGTTGTAAACATCAACTTCGTCGTTGTAGCGCTTCTCTTCGGTTTTGAATTTGACTTTGAAAAACCAACGTCTAGTAATTCCTAAGCACTCGCCAAGTGATGAATGCTCAAGATCCATGAAGGTAATGCTCGCAAATGAGAGCATGTCATGGAAAATTTCTGATGTGTCTTTGAGCGCTAGATCACAAGCGTATTTTCCAGGCTTATTGTGATCTCCGAACCCCAGCTTCAACGTGTAGTTCCCGTTTGATCGAATTCTATAAAGGCCGGACACTAAAGATTCTTCCGGTAATACAAGCTTCTGGTGAGCGCTAACATTTCTTAGGTAGCGGAGCCTTTGATAATCGTCTTGCCTGTCCTGCAGAAATGACGAAACCGCACTCTTCAACCAATGAGGTGAGTTCTTGTTCGATTGTTCGATAAAGAACAATAGACTGCGCAGAAGATTGTTTAGCCCGAGGATGAAATATTTTGGGCGATGATATGAGGCATCAAGAGAAATCTGATTCTCGTGAACAATCTCGATGTTCTGAATGATCGTCGGGTGAGCAGCTGCTAGGTGCTCGAAAAATAACGATGATCTTTGAAGCTCGAACATGCTGCCCCTGAAATCTAACTACATTTCTCCAAGCGCGCGCGTAACCAGGTATCTACATAACCGGCAAATTGTCTACTTGGCGGGTAACTCGTTGATCGCGCATGCGCACTTTTTGTTTTATCAGTTCATTCCATGCTTAGCAGCACACAAAGCGTTTTTCCGTCACACACACGAGGGTCGACGGCTCCCTAGCAAACTGACGCGAAAGCTAGCCAGTTCGAGGCGCTGCCTTGAGACAAGGCGTGCTCGCATCTAGTCACGATCGCATGCACAGCGAGATGACTCGGCGCTGAAAGTCGATGCGCTTCGGTTTGCTTGGCTCAACTTGTGCGACTCAGTAGACTTCACTCATGAACCTCATCGAAAAGCTCTTCCGCCTCGACGACAAAATCGCCGTCGTCACCGGCGGCTCCACCGGCATCGGTCGCGCGATGGCCTGGGCGCTGGGGATGCAGGGCGCGAAGCTCGTGCTCGTGGCGCGCACGCGCGAGGCGCTCGATGAAACAGTTGCTGCGTTTGCGAAAGATGGGATTGAGGCGAAGGCCATCGTGGCCGATCTTGGCAACGAGGCCGATCGAAATCGCGCAATTGCCGAGTGCAACGCCGCATTCAATCGCTCGCCCGACATCTTGATCAACAACGCTGCTAACAACATTCGCAAACCGATGCCCGAGCTTTCGGAGGAAGACATTCGCGCAACGCTCGCATTGAATCTCGAAGCGCCGCTCGCGCTCATTCGCGCGTTCGCGCCCGCGATGGCAGAGCGCGGTTGGGGGCGCATCGTGAATATGGGTTCGCAGCAAACCAATCGTGCATTCAACAACAGCGGCGCGTATGGCGTGAGCAAAGGCGCGATTGCGTCGCTCACGCGCAGCACGGCCGAGCACTACACAAAATTCGGCGTCACCTGCAACACGATCGTGCCAGGTTTTGTTGTGACGCAGCTCACCGAGAAACTCGTGGCTGCGAATCCCGAATTCGCAGCCGCTCATGCGGCGCGTTCGATGATCGGTCGCAACGGAACGCCCTCGGATTTCTACGGTGCCGCAGTGTTTCTATGCTCGGATGCGGGCGCATACGTGAGCGGAAGTACGCTCTTTGTTGACGGCGGCTACAGTACGAAATAAAAATTTTCTTCTATTGGCGACTTTCTTATATGCCCAATTTAATTGGGCGATCAATTAGTTTTTTATATTTTTCGATAATAAATAAATATAAGAGTATTGCCCAATTAAATTGGTCGATAAACAATGGAGTTGGATTTACAATTTCTTCGCAGAGAATGACGTTTTGACAAAGCCACTGCAACGCCAACAACGATTCGTTACGGCGTGCGAAGAACGATAAATGAGCGGGGAAACGCGAACCATGAGTCATCCAGAGCCCGGACCGCTCTACAAAAGCGTGCAGCGCGCGCTGATGGAGCAGCTCGCGAG
>JBOFBL010000368.1:0-4713 GCA_051645545.1 Casimicrobium sp. | reverse complement strand
AGCGCGCTTGCGCGCGAATGTTTGCCACAAGGGGTCGAGTGTTGATTTGATCGCGGCCTTCGCGCGCAAGCGCGCTCCCACAAGTCGATTGCAACTCGACTCTGTGGTGCTTCACAAAAAGACTTTGAACCGAATCGTGTTTAGTTGCGATGCATCGATACGCCGACGTTTGCGTAGCAAGCCTCTTGTGGTCATTTAAGAGACCTTGGTTTCCACCCAGGTGTTTCATGCTGCGAGCAGCAAACGCGACGTGGCGTTTCAACAACTACACCTTGAAATGGAATGTTTCATGAAACAGACAAAGATTAAAGCTGAACGACGTGAGTTTTTGCGTAAAGCAGCGCTCGGTACGATGGGGCTTTCGGCGATTGCTACAGGTCTAGGGGTGTCGGAAAAGGCGGCTGCACGCATTCTTCAGCAGAAGACCACGGGACATGTTGATGAGTTTCTTCAAGCTGCTAGCGCTGGTCAATTGACGCCAGACGCCCACCAGAGCCATTTAGCGATGATGAATCAGCTCAAAGAGCTCCTTAAAGCAAATCCCGCGTTACTTCAAGAAGCGGAAAGTATTGTCAATACGCTTCACGCTAGCTACCCGTCTGGCGGCGCTCCGGCTAACCTTGGACTGACGCAGTTACAAAGCGAAGGCTTATCTGCGCTTTATTTGGCTACGGCTGAAGCAACGGATCTTGAGTTTCTCAGTCGGGATGAGCTGGCCTCTGAGATCATGGGATTGAGGAATGAGCTGGAACAACTAGAGCCTAACTTCCTCGAAGACCTCAGCGCAGCTATCACCGCGCGGATTTCGTCCGACTTCAACTTCTCGCAATCTATCGCTGCCGCAAGTTATGATGTCGAAGCACTTGCTTTCGCGTACAACAATCCAGTGTTCGTACATCCACCAGCTTGCGAGGGTAGGCCCGGAGAAGAGCAGCCATGGATTGGTATCCCTCAGGAGCCTGTTGACTGTGTCTCAGCAGAGTCAGGTCATCCCTTCGGCAAGTCTCTCAGAGCTAAAGCCGCGCCCGTGCAAGGACCTAAGCCATTTTTGCAATGCACTTTCGATGGCGGAGTCGAAGATAGCGTCAATTGCTTTTTTAGAAGCCTAGTTGCTCCGCTGCTAGTGATATCTGTAGTTAGGGCCATCAGAAAGAAAAGATGTCGCCGTCGCCAAAGATCATGTTAAACATGCACTTTTGCTTGCTTGAGTTCGCCTTTCGACCGTTTTAGGCGAAACATAGGCTAGTTTGTCGGAAGCGATGCGGTCACATTTCCCTCATGGGGCAATATGTGCTCGACCGAATCGCAGTCATGTAGTCCATATCATGTAGTCCATAGAATGCGAGCTATGGACTGCATCTTCTGCAAAATCATCCGAGGCGAAATTCCTTCGAAAAAAGTCTATGAAGACGACGACATACTCGCTTTTCATGACATTCATCCTGCCGCACCGGTGCATGTGCTGGTAATCCCTAAGAAACACGTTGCAAAACTCTCCGATGCGACGGTCGAAGATCAAGCCGTGCTCGGTAAAATGATGTTAGTCGCAACGAAGGTGGCGAACGATTTGGGTTCGATCGATGGTTTCAGAACGATCATTAATGTCGGACGGGTCGGTCGGCAAGATGTGTTTCATCTTCATATGCATGTGCTCGGCGGCCCCAATCCACTGGGTCGCATGATCGAGCCACAATAGCGAAACAGTTTTCGAATAGGAGTTAATGTCATGGGTTCATTTTCGATTTGGCACTGGCTGATTGTGCTCTTGGTTGTCGTGCTGATTTTCGGCACGAAGAAATTGCGCAATGTTGGTAAAGACTTGGGTGGTGCGGTCTCCGATTTCAAAGACGGCCTCAAAGGCGGCGAGAAAGCCGCGAGCGGCGATGCGCCATCGCCTGCACCGACGAACGTGATCGAGGGCGAAGCGAAGCGTGACAAAGTTTGACGCGCAAAGCGCGTCACGAAACCCGGCTGGCGTAATGTGTTTTGTTTCGAGCGACGATGTTCGCAAAGCTTTGCGTCCTAGTGGCGCAAGCTGCGTCGTCCTAGCGGCGAAGCCGCGTCGTCATCTCGTCCTTCGCGCAGCGAACCATGTTTGATTTCTCCTTTGGCGAGCTCGCCACCATCGCGGTCGTGGCGCTTGTGGTGCTTGGCCCTGAAAAACTGCCGAAAGTTGCGCGTACTGCCGGGCATTTGCTCGGGCGCGCGCGCGCGTATGCGAATCAGGTGAAATCCGACATCGATCGCGAAGTGCAGATGGATGAGCTGAGGAAGCTGCAACAGCAAGCGCAAGAGGCGGCACGTTCGTTCGAAAGCTCGGTGAACGAAGTCGGGCGCAGCGTCGAGGGTGAAGCCGCCAAAATCGAATCCAGCATCGATCCGTTGCGATCCGACGCAACGAGCACGCCCGAGACAAGTACTGCACCAAGCCAGACGAACGAACTGCCGTTTACACCGGGTGCTACCAATGCCGCTGACGAGATTCATGCGCTTGAATCCTCGATCGCCGAACAGGCGCAATCGCAAAACAAAGCGCCTGTGCCCTTCGCTCAGCATTCGCCCGCGATTGCAGAAGCAGAGGCCGCAAAACGCAAAGCGAGCGATGACGTGCGATGAACACGCGAAGAAAAAGAAAGACGGGCACGCATGGCCGGTGAAATGAAAGAAGAGAGCTTCGTATCGCATTTGGTCGAGCTACGTTCACGCTTGATGAAAGCGGTGGGCGCGATGCTGCTGATAACGATCTTATTGATGATTTGGCCGGGCTCGTCGGCGATTTATCAATTCGTCGCCGCGCCGCTGATGGCGTCGCTGCCGAAGGGCGGCACGATGATTGCCACCGATGTGATCGGCGTATTCTTCATTCCCCTCAAGGTCACGCTGCTGGTGAGCTTTTTGATCGCGCTGCCCTATGTGCTCTATCAGATGTGGGCATTCATTGCGCCCGGTTTGTACAGTCACGAAAAAAAGCTCGCGATGCCGATCATCGTTTCTTCGACATTGCTGTTTTTTGCAGGGATGTCGTTCGCGTATTTCGTCGTGTTTCCGTCGCTGTTTCCGATTCTTTTCAGCTACACGCCCACCGGCGTTTCCGTTGCGACTGACATAGAAAAATATTGGAGCTTTGCGCTCACCATGTTCATCGCGTTTGGCATCACGTTCGAAACGCCGGTCGTGCTCGCGGTGCTAACGCGCGCGGGCATCGTCACCGTGCAGCAACTCAAAGAGTTTCGTGGCTATTTCATTGTTGGCGCGTTCGTGATTGCCGCAATCGTTACACCACCCGATGTGCTCTCTCAACTCTTCCTCGCGGTGCCCCTTGTGATCCTCTATGAGGTGGGCATTTGGGTGAGCATGCTCATCAAACCGCGCAAAAAGGACGAAGAGCAGGCGGCGTAGCGCACATCTTTGTTACCTCGATCTAAACGAGAGTTTCTGTGCGCCGCTACTGGCGCGTTCTCTGCGGCGCAGGGCGCTTTCCAAGTTTTACTTGAACCTCTTTCGCTTCGCCATCGCGCAATATCTTGAGCGACACGGTTTGCTCCGGCGCTGTTGCTGCGATGACATTAATCGCCTCGTTGCGATCGACCACCGGCTTGCCGTTAACTTCGAGAATCACATCGTTCGGACGCACGCCCGCGCGTGAGCCAGGACCGCCATCGACCACCGCTGCCACAAACGCGCCTTTCGCGTCTTTCAATGCGAGTCGCTGTTGTACGTCGGGGGTCACCGCGCCAAGCGAAGCACCGAGATAGCCTCGACGCACTTCGCCGTTGGTGATCAGCTGTTCGAGAATCGGCTTCGCAATCATGGTCGGAATCGCAAAGCCGATGCCTGAGAAGTCGCCTGTTCGCGTGAAGATGCTCGAATTAATACCGACTAAATTGCCTTCGATGTTGACGAGCGCGCCGCCGGAATTGCCTTGATTGATCGCAGCGTCAGTTTGAATGAAACTATCGAACGGCGAGCCTTCGCCAATTTGCGTGCGCCCAAGCGCACTCACGATACCCATCGTCACACTATTGCCGAACACACCGAACGGATTGCCGATTGCGAGCACCAAATCGCCCACCGCGAGTTTGTTGGAATCCTCGATCGGCAAGGCGGGCAAATCGGTCGCTTCGATGCGAATGACGGCAAGATCGCTTTCCGGATCGGTGCCGATTTTTTTGGCCGCAAATACGCGCTTGTCGAACAGCTCAACCTGAATGCGCTCAGCGCCTTCAACAACGTGATTGTTGGTAAGAATAAAACCGTCGGCGCGTACGATCACGCCGGAGCCCTGACCGGTGAGCGGCGGCTCGGCGTCTTCGCGGCTGCGCGATTGTCGCTCGCGTCCAAAGAAACGCTCAAACGTTGGATCGTCTAGGAAGGGATGACGGAAGCGGCGTTGCGCGCTAGTTGAAATTTTCACGACCGACGGCAGCGCCCTTTTAGCCGCGCCACTCAAGCCCGCCTTTGCGAGCACCTGTGCAGCGTTCGCTTCAGTGTTGGCTTGCGCGCCTGCCTTACTCGCGTCGGTGACCGGCTGCGTGATTTGCGGCGAAGGCAGTGGCACTGGCGGACTGACTGTCGGCGTTTTCGTCAACCACTCGGGGCGCAGCGTGCTCACGGTGAAAAGCGCGGCGAGACATACCGTGCAAACCTGAGCAAAAACGAGCCATAATCGCTTCAACATAAAACACTAAATCCGGAGAAACGTCGTAACTCTGC
>JBOFBL010000367.1:0-1559 GCA_051645545.1 Casimicrobium sp. | reverse complement strand
AGAGTGGGATACCGTCTTTCGCAGGTTCACGACCCTCAACGCGAAGCGGATTAATCTCACGAACGATTTGCTGCGGATCGGTGGGGATCTCGGTTTTGCGTCGTGGCAAATAGTGATTCGCCGGCTTCGTGCCGAGTTCTGGCATCAAGGTGTAGCCACCGCGCTCTTCGATGGCCTTCGATACTTCTGATTCAGGATCATGCACGTCGCCGAAGAGCCGCGCATTAGTGGGGCACGCCATGACGCACGCAGGCTTGCGTTCTTCTTCCGGTAATTTTTTATCGTAAACACGATCGACGCAGAGCGTGCATTTGGTCATCACTTTGCGTTTTTCATCGAGCTCGCGAACACCGTACGGGCAGGCCCACGCGCAGTAGTTGCAGCCAATGCATTTATCGTAATCGACGAGCACGATGCCGTCTTCTTTGCGCTTATAGCTCGCGCCTGTGGGGCACACCGGCACGCAAGGCGGATCTTCGCAATGCAGGCAGCTCTTCGGAAAATGCACTGTTTGCGTATTCGGATATTCACCAACTTCGAACGTCTGCACGCGATTGAAAAAAGTGCCTGTTGGATCTTTACCGTAAGGATTTTCATCAACGAGCGGACCCGCCGAACCCGACGTATTCCATTGCTTGCAGCTCGTTACACAGGCGTGACAACCCACGCATACATTGAGATCGATGACTAAGGCAAGTTGTGTCATTCCGCGGCTCCAGTCGTTTTCTTCTTCCCCGACGCGCCAGCGAACCATGATCGCCAACGTGGCGCAGTGGATGCCGCGCCCGGTGCAATCGGCACGCTTGCGAACTGCGGCCAGGTTTGTTTCGGTTCGTCGGCATCAGCTTTGCGAATGCGAACGCGCACGTCGTACCAACCGGCTTGCCCAGTGATCGGATCGGCGTTCGATATGCGACGACCATTCTCTTGCGTCGGCAACTCTTCGCTAATCAGATGATTGAGCAAGAAGCCTTTTTCAGATTCGTTGGCGTCGTTGCTCAACGCCCACGCGCCTTTCGATTTGCCGATTGCGTTCCATGTCCACACGGTGCCGGGCTCTACCGCTTCGCTGTAGCGACACATGCAACGCACTTTGCCCCACATCGATTCAACCCACATCCAATCGTTGTCGCCGATACCTTGTGCCTGCGCGGTTTTCGGATTGACGAAGAGATAGTTGTGTGTGTGAATCTGTCGCAACCATGCATTTTGCGAATCCCACGAGTGGTACATCGCCATCGGTCGTTGCGTGACTGCGGCCAATGGAAACTCTTCGAGATTGCTCGCTTGCACTTCAAGCGGCGCATACCAAAAAGGCAAGGGATCAAAGTAGGTCGCGACTCGCTCGCGTAAGTGCTCGGGCGGTTTTCTACCCTCGCCACGACCTTGCGCGGCAAGCCGAAAACGCTGCATAAATTCGGAATAAATGTGAATCGTGATCGGATCGAGATCGCGCCGCAGCCCCGCTTGTTGCGCCCATTCGAGATAGCCGCGATTCCAGTTGCGCATGTACTGGTGCCCCGGTGGCATTGCATAGTGATGCACGCAGTTGTTTTTTG
>JBOFBL010000366.1:0-1196 GCA_051645545.1 Casimicrobium sp. | reverse complement strand
TTGATGCGGAGATTACGGCGCTCGCAAACGCGAATGGGAACAAACCATTGTTGATGCTGTGTCGCTCAGGCGTTCGCTCGATTGCATCTGCCAAACGTGCGACCGAACTCGGACTGGTTGCGTACAACATTCTCGAAGGTTTTGAAGGCAATCACGACGAGTATGGCCATCGCAATGCGAAAGAGGGTTGGCGCGCACGCGGCTTGCCGTGGAAGCAAAATTAACTGCTCAAGTTTACTGCGAACTTCGTTGTCTTACGCCCTATTTAATTGGGCGAATAAGTTTATTTCGTAAATTATCGAAAATATACGTAACTTGTCGTACTGTCCAATTAAATTGGGCGGTCAACCTAAGTGCTGATTGCTAGTGCGGCACCTGTTTTCAGAGGTACTGAAATAGTACCGGCAGAAAAAATATTGCAATATTCACTGCAAAAGCGGCAATCCACACGAGTGATCGAATGCCTTGTTTCCCAGTGAGATAGAGATACACGAAGAGCACGCGCAGCAACACGAAGGCAATCGCAAGCACATTCGCAGTGAGGCCCGCACCGCCCAGAATGTGATTGACGATCACCGCAGCCGCGAAAAACGGCAAGGCCTCCCAACAATTCTGCTGTGCGGCGTTCGCCCATTTACGATAGCCCTCTTGCTTCGCAAGCCAATCGCGCGGATTGCGGTTGTCGAAACCGCCCTCGCGCGGATGCACTTTGAACATGCCCGCTTTGGCAATGCCCGCACACACGATCGGCATGATTGCGACTAGAAAGATGGTGAAGAGGGCGAAGGTCATCGGTGGCTCCGGAGTTCGTTTATCGACGAGTACGTGAGACTACGCCCATGCCGCGCAAACCGACGCGTATCAAACGCTCAGCGAGCATCAAATTTATTTGGTCACTTCGCAAGCGCAGCTTCAACCGCCTTCGTAAGCGTTGGCGACAGCGGCTCGACATTGCTCGAATACGCCGTAACTTCGCCTTTGCGGTCGATCAAGTACTTGTGGAAATTCCACTTCGGTGCTTGTCCGGTTTTCTGAATGAGCGAAGCAAACAACGGATGCTTCGCTATCGGCACTTCGAGTTTTTCGAACATCGGAAAGGTCACACCGAAGTTCGCTTTGCAAAACTCCGCGATCTCTTTGTTCGAGCCTTTCTCCTGACCGCCGAAGTCGTTCGCGGGAATGCCGAGAATCACCAG
>JBOFBL010000365.1:0-1993 GCA_051645545.1 Casimicrobium sp. | reverse complement strand
AGCACACGGCGCAAATCCGCTTCACTGCAACCAAATCGTTTCGCAACGCCCGGTAACCACCACACGGGTTCGACCGCCGCCTTCGTAACAACCGCCGACGCATCGTCGAGCAAAATTTTTCCATCCGGTTTCAATCGCTGCAACACGATCGCGTTCTTGATTTCTGGCAAATGCACGCGCGCTTTAGTCACGGCAATCGTCGGTCGCAGATCGATGCCTTTTTCAATTTCGTCGCGAAACACATCGGCGACAATCGCGCCGAACGGATCAATCGACACGATCTTTTCATCGCCGAACCACGCGGGGTAAGGCCCTACCGAATCGGTAGGCGACGTGTTGGTCAAGTCAGCTTTGTGGGCTTTGCCGAGCGTGCCCGCGGCCATTGCAAGCGCACGATAAATGCCGTAGCTGCCGCTATGGGTGCCAACGACATTGCGATCGCGCTTATTGGTGGTGGTTCCGATGATTGGTCCGCGTTCGCGCGGATCGGCGGCGCCCCACTTGATCGGCCTGACCGGCACACCGCCAACTGCCGGATGGGAGGTGAGGCGAATATGCGTACTTTTTTTCGCGGCAACAGCAGAATCCGACATAGGCAGAACGCTTCGTTTCAAAGAATCAAATTAGCACTTTCTTCGGCAACTTGCACGCTGGTTAGCGACAATCCAAACACGAGTAAAACAGTTCTGCAAAAAAACAACGTGCCGCATATCGATGCGGCACGAATGGCGGTCTGCTGCGCCTCGTCTCAAACGGAGCGCCGCTCACATGGCGAAGCCTCGCCGACTATTCTGCGACTGGTGGCTCGACAGAGTCGTTAGGCTTAAGCAGGCAGTTTGACGCATCAATGGAGATTTGTTTTGCCTCTCGCGCAAGCGCATTGACTTTCTCGAATGCTTCTAACGCTGAAGACCGCGATGGCATGTCGCTTTTGTTGTACCAAACGTGTAGCAAACTGCCGTACTTCGCATATTCGAGATGCGGCATCACAGCCAATCGGAAGCAAGCGACGAGATTGATCGCGCTAGGCCAATTCGCATAGTGCGGTGTTGACGCCGGATAGAAAAGCGATTGGCATGGGTGCGTGTCGAATGCGTTCTCGTCAACAATCATGTGCGCTTCTTGCAGCGAGTGGACGGGGTTGGCGGCGTACCCCGGGCCCGCTTCTTGATTGGCTCGGTAGAGCACTTCGATGGCACCGGTTCGCGTCGCGGTAGGGTCGGGTGGCGTAGACGGCAGCTCGAGCGCGAAAGGCGTGCGAGTCCCAAGGTCTGCTTTAAATTGTGCGATGCGCTCGCGCGTAAGCGGTGCGCAGACTTCGGGAATTGGGTACTGTTGTGCCGATGCGGCGGTGGTGCTTGCGAATACTACGCAAGCGAGCACTTTCTTCAAAAAAGAATTTGACATGATGTTTCCTGTGGGTTTTGTTTGAGGAGGAGACTTCACTACGCCAGACGCGAACGCGCGGCTAGCTCAGCCCTAAGGGCAACTTCTATCGCCGCCCTATTCACACAGACGCGAGCCCCGACCAGATGTGGACATCCGTTGAAGTTTTTTCTTCGACGGATCTGCTTGGCACGCTCAAAACTACATCCAACAATTACCGCGATAATTGCTATTACAAGCAAACAACACAGCTCGAAAACAGCATGACAACTCCCCTCCCTTCGGAAATTTTCAAAGCCTACGACGTGCGTGGCATCGTTGGCAAAACGCTCACTCCTGATATCTGTTTCGCGATCGGGCAATCGCTCGGCTCACTCTCACTTGAGCGTGGCGCAGACACGTTTGCAGTGGGCCGCGACGGACGCCTTTCTGGACCAACGCTCTCTCAGGCCTTGCGTGACGGTATGGTGTCCACCGGCTGCAATGCGATCGATTTGGGACTAGTTCCCTCGCCCGTGTCTTACTTCGCCGGACACTACTTGAAAACGGGATCCTGCGTGAGCGTCACAGGTTCGCACAATCCACCCGATTACAACGGCATCAAAAT
>JBOFBL010000364.1:0-6964 GCA_051645545.1 Casimicrobium sp. | reverse complement strand
GTGAAGGCGATGCCGGGATAAATCACACAATCAATATTGATAGGCTCGGTCGGTGCCGATCGCGTCACATCCGGCGCGCGAATGCCGTGCTTGTGCGGAATCAAGGCATCCAAGTTGCGCACACGCCAGAGCGTCATCAGGCCGGCGACGTTGGTGATCTTTGGGTACGCGACCGCTTTGCCGCGCTTCAAAAGTTCTTTCGCGAGATCGTCGGTCGCCACTTCATTGCCGTCGCTTGCGTAGAGCAACACCGTTTTCGCGCGATGCACGTCGGGATGCAGCATCAATTTCTCGTTGATGCGTCGCTCGGCTGCACGCCGCTCTTTTTCGGAGAGCGCGTCGCGCTTCGCAAGCATTTCGGCGCGCAGTTGTTTTTTCGTCTGTTCGGACTCGGGCGGCGTTTCGGCCACGACGACCATATCGGATTGCACAGGCGGGCTTTCGGCTTCGGTGACAGCGACCGGCTCTGGCTCGGGTTCGAGCACGGGGGCAAATCTATAATCGCTGTCTTGTTCAGTTGCGTGATCCATTCCGCTATTTTGCCCAAATCATGAATGCCGCCGTCGAAATTTCTCCCTATGTGAATCGTCGCGAGCGTTTGTTCGCGGCCATTGGCGACAATGTCGCAGTAATCCCGACCGCGCCAGAGCTTGCGCGCAACCGGGATACCGATTTTTTGTACCGCCACGATAGCTATTTCTACTATCTGACGGGTTTTCGCGAACCGCAATCGATCATCGTGCTGCTCGGTGGCGCCGAGCGCAAGGCAATTCTTTTTTGTCGCGAGAAAAACGAAGAGCGCGAGATTTGGGACGGCTTTCGCTACGGTCCCGATACGGCGCGCGAAATTTTTGGCTTCGACGAAGCGCATCCGATCGAAAAATTCGAAGAACTGTTGCCTGAGTTTTTGAAAAATCGCGGCACGCTTTACGCACCGCTCGCGATGGGCACGACGAACGCGACGGCATTCGAAGCCATGCTTAACAAAGCGATCACCGCCGTGCGCGGCATGACTCGCGCAGGGTTCTCCGCGCCAGACACGCTCGTGAACGTCTACAAAGTGCTCGACGAGATGCGGCTTATCAAAGATTCGCACGAAATCGCGATCATGCGTCGCTCTGGCGAGATCGCATCGCTCGCACACGCGCGCGCCATGCGCACCGCGCGACCGGGCCAATACGAATATCACGTCGAAGCGGAGATTGCGCACGAATTTATTCGCCACGGCGCACGTACCCCTGCGTACAACCACATCATCGCGAGCGGCCCGAATGCTTGCGTGTTGCACTACAACGATTCGTCACGCCAGATGAAAGAGGGCGATCTTTTGTTGATCGACGCGGGTTGCGAATACGAAGGCTATGCGAGCGACATCACGCGAACCTTCCCTGTGAACGGCAAATTCACCGGGCCTCAGAAGGATGTGTACGAAGCTGTGCTCAAAGCGCAATACGCGTGCATGGATGTGCTCAAAGCGGGTCAGCCGTTTCACAAGTATCACGACGTCGCCACCGAATCGCTCGCGCAATCAATGCTCGATTTGGGTTTGCTCAAAGGCAGTCTCGCGCAAGTGCTCGAAGAGAAAACCTACATGCAGTTCTACATGCATCGCGCCGGACATTGGATCGGCATGGACGTGCACGACGCGGGCGCGTATCGCGTGAACGGCGAATCGCAAACTCTGCGTGCAGGCATGGTCGTCACCAATGAGCCGGGGCTTTACGTTCGCCCGGCTGCAAATGTGCCGGAACATTTCTGGAACATCGGCGTGCGCATCGAAGACGACGTGCTGATTACGGCGAGTGGTAATGAGAACTTGACAATCAAGACGCCGAAGACGGTGGCTGAGGTTGAGGCGGCTTGCGCGCGGTAGTGCGTTGAAAACGCTCATCATCGGCGGCGGTCCGGTCGGTCTCGCGACTGCGCTCGCTCTCAAGCATGCGCGCGCGCGCGAGGACATTACGATTCTCGAAGCTGCGCCGCGCGACAAACAGATCAACACCGATCGCAACATCGCTCTCTCACTTGCGTCGTGGCGATTCCTGTCTCGTGTCGGCGTGGAAACTAATGCGGTGATCGCAAAACATGGCGCGGAGATTCGCGCGGTAGAAGTCACGCAGCAAAACGCTTTCGGTTGGTTGCGACTTGATGCGAAGGATGTGGATGAATCGATGCTTGGAGCGGCGGTTACTTATCCGCATCTGAAAGCGGTGCTCGATGACGCAGTCGTCGTGAAAAAAATCAACGTGATGTGGAACGCGGAAGCATCGCGCATCGATCTCGAAGGCGCGCGGGCGCGTGTGACGCTTGCGAGCGGCGAAGCGCTCGTCGCCGATTGCGTGGTGATGGCCGATGGCTCGAAAGCAACGAGCGAATCGCTGATGCCAGCCTTCAAATCAATCGAACGCGACTCGGGGCAAGTGGCAGTCATCGCACGCGTACGAGCGACGAAACCGACTGCAAACGTCGCGTACGAGCGGTTCACGCCAGGCGGCGCGCTCGCGTTGATCCCACGCGCAGTGGGTAGTGAAATCGGCAGTACCTCGCTCGAATGGACGCTTGTGTGGGCGCGCTCACGCGCGGAAGCCGAACGGCAGCTCGCGCTCGACGATGCGACCTTCGCGGAAGAAGTGAACGCAGCGTTTGGCACGGCAATGGGCACACTTTCTATCGTGTCGAAACGAACGAGTTATCCACTCGTGTGGCGCTTCGTCGAGCCGCGCGCGCAGGGTTGCGTTGCAGCGGTCGGCAACGCGGCACAAGCGCTGCATCCGGTCGCGGCGCAGGGACTCAATCTCGGATTGCGCGACGCGCAGCAACTTGCGCAATCGCTTGCCGATCATGGTGACAACGTCTCGATGGCGCTACAGAAATTCGCACGAGCGCGCGGCGTCGATCGCATTGCAACCTTCGGTTTCACGGGGCTGCTCGCCTATGGTTTCGATCGTGGCGGCTGGTTGCTAGATGCGCCGCGCGGGCTCGGCCTCACCGCCCTACAACTGCTTCCACCGATTAAAAAAGAAGTCATACGTCGCATGGCGTTTTGATTGCGAGCTCTATCGCTTATCGCCCAATTTAATTGGGGCGTAAAGAAAAAATAAGCACTTCTCGAAATAAAAGATTTTTTCCTCTTCGCCCCAATTAAATGGGGCGATCAAGTTAGTTGCTTGACTGAGTAAATTCAATAAATTTTTGAGTTCATAAAAGCTGTTTCGAATCAACCCTTTGCTTTGCATTGTGAATAAAAACGATACGCCCTCGAGAAACGCTGAATAAGTCGGCGAGAGGGATGCGATGCGAGGCGTCGGTGGGCGACGTGTACTTTCGTACACGAGCCCGACGACAACGAAGCAATGCGCCCTCGTAGCCACTTAGTCAGCATTTCTCTGAATTTTCTGTTGCAGATCTGCATCACGATTTCATTCGAGAAAAATATTTTTTGAAGATGCATCTGCCTAATTTTCGTGCATTGAAATCGTTATAATTTCCGCTCTCTCACGATCTCATCCCCCACGAAATTTTTTGTTGCACATCATGTTGCGCATCGGTTCCTTTTCCCTCAAAAATCGGCTCGTCGTCGCGCCGATGGCTGGGGTTACCGATCGGCCGTTTCGCAAACTCTGTCGCGAATTCGGTGCGGGGCATGCAGTCTCCGAGATGCTCGCGTCGCGCCCCGAGCTTTGGCAAACGCCGAAATCGATGTGGCGCATGGATTTCTCGCACGAGGCCGCGCCGATTGCCGCACAGATTGCGGGCAGCGATCCGGCGATGATGGCCGAGGCCGCGCGCTTCAACGTCTCGCGCGGGGCGCAGATCATCGATATCAACATGGGCTGCCCGAAGAAAAAGGTTTGCAAAGTCGATGCCGGCTCGGCACTTTTGCGCAACGAAGACCTCGTGCAATCGATTTTGGAGGCGGTCGTGAACGCGGTCGATGTGCCTGTCACATTGAAGACACGCACCGGCTGGAGCCCTGAGCACAATAACGCCGTGCGCATCGCGCAAATCGCGGAGAATGCGGGCATCGCCGCGCTCACCTTGCACGGCCGCACACGCGCTTGCGGCTTCAACGAAGGTACCGTCGAATACGACAGCATCAAAGCCGTGAAAGCCGTTGTGAGCATTCCGGTGATCGCGAATGGCGATATCGATTCGCCGCAAAAAGCGAAAGCAGTGCTTGATTACACGAAGGCCGACGCCGTGATGATCGGTCGCGCCGCGCAAGGTCGTCCGTGGATTTTTCGCGACACGCAGCATTACTTCGATTGTGGCGAACTGCCGCCCGCGCCCGAGACGATCGAAGTGATGGAAGCGCTGTTGCGCCATCTTGCCGATCATTACGCTATTTACGGCGAGTACACCGGCGTGCGCAGTGCGCGCAAACACATTGGTTGGTATACAGAAGGTTTGCCCGAGGGCGAAGCTTTCCGCGACCATCTCAACACGATTGAATCGACCGCAGCGCAATTCGCAGCGGTCGAAACTTACTTTGCACAATTGGCGAGCGCGCATGAGCGTTTACCAATCGCAGCTTACGCGTTCAGTGAAGCGATTCACTGAACAGTCCCGAAACGTAGATTGAAACAACAAGAAGACGATGAAGAAGCCCAAACTCAACGGCCAAGCGGTGATCGCCGAAGCGGTCACGCATTCGCTCGACGAATACATTCAGAAAATGGACGGTTTACCGATCGATAATTTGCACGATCTCGTGGTCGGTTGCGTCGAGAAGACTTTGATTGCCGACGTGATGACGCGCACCAAACACAACCAATCCGAAGCGGCCGTGATGCTCGGCATCAATCGCAACACGCTTCGCGCGAAGCTCGACAAATACAAAATCAAGTTGCCATCATGAACCGAAAAATCACCCGCGCGCTGATTTCGGTTTCGGACAAAACGGGGCTTGTCGAATTCGCAAAAACGCTTGCCAAACATGGCGTCGAACTGCTCTCGACGGGTGGCTCGGCAAAGACGCTGCGCGATGCGGGTTTGAACGTGATCGACGTCGGCGATTACACCGGCTTCCCCGAAATGCTCGACGGTCGCGTGAAGACACTGCATCCGAAAGTGCATGGCGGCATTCTCGCGAATCGTTTGTTGCCTGCGCACATGAGTGCAGTCGAAGGTGCGAAGATTCCGTTGATCGATTTGGTGGTCGTCAATCTCTATCCGTTCCGCGAAACGGTGGCGAAACCGAATTGTTCGCTCGAAGATGCGATTGAGAACATCGATATCGGCGGCCCGACGATGGTGCGCGCTGCAGCGAAAAATTGGGAAGGCGTCGCGATCGTCGTTGACGCAGGCGATTACGATTGCCTAGCCGCAGAGATGAACGACAACGCAGGTGCGCTCACGCGCAAAACGCGTTTCGCGCTCGCGAAGAAAGCGTTTTCGCACACGGCATCGTACGACGCGGCAATTTCGAATTACTTGACCTGCCGCGAACTCGACGGCGAGGTGCGTGCGTATCCCGATGTGCTCACGATGCAGTGGCACAAAGTGCAAGACATGCGCTACGGCGAGAATCCGCATCAAAGCGCCGCGTTCTATCGCGATGAAACGCCCGCGAAGGGAACGCTCTCGGGCTACATACAGTTGCAAGGCAAAGCGCTTTCGTACAACAACGTTGCCGATGCGGATGCCGCGTGGGAATGTGTGCGCAGTTTCGACGAGAACTGCTGCGTGATTGTGAAGCATGCGAATCCGTCCGGGGTTGCGCTCGGAAAGACCACGCTTGAAGCGTATCAACGCGCGTTTGCAACGGATCCAACTTCCGCGTTCGGCGGCATCATCGCATTCAATCGCACGGTTGATGGCGCGACGCTTGAAGCGGTGAGCAAACAGTTCGTTGAAGTATTGATCGCGCCGGATTACACAACGGATGCATTGGAACTTGCGGCGAAGAAAGCGAACGTGCGCGTACTCAAAGTATCGATGGAGGCGCTTTCGCAAAGCGCGAACGCACTCGAATTGAAGCGCGTCGGCGGCGGCGTGCTCGCGCAAAGCGCGGACACGCATCAACTCGACACCAATGCCCTGAAAGTCGTCACCGCGAAAGCACCGAGCGCCGAACAACTTGCCGATATGCAATTTGTCTGGAATGTCGCGAAGTTTGTGAAATCGAATGCGATCGTATTTGCGAAGAACGGGCAAACGCTCGGCATCGGCGCGGGGCAAATGTCGCGCCTAGATTCCGCGCGCATCGCGAAAATCAAAGCGGAAGCCGCTGGGCTCAGCTTGCAAGGTTCGGTTGCGGCGAGCGATGCGTTTTTCCCGTTTCGGGATGGCCTTGATGTGCTCGCCGATTGCGGCGCAACCGCCGTGATTCAACCGGGCGGCAGCATGCGCGACGAAGAAGTCATCAATGCGGCGAACGAGCGCGGTGTGGCGATGGTGACGACGGGTGTGCGGCATTTCAGGCACTAACAACAAACTGTAGGAGCGGCTCTGCCGCGATCCACCTATCGAAATGAGAAAGCGTTTGAATCGCACCCACCGTTGTGAACGGTCACTTTGCTCCTCCACACAAATCAGTTACTCAGGATGATCGCGGCAGAGCCGCTCCTACAAAGTTCAGAATGAAAATATTAGTAATTGGCAACGGCGGAAGAGAACACGCACTCGCGTGGAAACTCGCGCAGTCTCCGCGCGTGCAGAACGTGATCGTTGCGCCGGGCAACGCGGGCACCGCAACCGAACACAATTGCGAAAACCATCCAGCGAACGATGTTGCCTCATGGGTCGCGCTCGCAAAAGAACAAAAAGTCGCGCTCACCGTCGTCGGCCCCGAAGCGCCACTCGCGGCGGGCGTCGTCGATGCGTTTCGCGCCGCAGGTTTGAAAGTGTTCGGCCCCACGAAAGCCGCAGCGCAACTCGAATGGTCGAAAGACTTCGCAAAGGCGTTCATGAAACGCCACGGCATCCCAACCGCACATTACATGACATTCACCGACGCTCGCCT
>JBOFBL010000363.1:0-12623 GCA_051645545.1 Casimicrobium sp. | reverse complement strand
GTTTGAAGATCGACAAAGCAAGCCCGTGGGCAATCATTTCATCCGCGCAGCAATACGCAGCACATCAAACGCAGCCGATCAATAAGCGTGGCAAAAGGTCGAACCGGTCTACCGGCGCTACCGAAAAAGCGCTGACCTTTTTGCTTGCTAACAAAGGCGCGTTTTACTCGATCAAAGACATCTGCCGCGAGGTGTTTGGATGCAAGTACGAATACGCGCAAGCCAAGAGCTTGTATGCGCTCCTGAGCAAGAGCGCGATCTTGGACAAGCGCCTGAAGAAGAAAACAGGCGGGCCGGGGAAAGGGTTTTCACATTGGGGGTGGTTTGAATGAGCGATGAATGGCTACCGATTGAGACGGCGCCAATGAGCGGCGCATGGATTATTGTTTGGCCTCAGATTTACACCGGCAGGACAAGCCTAGCGCGATGGAATACGTGTCCTTTTGCAAAAAATCCGCGCCCATACTGGCAAAGGAACGATAACGTGACGGTTAAGGAAAGTAGATCAAAGCCTCCTACCCATTGGAGGCCAATGCTTCGCGGGCCAAATGGTCAAATTCCATTTGCTAGGATTGATGAAGGGTTTTACGAATGAGAAGCGCGTCCAAGAGGCCTGAATGAGTCTGCTTATCCTGCCTTGGCCGCCATCAATTTTGAGCCCCAATGCGCGCTCGCATTGGGCAGCGCTATCAAAAGCCAAGCGATCCTATCGGCACGCATGCTGGACGCTTGCAAAGGCTCACGGAGCGCCGGATTTACCTGCGGATGGAGAGATCATTCTAGCTATCACTTTCGTTCCCCCAAGTCGACGCAAGGTCGACGATGACAACCTTATCGCGGCATTCAAAAGCGGTCGGGACGGGATCGCGGACGCTTGGGGCGTCAACGACGTGCGATTTGTGTCTAGGGTCTACGTCGATCGCGGAAACATTGGCGGGATTGTAAAAGTTGAGGTGCTTAATGAAAAAACCTGAACCAATGACGCTCAAACGTTTTGCGCAGCAATGCGGCGTGGTTGTGGTGCGCTGCGAGCCGGAATGGGGCGGAACATGGGCGTTTTACGAGAGAGGGGCGCCGAATTCGAGATACTGCGGATATCACAACGAGAAAGAACTTTATCTTGGGTGGGCACGCGAAACTTTTGGGGCGAGCGCGCTGAAAACGATCCGAGCCTTGATGCGCACGCATAACATTCACCACGGATTCAAAGACGTGGCTGACTAACTCTTGGCATGTTAAAATTGGATCGCATCTGAACTCGAGCCAGTCTTGCCAGTAGGATGCACCCGGTCATCGAATGTGATGACCTTATCAGTTTGTTCACCGAGCTACCGGGCCGCTCGGTCGGCGAAAGCCGGTGCATATAAGGTCGCGCACTTCGACCTGTCGGCCACGGAAGTGCTAAAGGCTGTCGATCAGGCCAGGAATGGCTAAGTCCTTATGATTGGCGTGGCCGCTCCGGACTCTTAAGGTTGTTGGAAATGCCAGCTCGCTCCGCAAGGAGCCTGCTTATGGGCTATGTAGCGTCCACTCCTGGAAGATTGACGCGCTACATAGCCCTTCTCTTTTCCGCCCCAGTTGCGGCGGCCAGCCAAAAACTCTTCTGCGGCTTGCCAGATCAACGCGTGCTGCGCGCGAAAGCCTGGGTCCATGTCTTGAGCCGTGCAGGGCGCAAAAACGCTCTGAAGGCGTTTAATTGCATGATCGCAGCAGCCTGATCAGGTCGGCGGCTTGGTTTTTTGCTTCAGCGTGCCAGGCGCTTCGGCGCTCCGCCGCCGACTGCGCCGCCTCCGCCGCCGCCGCCGCCGCCGCCGCCGCCGCCCACGCCGCTGCATCCGCAGAATAGAACTCATTTTGAAAGTTATTGCGCAAGCCGATAAAAGATTCTTCGCCAACCGCTTCGCCGCTGCCTTTTTTCATCAGAATCGATACAAGCTCATCCTGCTTGGCGCGCATTTTTTCGCCGAAATGTAAGCGTTTGACCAGTTCTGCCAAGAACAGCGGAAGGACGTGGTCAATGTTTTTCCCAGCAGGGATTGCCGCGAGAAGATCGGTGCCAAATTCAGCAACATCCTGCGCCGGTAGGGTTTCGTGAATCCCGTCGGCCAACTTAGCAAGCCAGAGCGGCCCGATCTGGTTCGCAAACTCCTCGTGGTCGTAAGCGTTCATCGTGCATCCGATAAAGCAGCCGCGAAACCTGCCGTCGATTGTTACGGCGCCCTCGCGTTGTACTAGTTCGTCGGCGGCTACATGGGCTGCAAAACGCGCCTGGAACATAGCTTTTTTAGCCGGCTCGTTGTTGTAGGTCAACATGTCATTTTCCTTTGTCAGATGAGTTAGGTTTTTGCTGAGCAAGCCTACGGCGGAAAGCGGCAACTTTTTTGCGCATATCAATCTCTTCGTCAATCTTCGCGCGCAGCCATTTGCCACGGCCAAGCAGCGCAAGCGGCTCGATTTGGTCTGGGCGAACAGCCAGTACGGTTCTAACTAGGTGCGTTTCTTTGGGCGTTTTTGGCCTGCCTGCTCCTGGTTGAGCGCCGCCGCGTTTGCGTTTTTCAGGTGTCATTTGCGTCTGTTTTTGCGACTATCGATGTAGAGAATAACAGTACACGCTTATTTTTTTGTCAAGAACATTTCTAGCGATACAACGCGCGAATCACTGCGGCGCTGAAGTCTTCATCGCCGCAGTAGTCTTCAGACTGGATCTGGTCAAGCGTGCGGCCGTCAACGTGCGTGAGAAGGCCGTCGGTAAATGTGAGGGCGACGATCTCCAGGTTCTGGAATCGTGCATGAAGAATGCCGCTGTCATACACCTGCTGCGCGACTTCGGTGATCGCTGCGGCGTCGTCTGGAAGTGCAGAAAATGCAGCAAACGCGTCAGATTCGACCGGGTAATACACATTGTTGCCGATGTGGCGGCCGCTTGAATACAAACGCATTTCGCCTTGTTCGTCACGCTGATACACCGCGCCATAGCCATCGGCTGAGGCTGCGACCAAAACGGCGCCTTGCAGGTCTGGCGCAGATCCGTAGACATCGCCGGTTTCGTAATTGCGGACTTGATATTCGACCTTGATCATGATTTTTTCCTTGTGCCATTGTTCGCGGGGCGCGGTGGACACGTTGTGCATCCATGAAAAGAATAATAGTACACTTCTAATCGTATGTCAAGAACATTTTGATCGGTGTTTTTTGGAGCGGATGAAAATCGTTCTTGACAATCCGTGTGGTTGATCTACAATTCTTGCGTTGATGTGGCAATCAGCGATCAGTAGGTAACCCCGAATATTTGACGGGGCTGTGTGGTTACACAAGCGTCCTACTGCGTGAGTGTGATTGCCCAGCCAAGGGCCAGCCCCGTCAAGTGTTTGGGGTTTTTCTTCTGGCACGGTCAGAGCGCCTATCAACGTAGCGCAGCTCCCGGAAGTTAAGCCGCAGCGGGGAACTCAGGAACGTGTGGCAAGCACAATTTGGCCCGTCTTTGAAACCCGGACGAGTGACGGCGAAAGCCTGAACGAAACAGCCCGCCAGCGAAAGCTGGATCTTTCATGTCATAAAGGCACGCCGTGCTTAAGAGCTGGCTATACGCCACCTTGGTATTCACCTGGGGTGTGTCGCGAAGTCAATGAATGCGCGGTGGGGCCGCGATATCCTGATGGCGAAAGCTTCTCGGGAACCTTGCTGATAAAGGTGGAGGAGTGCTAAACAGCTAGGAGGGATGATGCTCCGATTAGGCTGCATGCATGACTCAGGGTAAGAATACGTTCGCCTTGAAAAAATGAAAGGATAGGAATTGGAAATTTATACAGATGGCGCTTGTCATCCAAACCCTGGAAATGGCGGATGGGCGTTCGTCGTTTACGAAGGCGGCAATGAAATCCATCATGAGGCTGGCTCATGTGAAAACGTGACAAACAACCAGATGGAAGCCGAGGCGATTTGCAGGGCTTTGGAATGGCTCCGAGGCCGTCAAGCCACCGTTTACACGGATTCACAGTATTGCCAAAAAGCGCTTACTATTTGGCATCGAAAGTGGCAGCGCAATGGCTGGAAAAAAGGCCCCAAAGCCGGCGACGAGCCGGTCAAGAACGCTGATTATTGGAGGCGCGCTCTGGCCGTGATGGGCAAAGCAAAAATTCTTTGGTGCAGAGGTCATAGCGGGATTGTTGGGAACGAGCGCGCCGATGCGCTTTGTTCTTACGCAATGGAGCGAGGGTTCGTTTTGCAGTCAATGCACGCTTGACCCCAATCCGCGCGCGCGAAGATAGCAACAAAGCTTGATTTAACGCTGTCAGAAAGCGATAATTTGGTATGGAGCAAAAGCGGCACCTAACTGTACAGATTGACGATCTGGTTTATGAGCGAGAGGAGAATCTTCCGTCTTTGTCTGGCCTGCTTGAAGGAATCGGGCATTTCCCTGACTCTCAAACGATCAGGGAGCATTTGATTGCGATCGCAATTCGCTTGAAAGCTATTGAAGAGGAAATAAACGATGTCCGGTCTGATCGAACTACGTAACCGCTACAACGCCTACGCAATCCAAGAAGGCGAGCAAGGTCGTCAGCCATTGCCGTTTGAGCAATTCGTCAGGCAACAAACTCAGGCGCCGCAGCAGCCAGCGCAGGCGATGAGCCAGCAGCAATTTGCTGGCGGCCAGCGTCCAGCGAATCAAGCGCAGCTGCTTCAATTGCTGCGGGCACGTGGGGACATCAAGTAATGCCTTTTTTGCCAATATTTCAGCGATACGCTCAAAAGCCGGGAGGTCTAGGTCCAATCCAAAGGATCAACGAAGAGCAGCCCAGGCCATCGGCTGAAATTGATGTCGAATCAAAAGATGCTGGCGAGATGCTTTCTCAAGCGATGGCCGATCTATACGCCTCGAGGCGCATGCTTGACAAAACCCTACTAGAGCTTGAAAAGATGAAGCTTCAGCTTATGAAGATGCGCGGATTGGTCGTGTAATGGGCGCCCCCCGCGGTCGCCAGCAAAAGTGCAACATCATCGCTGATCCGGCAGCGCGCGTTGGTTTTGTGCTGTGCGCAACCGATCCCAAAATACAGCGATTTGGGCTGACTGAAAAATGAAAAATGCACTCGAAAAGATTTACTTTGAAGTACGTCGCCGTGAGGCAAAAAAACGTCCGGGCGTCGCGGTAAAAAAATGGAACGACTGCGCTCTTGATGCGCTGCACCGGAAAAAGCGGTCTGGCGCAAAAACGCGCGATCTTGCTCTAGAGTACGGCGTAACAACCGCTTTTCTACTGGAAAAAATTAAGCAAAAAGAAAGAAATGATGCGGCATTGTCAACGCAAATGCTGCGTTTGCTTGAGATTGCGCCAGCCGTGTCTGCAATTGCAGATTTACCGGTTTTTTACCCGAGCGTAAAAGGCAATCGACTATATCGAAGCCTTGACGTCAAAAGCGCCAACGACTGCGACATCAATTATGCCAGCAACTCCTGAACTACTAGACCAGATTATCGACCTGATTGAGGACGGTAATAGCTACCCGGAGGTCGCGCAGATCGTCGGCGTCAGCCTTAAAACAGTCAAGCGCTACTTGACCGCTGACGACGATATCAAGGCTCGCGCTGCTATTGCCAGAATGCAAAGCGCCGAAGCTTGGCTGGACAAGGGTGTGGAGGTGCTGCAGAGCGCTCTGAGCAAGTCTGGTGACATTGACGCCAGCGCAGCCAAGTCCCTGGCGCAGGAATACGCCCGCCGCGCGGCGATCCGCAACCCACAGTACCGAGACAAGCAAGACGTTTCGCTCGCCAACCCGGATGGATCGGCGCTCTCAACCACGATCGTGATCAACGGCGTTCCGGCAAAGCGCGAGGATGGCGGCTAAGACGGTCAATCTGGATATTCCAGACAAGCTTTTGCCGCTGCTGCAGCCAAAACGCTACAAGATCATCAAAGGCGGGCGCGGTTCAGCTAAAAGCTGGACAGTGGGGCGCCTGCTGCTGGCAATTGCAGCGGGAGCGCCCAAGCGCATTTTGTGTGGTCGAGAGACACAAAAGTCGATTGCTGAGTCTGTTCACCACACGCTTAAATCGCAGATTAATTCTCTTGGTCTGGCGCACTTGTACGAAGTGCAAGAGACGGTTATATACGGCGTCAGCCAAGGTCGGCGCACCGGCACCGAGTTTCACTTCGCTGGCCTACGACAGCAAGGCGTAGTCAATATCAAGTCCTACGAGGACTTCGACATCCTGTGGATCGAAGAGGGCCAGGCGATGACCAAGCGGACGATGGAGGTTGTCACTCCCACGTTCCGCAAGCCGGGCTCTGAGATCTGGATTACCTTCAACCCGGAACTTGATACGGATTTTGTCTACGACCGGTACTGCGTGTCGCCCGATGACAACGTGCTTGTGATCGACATGAGCTATCTGGATAACCCTTGGTTCACCGCTGAGCTTGAGCAAGAGCGCTTGATGACGCTCCAGCACGATCCGGATAGCTATGACAACATTTGGGGCGGAAAGTGTCGACCGTCCGTAGCCGGAGCGATCTACGCTAAAGAGCTAGAGCGCGTGTCAAGCGAAGGGCGCATTCGCACGGTGCCTCATGATGCGTTGCTTAGGGTGCATCGAATATGGGACATTGGTTACTTTGACGCGACTGCCATTATCTTGGCGCAGCGCGCAGCGGGCGAAATCCGCGTCATCGGCTACCACGAGTCCAAGTTCAAGACCTACGGCGAAGACCTCGCTGAAGTGCGCAACGCTTGGCCGCGCGTTGTTTGGGGGCGTGACTTCCTGCCTTGGGACGGCAACATCCCGTCCAAACAAACCGGTAAGAGTGCGGTGGAAATACTCAACGCGCTTGGTTGTACGGCAATGTCCGTCCCGCAAATCGGCGTCGATGCTGGCATTCAAGCGGCCCGCGCCATGTTCCCGCGCGTCTGGTTCGATAGAGAAAACGCATTAGAACTCGTAAATCGATTGAAAAGATACAAGAGACGCATTAACATGGTTACCGGTGCTCCTGGTGAGCCGGTGCATGACGAGGCGAGTCATGGAAGTGATGCGTTCCGCTACATGGCTGTTGCCGCCGACATGATGGACAACGATTCGCCTGCGGATGAGATTCGCGCGGCTGAAGTTAACGAAGATTGGATTGTCTGATGAGCTACGAAGTCGCTGTTCCTGATTTCATTCACGCTGTATCTCTCCATCGCCTTGAGGTGATCCCGTCTGAAATTCGCGGCGCAATTGCTGGACATATCGGCACTTTCACGGTGGACAAGCCGGCGATTGCCAAAAACACGGAAGGCGTGGAATACAAGCTGTTCCACGATGAAAAACGCAACGTGATCGTCATCAAGCCGGTTAAGGCAACTGCCTAACTATGCAGCTTTACGAAGCGGCACGGGAGTCCGTCGATTCTCTTGACGAAAATCAAGACTTAGTCAACCTTCTGGTCGAAGAGCTGGAAGACTGCCGCGAATACATCGATGTTGTTGTTGGCCCGGAGCGTGAGCGGGCGCTGAACTACTACTTGCGGCGCAAACGCGGCGATGAGCGCAAGGGCCGCTCAACCGTCCAGTCTGCGGATGTGTTCAAGGTTGTTGAGGGCCTTTCTACCAGCATTTCCGACATGTTCTTGTCTAAAGACAAGGCTGTCGAGTTTTGCGCGCGCAGACAGGCTGGCGTGCAGGAGGCCGAGCAGCGCACGGCCCTGGTGAATTATGTGTTCTACACCCAAAACAATGGGTTCTTAAACATCCACGAGGCTATCAAGGACGGGCTTCTGTCGAAAACCGGGTTCTTGACGTGGCGATGGGAGAAGGACGAAACCGTCACTGAGGCTGACTACAAAAACCAAACACAAGAATCTTTGCAATCGATCGTTTCTGACGATCCGGGCAGCGAGATTCTTTCGGTCGAGCCTGCCGGCGTTGAGATGCAAGATGGCGGCGATGGTCAGCAACTCCCTGTCGAGCTTTTTAACGCGCGCGTTCGATCAACGCAAAGCCAAGGCCGCGTTGTTGTGGAGTGTCTTGACCCAGCAGACGTGTTGGTCAGCCCTCGCGCGAAGTCTTGTGATCTTCAAAAAGCCCCGACCGTCGCCATTCGCTGGTACGCAAGTCGCGATGAGTTGATGTCTCAAGGTTATGACGAAGAACTTGTGAGCGGGCTCAGTTTCTCGCGGTCGCGCTATCGGGAAGGCGACTCGGGCATTCGGCGCACGATGGAAGATGAGTCCTCTTCGCCGAACGCTGAAGAAGTTCTGATCTACCGCATCTTCAGGCGCATTGATCTTGATGGCGACGGCGTTCCTGAACTGCGCTGCATCTATTTCGCCGAGCAAGACAAGGTCATTCTCAAAAACGAGATTGTCGATGAGGTTCCGGTTAGCGCATGGACGCCAACCGTGCTCCCGCATGAATTCGTCGGGCGCTGCCCCGCCGATGAGGCGGTGGAGTCGCAGGACGTAAGTACGGTGCTGCGCCGTCAGACGTTGGACAACCTGTATTGGGCCAATAACCCGATGCTTGTGGTTGATACAAAGGCGCCAGGTGTGAGCGTGGAGGACTTCACGAACCCATCTATGGGCCGCGCACTTCGCGCACCCAAAGACGCTGTTTCGCCAATCGTCATGCCATTTGTCGCGCAGCATTCGTTTCCGATGCTTGAGTTTATCGAGGCGGACACCGAGAACAAGACTGGGTGGACGCGCTACGCGCAAGGAATGGACGGCGACACGCTGAACCAGACCGCGCGCGGCATCAGCATCATTACCAACATGAGCCAATTGCGAGCGAAGTCGATGGCGCGGCTATTTGGTGAAATGTGCCTTGCGCCGTGCATGCGAGGGATTGCGCGCCTTCTTTCCCAGCACGCAGAACGCCCTTTGTCTATGCGTCTTTCCGGCCAGTTCGTGGAAGTTGATCCGCGCGAATGGAAAGACGAGTTTGACATGCAAGTCAATGTCGGCGTCGGCATGATGGACAAAGAGCAGATTGAGCGAACCATATCCATGACGCTGCAAAACCAAGCCACGGCCATCAATATGGGCGGGCTTGATAAGATTGTTACGCTGAAAAACATCTATAGCGCCCACGAGGCGTTGCTACAAAACGCTGGCATCAAAGACGTGGCGAAGTTTTGGACTGACCCGGCGAACGTGCCTAAAACTGAGCCGCAGCCTGACCCGGAGCAGCTAAAAGCGCAGCATGAGCAGCAAATAGCGCAAGTGAAAGCGCAGGTCGACATGCAGATTGCGCAGCTCAAGGCGCAGGCTGATGCGGAGGTCGCGATTCAGAAAGCGCAGATCGAGGCGCAGACAAAACTGCAAATAGAGCAAATGAAGCAGCAAACGAGCCTAGCGCAGAGCCAGATGGCGGCAGATGCTGCATCAAAGCCTGCTACCGCTATCAGCTTCAATGCGGCTGAGGTTGTCGGGCCAATGGCGGAGGCCATGATCCAGAGCCAGGCCAACAGCAACGAGGCCATTTCAGCCGCAATGCAAATGCTGTCTGCAGCCATCCAGCAGATGAACCAAAACAATGTGCAAATCGCCCGCATTTTGTCGGCAGACAAAGAAATCGTGCGCGATAGCAATGGCCGTGCCGTGCGTGCCCGCACTATTCTTGAAGAGGTCTAGCCTTGTCACAACTTACTGATTTCTCTGAAAATCAGCTTGCCGACTGGTTTTTCCGTGGCGCGGCAGCGCCGACGCTGCCGGCAAGCTGGCATGTGGCGCTGCTTACCTCCGCGCCATCCGATGCGGGCGGCGGCACCGAATCGACGGGCGGCCCCGGCCCGTATTCGCGCAAAGCTGTCGCGCGCAGCACAGCGGCCTGGGCCGCAACGCAGGCAGACGGCAGCACGGCTGCCACGTCAACCGGCACTGGCGGCACGACTTCGAACAATGCGCTGATCCGCTACGACGGCATGCCCGCATCGACAGTGACGCATGTCGCGCTGTTCGACGCTTCGACGGGCGGCAGTATGTGGGCATGGGCAGCGCTCAATACGCCTGTTGTACTTGCCGCAGGCGCGGCATTTGAGTTCGCCCCGGCCGCATTGCGCTGGACGTGGGCCTGATCCATGGCAATCACCACTCTTGACGGGATCGTTGACGCGCTTGCGAACAATTCGAGCCGCGTCATCATCGACAAGGCCAGCATCGCAAACACTGCTGCTTCGCAAATTGTCAGCCTGTGGCGCGCAACCGGGCAGCCCGGGCAGGGCGGCATTCCAGCCGCAACTGCCACCTGCAACAACACTACGGCCGGAGGGATGGGGTTTGCTCAGCAGACCGCTCCGGCTACTAGTTATCTGGCCTATCTTTCGGTTACATCCGGCAACAACGCGATGGGCATGGAGATACACGATCGCTTGGCCCATATGGGCGGACTGAACGGGACGCTGACGACTGCGCAAACCGTCTCGCTTGATCTAAGCACGCTGCTTGCGACCGACAACATAGCGAGCCGGATCGGCGACGCGAACTACAGCGACGTGCAGTGGTGGATGGAGTGGTACGCAGACACCGGCGCGACGGCTTCAAACGCTACGATCAACGTGACGTACAACGACGCCACCACGGGCAATCTAACGTTGGTTGCGGTTGGCGGCACGGTGCGGGCGTCTCGCGTTATTTCGCTCAACGCACTGGTTCCGGCCGCGCAGTCTGGCAAGTTCATCCGCGCAATTAACAACGTCACGCTGAGCGCAAGCACGGCTACGGCGGGGAACTTCGGATTTACCGCGACCCGTCTACGGGGTGCGTTCCCGTGCGACCTGGGTAACCGTCCAAATGTGTTCGAATGGACGGCGACTGGGCTGCCTGAGATTCATAACGGCTCGTGCCTGTTTCCGATCGCCATCTGTAGTTTCACGAACACTGGATACTTCCGGGGCTCCGGCAAGATCGCGCACGGATAAACGTCCATGAAGCTGCGTCCGCAAACGGTCGGCAAGCCGTCCGGCGCCCAGTCCGCTTGGCAGACGCCGCAAGCCAGCGTCGTACTGATCAATGAGTTTTTCGGTGAGCCGCTAGCGGGCGCTGCACAAGGTGCGGCCTCGGGCTCTTTGTCTCTGGTTGCGTCGGTTGCTGGTCGCGCAGTGGCACAAGGACAGGCATCCGGGACGTTTGCTCTCACCGCATCGGCTGCCGGGGTTGGGGTTGCGCAAGGGGCGGCGTCTGGCACGCTCGCGCTTGGCGCCAGCGCAACTGGCAACACAGAAGGCGCCGCCGTCCAGGGCGCAGCAAGCGGCATCCTGTCGCTTTCCGGTTCAGTCGCAGGGCAAGCGGTCGGGCAAGGCGCGATCAGCGACGCGTTTTCGCTGTTTGGCAATGCCGCTGGCCGAACGGTAGCGCAGGGAGGTGTCGCAGGCACGCTCGCGCTGCTTGGAGTTGCCGCCGGCACAACAGACGGTCAGCAGCCGGCCACACCGCCGCGCCGCGCAATTGAGATTGATCTCGACGGGATCGATCCTGTTGTTCGCAAGCTGCTTCAGCCGTTCCAGGCCCCGCGGGAGCGCAAGCAGGCAGCTAAGGCGCTGCCACGCCTGCCGGTGGCGCAGCAGACCGCCATTAAAAAACGCATGGCGCAAGTGGCCGCAGAGGGCGCCAGAACGATCGATGATGTGACGCAAGCGCTAGAGCGCGCCGCGCGGGACGCGGGCACGCAGGCTACGCCGGTGATGCTTGATTGGGCTGTGTATTACCTGAAGGTGAGCGCTTACAAGATGGCGCAGGTTCAAACCGAAGAAGAGGAGCTTTTGTTGCTGCTATGACTGAAGAGGAAATCAAACTCAACGATCGCGCGCGACGCGGTGAGCAGGCCGCCGAGCTTCTGAAAAACCCACTGTTTGCCTCTGCCGTTGAGGGCTTAAAAGCCGCGGCCATTGCTCGCTTGCAATCTTGCGATACCAACGACGGGAAGCGGCTCCAAACGCTTACGCTGATGCTGCAAACCGTCGATGCCTTCGACCGATATTTCCGGCTTTGGGTGGAGGATGGGCAGATCGCAGTGGAGGAGCGCCTAGACATGAAAAACCAACCCCCCGAGATTGGCAACCGATTTTCGCGCGTTGAATAGCTATTGGCTATTGTCCTTGCGTTAAGGCAAGTATAAGGCTATCATCCTATCGTATTCAATTTTTCGATAGGAAAAACTGATGGCCTTGGATAACCCAGCGCAAGCCCCGGCATCGGGCACGCAGGCGCAGGAACCGGCAGGCTCCGACGATCTCTCCTTCCTTGACGACATTCCGACCGAGGTCGATGGCGGCGAGGAGAGCGAGCAAGAGGCGTCGGACGGCTCGCAAGAGCAACCGCAAGACCAAGCGGCTCCCGAGGACGAAAACGAGAGCGACGAGCAGGCTGGCGTACCGCCCGATCTGGCTGATTCCGTTTCGGTAAAGCTGGAAAACGGTGATGAAGTTCAGTTGTCCGAACTTAAGGCCGGTTATCTAAGGCAGGATGCTTACACGCGTCAGCGCATGGCCGACACGCAGCAAGTGCGGCAAGCGCAGGCGCAAGCCTATGACTATGCAGCGCAGCGAGAAGGAATCGCCGCGCAGGCATTGGTCGGCGTGATGAATAGCATCGACCAGTTGGTAACTCCCGGCGTGACTAATGAGTACATGGCGCAGTTGGCCTA
>JBOFBL010000362.1:0-2143 GCA_051645545.1 Casimicrobium sp. | reverse complement strand
GCTTGAGCATCTTTGACTGTAGCCGTCATCGCGCGGATGACCGCGAACGAACTGCGCTTTGCTATTTCGGCAATGATGCGCTCGAGACTCGCATCGTCTGATATTTGCCGGAAGCTCACGATTTCGATGCGCGCAGTTGCCCGCCACGAATTCTGCACAACGTTCGGCAGATTGCAATCGTTGGTTTCGGCAGATTTTCGCTAACGCTTTGATTTATAAAGAAAAGAATTTTTCAAATTAGCTAAACACTGTGGCGTTTATTGAGGCATGTTGCGCGCCTCTCGCCGCACAATTCGATTGGCCACATTGGCGCGCGCGATCATGTTGCGCGCCTTAGCCCGCTCGCGCTCGCGGTATTGTCTTTGCTCATCGGTCAATTTCCTGCGATAGAGCGTTTTGATACGAGCCAATCTTTTCGGATTCGTTCGCTCCAGAAAACCTGAATCACACATTTGCTCAAGCCCGTTTCTTAAAGTATCGCGGTGAACGATCACACGCATAGATTCAAGCATGCCACACAACTCACCCACGCCGTACCAAGTGTTGTCGAACCACTCGAAAATGCCTTGAAGCTCTTTCGCGCCCTTGAATTTCAGCGCTCGCCCACAAAGCAGCTGATCGGCGGTAAACGCCGTATCGTTCTTAGTTGAACAGTTTGCTAACACGCACACCCCCTGCCCACACCGACGAATCGCGCGCGATCTTTTCGCGAGGCAGCGGCTTGCGCAAATCGCCAAACTCTTTCGATATTGCGTAGCTTTCGCGAGCTCGCACATTGAGCTTTGCCGAATCGCCCACCTTCGCCAAGTCGACCAAATTCACCTCATACCCGAATAGCCACAGCCACGTATCGGCCTGCGACTTCGTCACATTCAATTGCTGCAAGCGATTGCGCGGCGCACCAAACGTGAACGCCGCGACACACAGCGCCGCCGTGTGACGCACCGGATCGCTTTCCCACAGCTCACGATAGATCGCCTCGACCGGCGCAGCCCACAACGCATTGGGCTGCGCGCGCGGCTCGTGGCGATCGATTTCGCGATGAAAGTCTCGCGGTACCACCGAATTGCCGGAATGCGCGTTGGCAATCCAGTTGTCGATGAGGCTCACCGCGTAATCGGTCAAGCCGATGGTTCTGTGGCGGCTCATTTTGACGCCCCGAACGCGACACGAACATCATCTAACTGCGCTTGCGTCATCTGAACAACGATGGACGGCTGCTTAGAAAAGCTTATTAGATCAACTGCGCTTTGCGTGAACGCCGCTAGCTGCGCTTGGAATTGCTCGCGCTCTTTTCTCAACGCGTCGCGATAGAAACACTCCCTGCTTTTTGCCTGAAAAACCTCCACCACAAGAGCGTGCATCTCAACCGTATCAACCTGCAACTTGATTTCCGCATCAGCCAGCCGCGCGTAAAGCGATTGAATTAGCACTTGCGCAGCCCTGTTGCGACGATTCTGTTTTCGTTTCGCGCTCATGCCGCCGCCTTCGCGCGTCGACGAGTAGAGCGCTGTGGGTTAAGCGACATCACACGCTCGGTTGCTCGAGCGACAGCATCAGCGCCGCCATGCAAAGCCACCATCGCTGCCGCACGCTTCGCCGCTGCCGCCGATAGCTCATCGCGCGCAGCATCCTCTTCGGCCAATCGCGCGGCGCGACGCTCGGCCAACACCCGTTTCGTTTCGGCCAATCGCGCCAAACCATCGACGTCGCTCGATTCCGCCACGTGCGCAAGCAATCCAGCGACAGCGCCATCACTCGCCGCTACGCGCTCAGCAGTGGCGCTCGGCAAGGCCAACGGCTTCACCATCGCAATCACCGCCAGCGCATCGGCAGACGCAATGCGATTCAACCGCGCCGCTTCCTCGATCGCCGCCACACGTTGATGCGGGTCATGGCCATGAGAAATATCCCAACGCACCGGCTCGGCACGAGCCCGAACCTGTTGCAACAATCGCTCATAGGTCGCGAGGAACGTTTTGCGTGCTCCCACCTTGTCGCGCCCCTCTACCGCAATCGTCTCGCAAGCCGCCCACGCCGCACGAATTTCCGGCGTCCACACCACCGTCGCCGCTTCGCTTTCCGCCGCCAGCGCGATACCCCACGCCTCATCAGGCGAAGGTCGACCATCGTCGGCGTGAAA
>JBOFBL010000361.1:0-5060 GCA_051645545.1 Casimicrobium sp. | reverse complement strand
GAGCCGCGCAGCTACTTTTGCAACCTCGCCTCAACCATCTCTCAATCACCGAAATCGGACGACGTTGCGGTTTTTCCGACGCGTCGCATTTTGTGCGCGAGTTCAAACTTGTCCATCGTTTACCACCTGCAAAGTGGCGTAAGAGTCGAATCGTGCTTTAGCGATCGACTCTATGGCGCAGTAGTGCAATTTCGCGGGCACGATTCAGCCAAAACTACTCTGACACTGTACCTAGACTGCTCACGCATTTCCGTCGACATCGGAATCCGTCACAAGGAGCATAAATATGGGACAGAGTACGTCAACAGCGCAAGAAGCAACGATCGGCTCAGACAGCAGAGCTCGCAAACCGACATTTGTATTGGTGCACGGTGCCTGGCACGGCGGCTGGTGCTGGTCAGAGGTGGTCAGCTTGCTCGCCGCTGAAGGCTTTCGTGCAATCGCCATTGATTTGCCGGGGCACGGCTACAAGGCAAAGCTCCCTGCGGCTTATCGCACCCAACCGCAAGACCACGGTGCGCTCGCTACCGAGGTATCGGGGTTGGCGGCAATCACACTCGATGACTACCGCGATTACACGCTTAACGTGATTCGTGGTCTCGTAAAAGACGGAAGCGGCCCGGTTATCCTGGTTGGCCACAGCCTAGGCGGTGCAACGCTCACCGCAGTGGCCGAAGCCGAACCCGCACTCATCCGAAAACTCGTCTATCTCACCGCATTCGTTCCCGTGAAACTCGATTCGGTCATTGCGTACATCACGCGCCCTGAATGGGCGAGCTCTGAAGTACCGCCCCTGTTCGCGGCTGACCCTGGTGTTGTTGCTGCAGTTCGCATCAATCCCAGTGCCGCCGACCCTGCGTATCAAGCAAAAAGTAAGAGCGCGTTTTATGGAGACATTGCTGACGATGCGTTTCCAGCGATCGCAAATTTGCTGACACCTGACGAACCCGTTCAGGCGTTCGCAGGGAAAGTTGCGCCTACCGTCGCGCGGTGGGGCAGCGTGCGACGCGCCTACGTGCGATGCAGCCTCGATCACGCGATTCCGTTGGCTGCGCAAGACGCGATGATTGCCGAGGCAGATGCGTTTACGCCTGATAATAGATTCGAGCAAAAGACACTTGCAACAAGTCATTCACCATTTATTTCAAACCCGCGGGGGCTCGCTAGCGTGTTGTCATCGCTCGCTTAGTACTCAGCTGCGAGAGCGTTCTGCTAGGCTTGAGAAGTCAATGTTTCTTGCCCTGACAGTATGAGCGCTCTACTTCGCTACCACGTACTCTTTTCATTGCTTGTGGCGAGCTTCCAACTGGCGGTTTCCGCGCAAACGCCCAAGCCACCTTCGCTCATTGATCTCATCACGGACAAGGGGTGCGGTATCGTGCCTGAAGTCGAAAAAGACAATTGGCGAGACGCCAATGGAAGCGACTATCAATCGGACGAATGGAAGCAATGGCTCGCTCAAACCAAAGCAAGCGCACCATGGCGAACCGAGGGTGACTTCGACGGCGACGGGCTCACTGACGTCGCTAAAGTGGTGATCCGCAAATCGGACAATGCATGGATGATGGGCGTCGAGTTTGGCTATAAAAATAAATCCGAATGTCGACGCTTCCAGATCGCAAGCAACAGCACTAAGCCCAAGTACGCGTTGCCTGCGGTTTTGACCATTCGTCGCGACCAAAGCAGCATTGTTTGTGCGCCGTTTGGGAAGAGCACGCCGTTGAACTGCTCGATTGACGGAGATTTCGCAAAAACAAAGCGGGATCGTGATGTGATTGTGATGAGCGATGCGACGCCGACTTACGTGAATGGATTCGTCTGGCAGCAATGGCAAAACAAAACGCGCAACGATGGCTCTCCGTGGATGATTTTCGGCAGCACAACCATCGAAACTGGAACCATCGGCTACATTGGTGAGCAAAACACCAGCGTTGACGCTTCGCGCGCGCAAGCAGGTGACCGCGTTAGCGCAGACGAACGAAAAAAAGTAGTCGCGGAGTTTGACGAGGCGTATCGCAATCAGGCAAATCACGCGTATCGCGCTCAGACCACCATCAAAACTGCCGACGGTATCGCGAAATACATCGCGGAATATCTGCCAGGGAAGGCATATCGCACCAGCGTCGAAAACGTTGCGTCGAGCGACAGAATTGTCACCACCATCATTGATGGCCAGGCATTTACGGAATTTGGCAAGGAGAAAGTGCAGCGAATGGGCGCCGCGCCGCTCCCGGTTGCGACCGATGCCAGCATCGGCACAATGACGATTCGCGCCGTTACCCGCGGCACACAACAGGGCAAACCGATAAAAACGCTTCAGCTTTACGAAAAAACCAAAGAACAAACGGTTCTTGATACGGTGACGATCGATGAGAAGAACAAGTTACCGCTCAAACGAGTGACCGATACCGATAACGGTGCCTCGGTAATCACAACGACGTTCGATTACAGCGTTACCCCTTCGATCAGCGCACCGAAATAGCCTCGTTTTATCTACGACGAACTGGGTTGGTGACCTGCTTTTTGCTTGTATCGCCGCACAGTAGCTTCAATCATTGCCGGATCGATCACGTCCGAGAGTTGTTTGAAGCCATTCGGTGCTCGCTCATCCACCATGTCAAGAACGATGTCGAGACCTTCCTGGCGATTCATGCGCACGATTTCGGCAGTCATCGGACGACGAGCGTTTTCGTAGGCCACCAGTGCATCGCGTGGATCGTCGTTTGACGAGAGCGCATCGGCAATGGCGCGCGCATCGAGAATCGCCTGCGTCGCACCATTGCTGCCAATCGGATACATCGGATGCGCAGCATCGCCCAAAAGCGTCATCCGGCCATGAGTCCATCTTGGCAGTGGATCGCGATCGACCATCGGCCATTCGAATATCTGCGTTGCACCGCGAATGATCGACGGCACATCGAGCCAATCGAATTTCCAAGCACCGAATGTGGGTAGCAAATCTTCGATCTTTCCTGGTGTGCTCCAGTTCTCGCGCGACGGCGCTACAAGCGTTCCGCCGATACCGTCAGCAATCCGGATATCGCAAATCCAATTGATCAACTGGGTGCCATCTGTATGAGGTTTTTCAATCGGATAGACAACAAACTTTGCGAATTTGTTACCGGCCTGCACCATCGTTCGACCGCCCATGTACGGCTCGGTGCGCGTCGTACCGCGCCACATCATCATGCCATTCCACTTAGGCGCTCCCTCGTCCGGATAAAGCTGGGCGCGTGAAGCAGAGTGAATACCATCGGCAGCGATAAACACGTCGCATTCAAAAGTCTCGCGTGCGCCTTCGTGCGATTCGACGGCAATTGAGCAGACGCGCTCTGTTACCTCAAATCCGGTCACCCGCGCGCCGGTGCGCACCTGAATACGCTCATCCGCACGGATCGCATCAAGTAACGCCAAATGCAGTGCACCACGATGTATCGAGTATTGCGGTGTTTCGTAACCACCCGCGCGCCCGCGCGGATCCCGATAAATGGTCTGTCCGAACTTGTTAGCGAATACAAGGGCTTCGGTTTCGACAGCCACACGAGCGAGCGCGTCGCGCAATCCAAGGTCGGAGAGCACCGCCACCGCATGAGGCAGCACGTTAATACCGACGCCGAGCGGCTTAATCTCCCGAACGGCTTCAAACACAGTGACATGGTGTCCGCCTCGAGCGAGCGCCAGCGCAGCGGTCAAACCACCAATGCCGCCACCGGCCACCGCAATCGTTAATGATTTACTCATCGTTTGCATATCAAATATTTGTTGCATTATGCAACAAATATTTGAACCATGGAAAATGACGATACAACGATAATTGCATTAACTCAAACGATGTAACGTTATGCCAATCCCAACCACCAAGTCGCGCGGCAAGTCGCCTGAGGTCGCTGCGCCGATGCAGCACGTGCCCGGACTCGACTATGGTGTTCTCGACGAACTCACCGGTTACGCTCTACGCCGTGCGCAAAACGCACTCTATCTTCATTTCGACGCCGCGACTGCACAATGGCAGTTGAGCCCTCAACGATTCGCTGCGCTGGTGTTAATTGATCGCAATCCTGGATTAGCTCAGGGTGTTTTAAGCGATGCTATGGGGATCAATCGCTCGGGCGCGATGCGTCTTGTGGACTGGCTGGAATCGAATGCGCTTGTTGTGCGCATTCACGACAAAGAAGATGCGCGGCGTTGGGGTGTGCAACTCACACAACACGGCAAAAAAAAACTCATTGCGATGACTAACGCAGTACGCGCACATGATGCACTACTGGTCGCAAAGCTCGGAGACGACGGTCCGCGCCTAAAACCATTGCTCGAGGCACTGGCAACAGCCGCCAGCGAACGCTAACAAAACTATTCACCGTTTCCACACACCACGCTCGATCCGACCTCCTTGCAAGACCCCGCTCTCGACACCCTCAAACGCGTTTTCGGCTTCGATAGCTTTCGCGGTGCGCAACGCACCATCGTCGATACGGTCGTAGGCGGCGGCGATGCATTGGTGCTGATGCCAACTGGCGGCGGCAAATCGCTTTGCTACCAACTTCCTGCGCTCTTGCGCGATGGCGTTGCAATCGTTGTCTCGCCGCTCATTGCACTGATGCAAGATCAGGTCGATGCACTTAAAGAGCTTGGCGTCGCCGCGGGTTTTCTCAATTCATCGCTCGATATGGCTGCGGCCAATTCAATTGAGCGGCAATTGCAAGGCGGCGAACTCAAACTACTCTACGTTGCCCCAGAGCGACTGAACACGCCACGCTTTCTCGCGCTGTTAGACGAACTCAATTCACGAAATGCAATCGCCCTCTTCGCGATTGACGAAGCGCATTGCGTGTCGCAATGGGGGCATGATTTCCGCTCCGACTATCTCGAACTCACACTCTTGCACGCGCGCTACCCGAAGGTGCCGCGCATCGCGCTCACCGCAACAGCGGATGAAGCAACGCGTGCGGAAATCCGCAGTAAGCTGCAACTCGAAGACGCCGCGCAATTCGTTTCAAGCTTCGATCGTCCGAACATTCACTATTCAGTGACCGATCGCATTGAAGAGAAAGAGCAACTCA
>JBOFBL010000360.1:0-31271 GCA_051645545.1 Casimicrobium sp. | reverse complement strand
CGGCCTTTCGCACCGCGTGCGTTGTCGTGATTCAAGAAGAGCACAACGATTTGCAATTCGCCTCTCGCATTCGGTAAATAGCCCGCGATGCTGGTGACGTTTCGCAGGCCACCGGTTTTAAGTCGTGCGACTTCGGCTGCGATCGTGTCCTTCAATCGATTGCGCACGCCACCATCGACGCCCGCGATCGGCAAGCTCATCAAAAACTCGCTCGACCATTTGCTCGCGTGCGCGGCGCGCAGCACTTGCGCGAGTGTGAGCGGTGCAATCATTTCTTTGCGCGAAAGCCCCGAACCGTTCTCGAGCACGAGCCCATTCGCGTCGATATTTTTTGCTTTCAACCATTCGCGCACGACGCGCTCACCGCGTTCGAAACTCGACACGACTTGATTTGCATCGTTCGCGGCGAGCGACAACAATGCAATGCGCGTCATCGCGTTGTCGCTCTTCTTGTTGATGTCGCGATTGATCTCGGCGAAGCTACGCGATTCTTGTGTGGCGATAGGTTTCGCGTCACTCGCACGCACGCCTTCGCGCGCGCGACCTTTCCACGTGCCGCCGAGCGATTTCCAGATGGCGCGAATCGCACGATCGGCGTAATCGGTGCGATTCAACACGTTGATTTCGGTGTTGGCCGCGCAGTTTTTTGGAAACTCGCCGAGCAAGGTCACGCGAATGATGCCGTCGCTTTTCTTCTCGACCGACGGAATCTTCCAGAGGTCTTCCCAAAGACTGCACGGTTTATCGACGAGCGTCATACCACTCACGAATTCGACGCCTTCCATCATGGGCCCGAACACAATACGCAACACACTATCGTTTGATGAAAGCGCGAGTTGATTTAAGTTCGAACCGAGCATCAAGGCATCCGGAATCACGTTGTAGCGAAACTCGGGCGCCTCGTCGAAGGGAGTTGCATTCTCATACGCGCGTGGCGGCTGAAAAAATTCGCGATCGAGAATCACATCGCCTTCGATGACAGCAACACTTCGCGCGCGCAGCGCACGCAACATCGCTTCGAGATTGGCAATTGAAAATTCATCGAAGCCACGACCGACGAGCGCGAGATCGCCCGCGAGCGTATCGCCGCGCTGCACAGCCGCCGTCTCAAGCGTCGCGTTCGCGCGATACGAAGGCTTTAGCGTTTCGAGCGCAACAATCGACGTGAGCACTTTAATCGTCGAGGCGGGCTGCATCGGCTTCGTCGCCTGCTTCGCCCACAACACCTTGCCGTCGCCAATACGCATCACGACACCGCCCAGCGCATCCTCGGGGATATTCGCTTCACGCATTTTTTCCACGACCGCGGCGGGCACATCGCTCGCAGATTGCTGCGAAGGAAGCGATGCGCAACCTGAGAGGATCGTCGCGATAGCGATCAAAAAAGCAAGCGAAGCCGACAGGCGCATCTGAATAACCAGTGACGTGTTCATGATCTTGCAATCGTATCGGAGGCGCTCCGCGAGACGACGTCGCAGCGCTTGACGCGCATACAAATCGGCATAGATTCAAGACCCCGCAAACATCAATTCAGCATATAAGCCCATCGGCCAATTTAAGTGGGTCGATGACGATTTTTATTAATAAATTGATAAATATCAAAAATTCAATGACTGCCCAATTAAACTGGCCGTTTACTGATGAGATTAATTTCTGACTTAACGCTGACGTATTGAAGCGGTATGCAGTCAAGTTGTGCGTTTTCTACCAATCGCGTCATGCGATTTTCACAATAGAACTCGACGCAATTGACCGCTCCCCACGACGGGCTGAATAATGCCACTTAGAAACCGGTTGCGGCGTTCGCGTCGCAGTCGCAGTTTTGCAGCTCATGCGCAATGCGAAAAGGGGTTTTCGTTGCGAAGAGCTGCGACGCCAAGTGCTTCACACGAGCGATTGGATCGAAACAACTCACTGGAAGGGACTCACGTGAAATTGAAAAAAATTGCCTACGGCATATCGCTGTCGCTCATCGCAACACCGGTGGTGTTTGCGCAAACCGCTCCCGCTGAACCGCAAAAGGTCGAGCGTGTGGAGGTGACGGGTTCGAGCATCAAACGAGCCGCTGACGAGGGCGCGCTCCCAGTACAAATCATTAGCCGCGAAGAAATTGTTCGCTCGGGAATCACGAGCGCCGAACAGTTAGTGGCACAAATCACCGCAAACGGCTCCGGTGCCGACAACTTGTCGTCGAACGTCGGCATCCAACAGGGCACCACCGACCGCAACAACAACGGCGTGTCGAGCGCTAACTTGCGCGGCCTTGGCGCAAACAGCACGCTGGTGCTGCTCAACGGTCGCCGCGTTTCAACGCATGGCGCGAAAGGCAACGCGGTCGATCTCAATTCCATTCCGCTGGCTGCGGTGTCGCGTGTCGAAGTGCTCAAAGACGGCGCGTCATCGACTTATGGTACCGATGCAATCGGCGGCGTCATCAACTTCATTCTTCGCAACGACTATCAAGGCGTTGAGGCAACTGGTTTTGTCGACGTCACGGAAGACGGAAAAGGCAACATCTATCGTGCCTCTGTCCTCGGTGGTTGGGGCGACATCGCAAAAAACGGCTTCAATGTGATCGCGAGCTTGACGCACGATCGACAAGAATTGCTTGCCGGTGCGGATCGCAGTTTCTCTAACGGCAATCAACCCGCACGCGGTCTATCGACCGATACTGTCGGTACGCCATTTGCCACGCAGACAGGTCGTGCGGGATCGGCCATTGGCGCGAGCTTTACATTGCCCACCACCGGGACGCAAGCCTACACGCGTGCAAACTTGCTGTCGTTTCAGAACGATTGCGATCTTATTCCCGGCATGGCGCAATACGAATCGGTGCTCAACGATTTCGCCGCGGCACGATTTGGCTGCACGTTCGATACCGGAAGCACGGCCATTCTTCAACAGCCGAACGAGCGTACCAATATCGTCGCGCGCGGCACGATGAAGATCAACAATCAACTCAATGCGTTCGTCGAAGCGGTTGGATCTCGCTCAGTTGCGAAAAAGCGCTTTGAGCCGCAACAGTTGACAACCACCGGAGGGCTCGCAAATGCTTGGTATCCGGTCGATGGCCCTTACTATCAGGATCTCTCGGCTTACATCCCATCGTTCGACCGCACGAAGCCGATTGCGTACCGTTGGCGCTGCATCCCGTGCGGCCCTCGTGAAATTGAAACGACCTCCGACAGTTATCGCTTCTTGGCAGGCTTGGACGGATCGTTCCTCGGCAAATGGGATTACAAACTCGGTGTTTCGACTGCGAAAAGCAAAGCCGATTCCGTACTGGGCGATGGCTACCTCTACACCGATCAATTGATCGCCGCACTCGCCAGCGGCAAGATCAATCCATGGCTACTTCCGGGCCAATCGCAGACCCCAGAAGCACTCGCATTGCTCGAGGCTGCAAAGGCGCGCGGTGAGCGGCTCTTCGGCGGTCAAACCACATTGTTCCAATTCGATGGCACGGTCAGCGGCGAGATCATGAAGCTGCCCGCCGGTCCACTATCGGTTGCAGCCGGTTTCGACTTCAGGCAAGAGAGCTACGTCTTTACGGATGGCTCAACGACAACGCGTCCGATTTTCTCTGCACCGTTCGACGCAAGCTTCAAAAAAGTGAAGCGCGACGTCACTGCGGTTTACGCGGAGGCATTGATTCCGATCGTGCGTAATTTGGAAACGACGCTTGCGGTTCGCCATGACGAGTACAGTGACTTTGGCGGCACCACGAATCCTAAGATTTCGTTTCGCTGGAATCCAGTCAAAGCGTTCTTAGCTCGCGGCTCCTACAACACAGGATTCCGTGCACCGAGCTTCTTCCAATCTCTCGGCGCGCAAGGCGAAGCACCGATTCCAGGCAATATTGCCGACCCCGTGCTGTGTCCGCAATCGGCAACCAAAGATCCAGCGGTTTGCGCGATTCGACCACTCGCACGTCAAGGTGGAAATCCGAATCTGAAACCTGAGACATCCAAGCAATGGACGATTGGCGTCGCGTTCCAACCCACGAACTGGTTCTCTGGCTCGGTCGATCTTTGGGAAGTCAAGCGCGAAGATCGTATTTATGAGCTCACGCCACAACAGGTCGTCGCGAACTTTGCAACGTTCCCAGAAAACCTCGTGCGCGGAACCGATGGTCGCCTCGACGGACCAGGTGGCTACATCCAAGCCGGTTTCGTAAACGCAGACGGCGACATCACACGCGGCACGGACATTAGTTTGCAGGCGACAGGCAAAATGCTCTCAGGCAAATGGGACGCAGCGCTTGACGGCACCTACGTAGAGAGTTTCCGCTCACGCGTGTTTACTTCGGAGCCGTACACCGAGTTTGCTGGTCAGTGGAGCTCGCGCGACTTGTTCCCGCGCTGGAAGCATCGTGCTCGCTTTACGTACACGCAAGGGCCTTGGGCAACGACAATCTCGCAGAGCTACACCCGTGGCTACAAAGACGAAGTACCGCCAAATCCACCGCCTGGATTCAATCCCGATGTGAAGGCCTATATCACCTACGGTCTGTCGATTGCGTATACGGGCTTCAAAAACACGCAGATCACCTTCGGTGTGAAAAATCTGCTTGATACGGACCCACCATTCACCGCGCATAACTACGACTTCGCTGCTGGTGCCGGTTGGGATCCACGTGTGGCTGACCCACGTGGACGGGCTTACACGCTCAACCTGACCCATAAGTTCAGATAAGTTTCGTTATTCGAAACCTGAAAGCCGGGCATCGATTTTCGATCCCGGCTTTTTTATTTATTGCTAGGAAAAAATGGGCGATCGACGGAGTTTTAATAGGTTATTGATAAGTGCATTTATTGCCTCGTTCGCCCATAATAGTTGGGCGAGTAGCGAAAAATATCGAGCGACGACCGCGCGTGCGGCAACGCGTAAACGCGCACGCCCGCCGCGCTTACGTAAAGGCGATGCGGTCGCACTCATAAACCCGGGCGGCTGGGTCTCGGAAGAACAGATCGGGCGCGCGGTGCTGAATGCGGATGCGCTTGGCTTGAGTCCTCGCTTGGGAAAAAACACCTACGCGCGCTACGGCGGCTATGCGGGCACCGTGCAAGAACGCGTCGAAGATTTCCACACGATGTGGCGCGATCCCGAAATAAAAGCGATTTGGTCGGTGCGCGGCGGCTCGGGCACGTCGCAAGTGTTGCCGCTCATCGACTACGCAATGATCGCGCGCAATCCAAAAGTCCTGATGGGTTTTTCGGACATGACGGCGATGTTGAATGCTGTCACGCATCGCTCGAACATCGTGACCTTTCACACGCCAAGCGGCATCTCTACGCTCTCCGATTATTCGAAGAATCATTTGCAAAGCGTACTCTTCGACGGCGTCGGTGGCGTCGGCGAGCGCGAATACGTCATGCGGTCGGCGGCGATCAATGATGAGCGTTCGTTGAGCGAACCCGAATACCGAATGCGAACGTTGCGCGAAGGTGTGGCTACCGGCGAATTAATTGGCGGCAATCTCGCGGTGTTCTCTGCGCTCGTGGGCACGCCCTACATGCCGCCGCTCGCCGGAAAGCTTCTCTTCCTCGAAGACATCAACGAAGCGCCGTATCGCATCGATCGCATGCTCACCCAGCTTCGCCAACACATGGGTCGCAACGTACCAGCGGCCACACTCTTCGGCGTGTTCAGAAAGTGCGAAGCGACCGACGGCGAGCCTTCGCTTACCTTAAGCGAAGTGTTGCAGGATCACGCGAATGCGCAGCAAACACCCACCGTTGCCGGATATTCGTTCGGCCATATCACCCATCAAATGACTTTGCCGATCGGCGTGCGCGCACGGCTTGATACGACGCAACAAACGGTTACGTTGCTCGACGCGGCAGTGCGCTAGCGCGATCGGTTGCCCGGTGCAGGCGACGACCCGGCGTCGCCACCACGTCTAGATTCCAAACACGTCGAACGGATCTCAAAAGAGCGCGTCCAGGTTCGCGCCTACAACTCGCGCACCACACGAAAACCAATCGTGTCATCGCGCAGCACTTTCGGAAAACACGCCCATTCGTTGACGTTCAAATACTTCGAAGGCTCGGCCCACGACGCGCCCATGATCGCGGCGTAGTCGCCCTTCTCTTTGCAGAACGATTTGTTCAGATATGCGTTTGCAGGATCGGGCTCAGTCCAGTGCGCGACGTTGCCTACGATGTCGTAGAGCCCGTATCCGTTCGGTTTGAAAAAGCGCACGGGGTTCGCACTGCGACCATCCCAGCGGCTGCCGCAGTCGAAGCAATTGGTGCGATTTTTGCCAATGTGCTCGCCCCATGGAAACGCGGTCTTCGCGCCACCGAGCGCCACCTCGGCCCATTCGTGTTCACGCAGCAATCGATACTTGCCACCGGTTTTTCGTTTGAGCCACCCAACGTAGCGTTGTGCGTCCTCAAAGCTCACGTTCACCACGGGCGCATGCGGCGACCAGCCTTGTCGATCAGGCGTGTAGCCATCGCAACCGCCATCGGCGACGCAGCGCTGCCACTCGGCGAATGTGATCGGCGTTCTGCTGACGGCAATATTCTTTAGTGCCTTGTTTAATTTAGGCATGATGACCAACAATGGGCAATCGACACAATCTTTAATTGACTCTGTCCCCCTATCGTTTCGGGCATCACAGAGTTGTGCCGCTAACCCGAAAATTGTCACTGCAAACGCGGCGAAAAGTCGCATTGACATCAAACTACTGCGCATCGCGGAGACCAAACCCGACTGGCGTAATCTTGTCAGCGCCATAACTCAAACCGCGAACCGCGTTTGCGTGAATCGCCGTTGACGGGCCACCATCGAGATTGATGAGCGTGAGGCCGCGCGACGCGTAGTTGTTCGCACTCAAAACAATTTTGGCAAGCTCGGCAAGTGTTCGCGGCGTCTTCGCGATCACGATCACCGTTTCGCCCGCGCGCGTGCGACCGAGCGCGGTGCGTTTGTACGCGTCGCTGCCGTTGAGCGAACCTTCGATGAAATTCGTTGCGAGTTTGCCATCATCAAGAATCAACGGGCCCGATTGAATGTGCACGCCACTCGTGTCAAGTTTTTCAGGAAGCGTTGTGCTTGCTTCGCGAACTGCTGCAAAGCGCCCGTTACGATCTAGCGAAAACACGTGCGTCAACTGTCGATCGCTCGGTTTCAGTTCGCTCTTCGCTTCGCCGTCGACAAAGAACAGCCCCTCTAACTTCGCTTTCGCATAGTTTCCATCGTGATACGCGCCGTTGAACACGAGCGAAAACGCCGTTGAAGCGGCCGCCTTTTGCCGAAGCGAGGGCACGGCTCCCTCTATATGAAACGGCACAAGGGGACGCACCGTTTCTACGATCCACACCGTGCCACCTGCACATTGACTCCATGCAAACGCTGCAGCGTTTGTGCGTCGACATGCGGCGTTTTCAGCAAACGCCGCAGCGCAGACGCTGGAGCACGCGAGGGCCGCGAGGGAGAGAATCGCGACCCTCATGTGTTGCGACGCGCTAGCGGAAGACGTACGACGCGTTGAGACCGATCGTGCGCGGCGCAGTGAAGATCACGCGGCGGCCTAACACGCTATCCGGTTGCGACGACACTTCGACGCGTTTATTCGCGATGTTCTCAGCCCACAGCGTTAGATCGAGTTTGTCGAACGACACACCGGCGCGCAAATCGAACAACGTGTAGGCAGGGCGCGAATCGATTTGTGTCGTGGGGTCGTCGTTGCGATCGACTGGCACCTTGCCGACATAGCGTCCTGCGAACGCAACAAACGCCGTGTTGCCATTGGCGAGGTTTGTCGTGTAGCGTGCGCCGAAATTGTGTTTCCAATCCGGCGAGCCACCGAGGATGCCGCCCTTCAGATAAGGCGCACGGCAGCCTGTGCCGTCGGTGTAGCGACATACCGTTTTGCTTGCGGTCCAATTTGCCTTCGTATTCGCGCTTGCAAGATTCAGTTGCAAATTGTCTGTCACGTTAAAGCGCGCCGCGAATTCGAAGCCTTTGCTGCGTGCGCTGGGGCCGTTGGTGGTGCCGTTGATCGGGAAGCCGTTTTCGACGGACTGATCCAAATACGTTTGCACGTCTTTCCAATCGATTTGATAAACGTCCGCCTGCACATACAAGCGGCGATTGAGGAAATAGCCTTTCACGCCAACCTCATAGTTCGTTGTCGAATCGGGCTTGTAGTTTTGCACATCGGGCGCGATGATCTTGCCGCCAAAATTGCGGAAACCGTTAACGCCGCCACGACGGAAACCTTGCGACACGGTCGCGTACACCAGCGCGTCCGGCGTGAAGTTGTACGACGTGTTGAATTTGTAGTAGGACTTACCACTATCCTTTGTAGTGTTGCGCACATTGCTGTTCACTAAATCGAACGAGTAATCGCGAATGTTCGAGATGCCGATGTCTTCATAGCTGAATACACGCGCACCGCCAGTGACAGTCCATTGCGGCGTGATCCGGTAGCTCAATTCGCCATAGAGCGCAAGCTCCTTGTATTCGCTAGCGAGGTTCTCGCGATAACCCTCGTCGACGTTTCCGCCAGCTGCGGCGCGTCCGATATCGTTGTAGGCGTCGAGTCCGGGCAGATATTCCGAGAACTTGAAACTGCGCTTACGCTCGCTGTAGTACAAGCCGGCAATCCACGAGAGGGGGCCTTTGCCCGTGGAGGTCAAACGGGTCTCGTGGTTGATACCTTTGAAGGTATTGTCGAACGTAATGTAAGCAGATCGACCACTGTCGAACTTAGCGCCCGCATCGCCGAGATCGTAGTAAAACGCCACGCCTTGGCCGGTGTAGTCGGCTTCACCAACGCGGCTGTCTTTGTATGTCGCCGTACTAGATCGAAGATTCGCAAAACTTAGCGACCAATCGAAATCGAGCGAGGTCATCCGGAAATCGCGATCTGCGAACTCGGGATAACGCGAGACAATCGCGTCGCGACCGGCAGTGAATGGCGTTTTCGTCGGATCGGTAAATCTGCATGAGCTGCCGGTGCAGGGTGAGAATTCGCGCGGATCGCGCACGTACGAATCGTAGTCGGCTGGCGACGTTGCGTTGGCAATGGCAAGCGGGAGGATCGACGTGCCGCTCGTGCCATGCGCAAGCTGCGCCTGTTGCGCGTGCGATAGCGTGATCTTCAGATCATTCGTCAATTTCCACGCGAACGCAGCGCGCCCACTCGTGACCTCGTTGTAATCATCGTTTTTGTAAACGTTTTGATTCGCGTTCGGTTTGGTTTGCCATGCGAGCGCGCCTGTGCGCCAGAACGGATTCGAAATGCGATCGGTATAACCGCCGTCATCGAGTCGCGCGATTGACGCGCGGAACGCGATGCGATCGGAAATCGGCACGTTAAACACTGCGTCGGTGTCGTGACTGAATTTCCCGCCTTGAACCTGATAGAGACTCGTATTACCTTGAATACCGAGGCGGTTGAACTCGGGCTGATTGGTGATGAAGCGCACTGTGCCACCTAAACTACCCGCACCGTAGAGAGTACCTTGCGGGCCGAGCAAGGTTTCGACGCGGTTGACATCCTTAATGCGATAAGCGATGTTTGGCAGCGGCGTATCGTCGAGGTAATACGCCAAAGTCGAGCGCGAGAACTGCTCAAGGTTGTTTGCACTCACCGGCGAAACGTTCAGGCCGCGTACGGTCACCGAATCGGCGAAGCGTGCGCTGTTAGCAGGCGCATTGATGCTCGGGCTTTGTTGAATGAATTTCTTGATGTCCGTGATGTTGGCCTCACGCAGCGCCTCCTCCGACTGCGCAGTTACGTTGTAAGGCACCGAGCTCGCAGCTTGTGCGCGACCGGTTGCTGTAACGATGATGCGATCAAGCTGCTTCGCTTCGGCATCTTTCTTCGCTTGCTCGGGATCACCCGCTGTCGGCGCTGGAGCCGGTGCAGGGGCTGGTGCCGGCGTTTGCGCGTAGACGGAAACGGTTGAAACCGACGCAATCGCAAAAGCAATCGCGAGCGGCAGAGTCTTTCTTTGGAATGAACGGGCGGTCATAGAAGAACCTCGCAGGACAAGTGGTTTAATGAATTAACAGGCACGGGCACTCGCTGAGTTACCAGCGTCGCGCCCGAGTGATGCTGCGGTCGTTCGCTCTAGCCTGAACGACTTTACATCCCCACGCTCTGTTCCACTTGTACGAGGTTGATCCCGTATGTCTAGAAATTTAACACGACCTACGCAGGCTGCAAGCCCTTATGCAATGATCAAATTGCATCAAGCGCTAAGGATTAGCGTGCCTGCAACGCACCACGATAAAGCGCAGTCAAAATGCGTTCTTCGTAGCGATAAAACGCCGAATATTGACCCTTATCGCCCTCGGGATCGGCAGCGGTGCCGCCGACTAAAAAGATCAGGCCATTTTTCGTTTGCGGATCGAAGATGAAGGCTGAGGTCAATCCATAAGCGTTACCCAAATGCCCCACGCCTGAGAAACCGCCGCCTTCAACAGCGCGATCGCCCGTGCGCCCGTTCGATAGATCGAGAAATTTTTGTGGTCCTAACGACCATGCGTTGAACAATCCGCCTTCGCCCTCATCGTCTTCGGCGCGATTGCCTTTGCCACCGAACGCCGTTTTGTCGTACCGCCACTGCTCGGCGAGCAGTAGATCAACTGCCCGCTTGGAGAGCACGGCTTTGCCTTCATGCACGCCGCCGTTCATGAGCATCAGCATGAGCTTGCCCAAATCGCGCACGGAAATCCGCAAACCGCCTTGCGGGCCGAACACTGAACCGTTCGTACCGATCACATAAGCATCGGTCGCACGTGGCTTTGGTGCATCTGTCGAAAAATCATCCACCTGCGCGATCCACGCGCCGTTTGAATTCCACACTTCTTTGCCATCGATTTCGCTACGTTTGCGATAGAGCGTTGCCACGCGCGCGCGCGCGTCGAGGGAGAGCGAAGCCGGATCGAAAGTCGCCGCGATGCCCATCGGCCCAAAGAGCAATCGTTCCATGAGGCGATCGAAACGTTCGTTGGTCGCGCGCTCCATCACGTTCGCGATCACGCCGAAGTTGAAATTGCAGTAATTGAAGTAGCCACCAGGGCCGCGTTCTTTCGCCCACATCTCGCCTTTGCCATAGCGCGCGCCGTCTGGCAAAAGTACATCGCGCAGATTCACGTCTTGCGCGAAGTTGTAGCCGCCACCATCGCGCAGCGATGACGTGTGCGTTACGAGCAATCTCAACGTGATCTTTTCGCTGGGGAAATTCGGATTACGCAGCGAGTAGCCGAGATAATCGCTCACGTCGCGATCAAGATCGAGCTTGCCTTCGTCGACGAGTTTCACCATGCCGATTGCAACCACCATTTTCGAAATCGAGGCGATCCGGTAGAGCGTATCCGGCGTCGCTGCACGATGGTTCGCCGCATTGGATGTCTCGATAAAACGATGACCAACAGCGTTTTCATAGACGACCTTGCCGTCGCGAATTGCAAGTGCTGCAATGCTCGCAAGCTCGCGTCCCGGCGTTGCGGCGATGGTGGCGAGCGATTGATCGAGGGCGTTTTTTTTCTCGGGGCTCATGGCAATCGTTGGAGGCACTTTCGCGTTTGTCGCATTGGTCGCATTGGTCGCAACAGAATTGGACTTAACATCGCGGGAGAACATACCGCACGCGCCGAGCGCCAAGCAAATCGACGCTGCGGCGACTGTTCGTAAACCTACTGCGTTCATCGTTTGATTTCTTTCACACGAAATCCTTCGGGTCGGGTCACCACATCGAGCAACGCAGCCGTTTCTGCATCGATTTGACCATCGAACTTCGCAGGACGATATTTCATCTGAAACGCTTCGAGTGCGTTGATTGTGATTTGATCAAGTGCGTTGGTCGCCGGCACGTTAAATCCATGCGATGTTAGTTTTTGTTGCACCCAAGATATCTCGGGTAACTTCGTTTCGAACTCGGCGCGTTTAGCCGCGACCATCGCCTCATCGGGCCACGGAATAATGCCCTCATCCGCGAAGCGCTTCCACGGAAACTTCGGGCCCGGATCGTTCTTGCGCCCCGGTGCAATGTCGCTATGGCCAACGATACGATCAGGTCTGATTTGATGCTCGGCGACGATCTTTTTCGTCAGCGCAATCACCAAGTCCATTTGATCTTTCGGAAAATCATGCCAGACGCGTCCCTCGGGTGTATCGGTATAGCCCTTGCCGACAATCTCGATGCCGATGGAACTCGCGTTGAGTCCCGAGGCGCCTTTCCAATAACTCACGCCTGCGTGAAACGCGCGTCGCGTATCGGGTACGAACTGATAAATCTTGGGCGGTTTGCCATCTTCGGGCTCCGTCACCAAATAGTGCGAGCTCACCGCGCCGAGAGTAAGAATACGGATCGAGGCTTCGTTGTTCACGGTCGTGAAATGCAGCACGAGATGCTGCGCACGCGAATCCTGGCTTACCGATTGATACGATGTGGCATCGATCTCGATCGCGCGTTGGCGAAAAGGCTCAATGGTTGGCGTAGCACACGCGGCGAGCACGAGCGCTGCGACGAAGGCGAGCGCGTGGGCTCGCATGCGAGAGAATCGTGACGATGAATACATGGCGTAATTGTTGCATTTGCACCGCTGGGACACGTTGCCAATTTCGCATGATGCGCGCGGCAGTCCGCACCTCGCGATAGACTCGCACTGAACATATCAGGGGACGCTATGGCACTCACCTACATCTGGTGCGGCTTTTTCATTGTGGGATTTCTCGCGGCGCTTGCGCAGTGGATTTTCCTGGGCGATGGCACTGTATTCAAGAAAGTGATCGACGGCACCTTCGAATCGGCGAAAGTGGCAGTGATGGACATTTCGCTGCCGCTCGCTGGCGTGATGACGTTTTGGCTGGGCATTCTGGCGATTGGCGAGAAGGCGGGTGCGATTCAGGTGATCTCGCGCTGGATTTCGCCGTTTTTTTCGCGCATCTTTCCCGAAGTGCCACGTGACCATCCGGCCACTGGGCACATGGTGATGAATTATTCGGCGAACTTCTTGGGGCTCGATAACGCCGCGACGCCATTCGGATTGAAGGCGATGCAAAGCTTGCAGGAACTCAATCCGCAGAAAGATACCGCGAGCAATGCGCAGCTCATGTTCCTGGTGATTCAAACGGCGGGGCTCACGCTTGTTCCTCTCTCGGTGATCGCGCAGCGCGCAGTGCTTGGCGCAAAAGATCCGTCGGACATTTTCATTCCGACCCTGATTGCGACCTATGTCGGAACCTTAGTCGCCGTGCTCGCCGTGTGTTTGAAGCAGCGTATTCGTATCGTTGATCCGGTGCTGCTCGGCGGCGTGGCGCTGTTGAGTTCATTGCTCTTCGGGATGGTGTACTACTTCGTCAATTATTTGACGCGCGATGAAATCGAACTCGTCTCCAAAATTGCAAGTAATTTGATTTTGTTTGGCATCATCGTCGCGTTTATCGTGCTCGGACTGCGCAAGAAAATCAATGTTTACGAAGCATTCATCGAAGGCGCGAAGGGTGGCGTCGAAACGGCGCTCATGATCATTCCGTATCTCGTCGGCATGCTTGTCGCGATCAGCGTGCTGCGCAATTCGGGGGTGCTTGGCATGATTGTGCAAGGCTTCACTTGGGTGTTCGCCTCGCTCGGTTTCAACACCGATTTCGCACCAGCGCTGCCGACCGCGCTCATGAAATCCGTCTCGGGCAGCGGCGCGCGCGCGATGTTCATCGATGCAATGAAAACCTATGGCGTCGATTCGTTCGTGGGTCGGTTAACCAGTGTGATGCAAGGCTCCTCCGACACCACGCTCTACATCATCGCGCTTTACTTCGGCGCAGTGAAAATCACCAAGACGCGCTACGCCGTGCCGTTTGGTCTGCTCGCCGATTTCGCAGGCGTCGTTGCTGCAATTTGGGTGGCCTACTTATTTTTCGGTTGAAAACTGTGTGGTTTAGCGCTCGTTTTTCGACTGAACTACACTGCTCCAGCAATCATCCGTAATACCCTAATTCCTTGGGTTATTACGTTATTTTTGTATTTTCTCAATAAAACTATTTTTGCCTCGTATCGCCCAATTAAATTGGGTGAACCGCTTTGAAGCCAATCCGTCGCTTTTAGATGAAAGCGAGCGCTCCTAGCGGGAATCGATTGAGCGTCGGAAATGCAGTCGCAATCTCTGCGCTCGATAGGCCGAACCACTTGCCGAGTGCTGCTGCGTATTGCTCGGTCGCCGTCGTTGGAATCCAGCGACCGCCGCTCGTGTCATCGGGGCCGTTTACTTTAAGGTTTGGGAAGGTGCCATAGAGTTTGCCGCCTTGCACGGCGCCGCCGACAACCAAGTGATGCGAACCCCAACCATGATCCGAACCGCCGTTGCCGTTGGCCGGCAGATCGCGACCGAAATCACTCATCGTAAATGCGGTGACATTGTTAGCAACGCCCATCTCGACCGTCGCACGATAGAAAGCCGCCATCGCGTTACTCACATTGCCGAGCAACGCCGCCTGATCGTCGAGTTGATCTTCGCCGTGCGTGTCAAAGCCGCCGATCGATGCGAAATAAACTTGCCGTTTCACACCGAGCGCACCGCGCACAGCGATCAGGCGCGCGATCGTTTGCAATTGATCGGCGAGTCCTGTTTGCGGAAATTGCGTGGTGAGGGCTGGCGCGGTATTCAGCGCGGTTTGAAACACTTGCTGTGTGTCGATGCCGCGTTTGATGACTTCGTTCCACGCCGATTCGAACAGGTGCGTGCGCTGCACATTGATCATTTCGCCAAAGCCGACCGAGAGTGCATTCGTCGATTTCGGATCGTAAGACTCGAAACCGAAATAGCCGCTTGGCGACACGGCGTACGGCGCAACCGTTGCGCCCTGTTGAAAGAAGCTTCGACCGTTCACTGCAATCGCGGTCGCAATGTTTTGCACACCGTTAAGCGCGGCAATTTGATCGGCCACGCGACCGCCCCAGCCTTGTCGCACGGCGGTGTCGGCGGCCGCGCTTTGCCATTGATTTTGCTGATCGCTATGCGAAAACAAATTCGGTGGCGAAAACGAATCGTCGTTTTGCCATTGCGTGCGCGTGGTCGGCTTCACGAGCGGCCCCACGTTGGCAATCGCCGCCGCTTTGCCCTCGGTGAAGAGTTGCGCAAGGGCAGTCATTGAGCCATGCAATGCGAAAGGACGACCACCCGTGTTGGTTGGATTGATCGCAGCGAGCGAGCCGCGATCGAGCGCGAGTGTGCCGCGACCGAGGGTGTAGTCGTTGAATCCACTTGTATCAAGTGGAATCAGCATGTTGTTGCCATCGTTGCCACCAAACATGAACACAGCAACGAGCGCCTTGTAATCTGTCGCCGCGCTCTGCGCGTAAGCGCTGCGCACGAGGCCACCCAACATGCCGGTGGAAAACGCTATCGGCGCAAGCGCGCCGAGTTGAATCACGCGACGACGATTTTCGAATGCTTCATTCATCTTCGCGCCCCTTTAACGCTGTATTGAAAACTCTGGTGCCATCACCGCGAGCTTAAATGCGAGTTCCATGCGTTCGTGTTTTTCACTAGCAGTCACCTTGTTCATGGCACGAGCAATGATGTCGCGCGTCTCTGTACTCATTCCGCCTGCGAACCAAACCCAATTGAGCTGATCGAGAAAACGATTGCTATCGTCCGCCATCGATTCCCATTGCTCGGTGGCGAAGTTCACCGCATGATCGTCGTTGAAACCAACGCCGTGGTTGTTGATCATTCGTGTGAAGAAATTAGCGCTGCCGACGATTTGCGTATCGGTCACCATTTGCATTTCCGGCGCCACCAGTCCCGCCTGCGCAATCGCGCCCGCACGCGTGAAGCTCGGCGAGAAAAAATTAAACACCGACGGGGCGAGTAGCGGCGATTGCCCCAAGTAATCGTCGGGCGAATCGAGCCACCAGATCGAATTGCGTCCATTCTTCGATTGCCCTTGCATCGCGTTGATGAAGTGAATGAATTTCACCATTGGTTCGCGAACTTTTCCTGCGGTCGTCGATGCCGTGCTGTACGTGCGTGCTTCGCTGTCGAGCAAGATAGCCCGCACCACCGATTTCAAATCGCCGCGTACGTTTTGGCCGTTGTTGTTCCACACGGCACTAACGCGCGCGACGTACGCGGGCGTCGGATTGCTCATAACCAAAAATTGAATGAGTCGCTTGCTCATAAACGGCGCGACGTTCGGATGATTCGCAATGTTGTCGAGCGCGTCGGCCAAGTCACGCTCCGGCGTTTGCCCCGCAGCGAGTGCCGCACCGTTCAATAACTTCTTCGCACCCGTCGAATGACGCGAAGGCCACGCGCGCATGAAATCCGTCCAGTTCTCTTGCGGCGAATGGAACGTGTCGGATTTCGTGATGTCGTTACCCGCGAAGTTCCAACCGGTAAACGCGGCGGCGAAGCCTTGCACGACGGATTGGTCGTACGTGGGAATCGTTTTGCCCGACGCGTCGCGCTTAGGCGTACCGTCCATGTTGAGCTCAGTGAGTCCGATTGAAAATAGCTGCAACACTTCGCGTGCGTAATTTTCATTGGGCATGCGACCGGTGGCGAGGTCTTCTTTGTCGTTGCCAAGCATGTTCAAGTAGTAGCCCATCGCGGGATGCAGCGTCACCTCTTGCAAGAGATCGCGATAGTTTGCAAACGCATTGCGATAGAGCATGTCCATCCACGAAATCATCGCGGCGTTTTTCTGATCCGGTGCGATGTTGGAGATGACCATGATCTCCGAGAGCGCAAGCGCAACGCGTGCACGAAGCCGCGCATCACCCCAGATGAGTTGCTGCCAATAGGATTCGTAGACGTGTTCTTCTTTTTCTTCTTCGCCTGCGGCTTTGATGCGATCGATATAGACCTTGTGCGAGGTCCACGGTTTTGCGAATTGCTCTTCGATCCAGGCAGCGTTGCCTTTCGCTTCCACTGCGTTGATGTCATCCATCGATCGCGCGCCGAACGTTGCTTGCATCAAGAGCCGCGCAGCATCACGTTTCTTCTCGCTCACTACGATCGGCGGCGACACGCCGAGCGCGAGACGCACTTCGTTAGATTTAGCAAAATTGCCTTGTCGTGCACGCTCCGTTTTCACCAAGAGCGCGTAGACGCCATCGCCTACGCCACCAATCACATATTGACCCGACGTATTTGGGAGCGCTGCCGAGCGCTTTCCACCGACGTAGAGACGCAGCGACGCGTCGCCGATGTCGACCGCGTTGTAATTGATCGTGATGTCCCAAGTGTTACTCGCATTTTTCGCCGACGTAGCCGAGAGCGAAATCGCGGCACCGGAGGCTTGCATCGCCGAGGCAATCCAGATCGCGATCACCATCAAGCCAAACGCGAGACGCCACCAGGGAAATGTTTTCTGCGTTGTTGGGGATGCAATGCGCGATATCGATGATGTGCGCGTTGAGGTGTTTTTTGGATCGCTGACTGCGACGTTGTTGGGATCACCGAAAACGGCGGCATTGGGATCACCGAAAACGGTGATGGGATCTAACTCACTGACTTGCGGCATAAGTGCTCCGTTCGGAAAACACGTACGCAAATCCCCCGGCGAGTTTGCTCTGTATCGTCGCGCTTCGGTCTATCGCCGAAAACACAACAACGTTGAATGACCGCGAGTGTATGCCAACGTCATTGCATGTCAATCGATGTTTTTCGTGTCGCTAACTTTCCATATGTTCGCCCATTTATATTGGGTGAAGAAGATAAATAAGTAACTTATCAATATGTAACTAAAAACATACTCATGCCCAATTAAATTGGGCGTCAGCGAGTTATGTTGTAATGCAGTTTCAGTGCCGATGAAACACTTCCGCTCGGCGCTCAATCAAGACGAAGACCGCTTGATTCATCGAAGAGCACGGCATGCGTCATGTCAACCTGCACGGCAACGCGTTCGCGAGTGCCGACGCTGCGCGGATGCATGCGACACACGACGTTCACGCCGCCCAGCTTCGTGAGCACCAGCGCGTCCGCGCCCGTCACTTCGGTCATGGTGATCGGAACATCGATCGTCGCCATCGATTGATCGCGCGACGTCTCGGAAAGATGCTCCGGCCGCAATCCGAGCAACACGCGCTTGCCGATATGTTTCGAGACTGACTGTGGCGTGTTTGCAAGCGGCAAGGACACCGTTTGTTGCGCATCGTCGCCGACGCTCAAGCGCGCGGACACACGATCGCCGTCGGCTGCGAGCGTGGCGGGAATCAAATTCATCGGCGGCGAGCCCATGAAACTTGCGACGAAGGTATTAGTCGGTTGTTCGTAAATGTCTTGCGGTGTTCCGAATTGCTGAACGACACCGTCTTTCATCACCGCAATTTTGTCGCCGAGCGTCATCGCCTCGATCTGATCATGCGTCACGTAGACGGTCGTGATGCCGAGACGCTTGTGCAGCAGTTTGATTTCACTACGCATCTCAACACGCAATTTCGCATCAAGGTTTGAGAGCGGTTCATCGAACAGAAAGAGTTGCGGCTCGCGTGCGAGCGCGCGCCCCATCGCGACGCGCTGACGTTGCCCGCCCGAGAGCTGCGCAGGACGACGATCAAGTAGTGCTTCGATTTGCAAGAGCTTCGCCACGCGTGCAATCGTCGCGTCCTGCTCCGCTTTCGGCACTTTTCGCAGCGACAAGCCAAACGCGATGTTGTCGCGCACGCTCATCGAGGGATATAGCGCATAGCTCTGAAACACCATCGCAATGTCGCGATCTTTCGGTGGCAAATCGTTCACTCGTTTACCGCCGATTTGAATTTCGCCTTCGGTGACCGTTTCGAGCCCGGCAATCATGTTGAGCAAGGTGCTTTTTCCGCAACCCGAACCGCCGACCAAAATCAAAAATTCGCCGTCGGCAATGTCGAGATTGATGCCCTTCAAGACCTCAACGCCGTTGGGATAGGTTTTACGAATGTTTTTGATCGAGAGATTGGCCATGCCTGTTTCAACCTTTTACCGCGCCCGCAGTTAAACCGCGAACAAAGTACTTCCCCGCGACGATGTAGACAAAGAGTGTTGGCAGCGCCGCGATAATTGCGGCAGCCATATCGACGTTGTATTCCTTCACGCCTGTGCTGGTGCGCACGAGATTATTGAGCGCAACGGTAATCGGTTGCGAATCGGAGCCTGCGAAAACTACGCCGAACAAAAAGTCGTTCCAAATTTGCGTGAATTGCCAAATCACGCAGACCATAAAAATCGGCCAGCTAATCGGCATCAAAATTCGCCAGAAAATCGTGAAGAAACCAGCGCCATCGACCCGCGCGGCTTTCATCAAATCTTGCGGCACGCTCACGTAGTAATTGCGGAAAAACAACGTGGTGAATGCAAGACCGTAAATCACGTGAACAAAAATCAAACCGATCACCGAGTTCGAAAGCCCCACTGAGCCAAGCAAACGCGCCATCGGCAACAACACCACCTGAAACGGAATGAAACAACCCACCAACAGCATCGTGAAGAGGATTTCCGAACCGCGAAAGCGCCACTGCGTAAGCACATAGCCGTTGATCGCGCCGATGAAGGTTGAAATCAGGACGGCCGGAATCGTCATCAACAAGGAATTCCAAAAGAACGGCTTCAAGCCATCGCAGCGCACACCTGTGCACGCACTTGACCAGGCTTTTGCCCACGGCTCGAGCGTCGGCGCGAGAGGCGCAGCAATTAAACTACCGTCGCGAATTTCATCGAGCGATTTGAATGAAGTTGCAATCATCACCCAGAGCGGCGCGAGCGCATAGAACGCGGCGAGCAGCAAGATTGCGTAGATAAAAAATCGAGAGGCGCGGTTCATCGAGTCGCCCCACTCTTCGTCTCCGCATACATCAGCGGCACCATCACCGCAATGATCGTCATCAACATCATCACGGCGCTCGCAGCGCCCACAGCCAACTGTCCGCGTGAAAAAGAAAACTGGTACATGAAAATCGCGGGAACATCGGTTGCGGCACCCGGACCACCACCGGTCAGCGCCATCACCAAATCAAAACTCTTGATTGCAATGTGCGCAAGAATCAAAGTCACCGAGAAAAACACAGGGCGCAAACTCGGAATAATGATGCGCCGATAAATCGTCGGGAGCGATGCGCCATCGACTTGTGCCGCCTTGATGATTTCGGAATCGACGCCGCGCAGCCCTGCGAGAAACAGCGCCATCGCAAAGCCCGCGCTTTGCCACACACCAGCAATAACAACGGTGTAAATCGCTTTGTCGGGATCAACGAGCCAATCGAACGTGAAACTCGAAAACCCCCAACTTTGCACTAGCTTTTCGAGGCCTAAGCCTGGATTCAAAATCCATTTCCACGCGGTGCCACTCACCACAAACGAAAGCGCCATCGGGTAGAGATAAATCGCGCGCAGAAATCCTTCGCCGCGAATTTTTTGATCGAGCAGAATCGCGCCGAAAAGACCAATGACCAAACTAAACGCAATAAACAGCGATCCAAAGACCAGAAGATTTTTTGCTGCGCCCCACCAGCGTTCGTTGTCGAACAATTCGACATAACGCTCAAGCCCCGCCCATTCCCAATTCGGCAGCAAGCGCGACTCGGTAAACGAGAGCGCGATCGTGATCAGGATGAAACCGTAGACGAAGATCAGACTCGCCGCAAGCGTGGGCGACAGAACGAGCTTCGGTAGCCAGCGGTCGGCGAGGTTGGAGGTCATCATTCAAGGCGCCACTTAAGATTCCCTCTCCCGCAGCGCGGGAGAGGGTTAGGGTGAGGGCGGTGACATTCATTGGACAGCCTGACGTATGAAACCAAACTGGCCGCCCTCTCCCGCGCTGCGGGAGAAGGAATTAGCGACTACTTTGTCTTCGCCGCCTTAGCAAGTGCAGCCATTGCATCCTTGCTCGACATATTCGAGTTCATGAACTTGGCAATCACGTCGACAATCGCGCCCTGCGTGGCCGCAGGTACTGCCATGCCGTGCGCGAAGCTTGGCACGAGTCCACCGCTCTTCGCAGTGGCATTGAAATCGACAATCGATTTCTTCGCGCATGCGTCAAACTTCGCATCGCTCATACCCGAGCGCACCGGGATCGACCCTTTATTCAAGTTGAAAACTTCCTGAAACTCGGGCGACATGATCGCGGTTGCGAGATCGAGTTGGCCTTTCTGAACGGCGGCATCTTTCACTTTGAACATCGCAAACGAATCGATGTTGAACGTGTATGCGTTCGCTGTGCCCGGCGTTGGTACACAAGCGTAGTCTTTGCCCGCGACTTTATTCGCCGTCGTGAACTCGCCCTTTGCCCAGTCGCCCATGAACTGCATACCGCCTTTGCCGTTCATGACCATCGCAGTCGCGAGATTCCAATCGCGGCCCGCTGCGTCTTTGTCGATATAGGTTTTGATCTTTGCGAGCGTGTCGAACGATTTTTCCATCGTCGGACTCGTGAGTGCCGCTTGATCGAGTTTCACGAGCGCATCGTTGAAGAACTTCGCACCACCGACGCCAAGCACGACGGACTCAAACACCGTTGCGTCCTGCCACGGTTGACCACCGTGTGCGATCGCGGTCATTCCCGCCGCTTTGAATTTATCTGCGAGCGCAAAAAATTCGTCGAAATTGGTAGGCGCTTTGCCGCCTGCTTTGTTAAGCGCGTCTTGATTGATCCAGAGCCAATTAACGCGATGCACATTTACAGGAGCCGCGACGTATTTGCCTTTGTATTTCATCGCGTCGCCGACGACTTTCGGCAACAACTTATCCCACTCGCCCGCAGCCGCCGAAACGTCGGCGAGTACGCCTTGTTGCGCCCATTCCTGAATCGACGGCCCTTTGATTTGTGCGGCGACCGGTGCGTTACCCGCAACCACACGCGCTTTGAGCGCGGTCATCGCAGCATCGCCACCGCCACCGGCGACAGCGAAGTCTTTCCACTTATGCCCCTTCGCCTCCATCATTTTTTTGAGCTCGGCGACTGACTTGGCTTCACCGCCAGAGGTCCACCAGTGCAACACTTCGACATCGGCAGCAAATGATACGGATGCGAGCACAGAGGCCGCAACCGCTGCGGCGATAGATTTCAACTTCATACTTCCTCCACGAGATTAAGGCGACATCCATGAAAACCACAAGTAAACCGGTAACGAAGATGCAAAAAAACGCACCGTAACAACCGCTAAAACCGTGATTCCGTTAGATGACTTTCGCGAGTGTAGCCAGATCGCGCGCTACGTCAAACTACGGCGGCAGCAGCAAACCCAAAGCGTGAGACGAAACACGCCCTACTGGCGTGTCAGTCAACGCGTACTGTCAAGGGCTCGCAGGCAGCGCAGCTTGCAACCATCGTGTCACCACTCACGACCGCAGCCACGCCTTCTGGCGTTCCAGTCATGATGATGTCGCCGGGTTGCAACTCCCATGCGGCACTCAAATGTTCGATCACTTCGTTCACATTCCAGATGAGTTTCGCGACATCGCTCTTCTGTGTGGTCTTGCCATTCACCGTGAGATGAATTTCGCCTGCTGTGATTTCGCCACTCGCTGATTTCGGCGTGAGCGGCCCAATCGGTGCCGATTGATCGACGGCTTTGCCGATCTCCCAGGGCCGTCCTTGCTTCTTGCATTCGCCCTGTAAGTCGCGACGCGTCATGTCAAGTCCTACGGCGTAACCGAAGATGTGATCCGGCGCATCGGCTGCGCGGATGTTTTTTCCGCCCTTACCGATTGCGACGACCAATTCAACCTCGTGGTGGTAGTTTTTAGTGAGCGATGGATAAGCGATGCTTAGCGCTTCGTCCGTGGTCGCAGGAACCACGGCATCGGCGGGTTTCAGGAAAAAGAACGGCGGTTCGCGCCCGGTGAATCCCATTTCTTGTGCGTGTTCGACATAGTTGCGGCCAACGCAATACACGCGGCGAACGGGGAAGCGTTGGCTGTTACCAACGATTGAGAGAGATACGGTTTGCGGGGCGGGAATGATGTAGTTCATGAGTGCAGGAAAAGAGTTTCGGAGATTAGAAAGAAAGAACTGTTTCGGCAAACCTTGCGTCACAACGCAAAGCGCGTCGTCATGCGCCGCTAAGCGCTTCGCTCCTCGCGATGGATGCCCATTGCTTGCTGCACTGGCCGATCGGAAAAGCTGAAGAGCACGCATTCTTCGTTGGTAGAGAAAGACAAGGAATACCATGAAGGCACCACGATATGATCGCGTGGTCCAAACGCGAATTCGTAACGTGACTCGCCGCGTGAAATCGTCGCAACACCATGACCTTCAACAACGCTAAACACAGCGCCATCGGTTTGTCGATACGACTTGCCGACAAAACCTTTGGGCAGCAACTGCAAAAATGTCGCCATCGTAGGCATTGGTGACCCACCAGTCGCAGGATTGATGTACCGGAGTTTCACACCATCGTGTGCGTCGATTGCTTGATCGCGTTGCAATTTGTGAAGTGCATCGCGCGAACGTGCGTACGGATACGAAAAAATCGGCGACGTTGCGCCGTGCGGCGCGTCGTATTTCACAGGCAACATGTTCGCACCATAACGCGCATAGTTATTGCCCTCGGGACGAAGCACCGCTTGTTGCGCGGCATCTCCGTTCTCGGCGAATCCCGCATCGAAAAAACGCAGCATCGGAATATCGAGCCCATCGAGCCAAACCACCGGTTCGCTCGCTTCGCTGCCATGATCGTGCCACGTCCAATTCGGCGTGATGATGAAATCGCCCGGATGCATCGTCGTACGTTCGCCGTTCACGGCCGTGAACGCACCGCTGCCTTCAACAACGAAACGCAGCGCGCTCTGCGTATGTCGATGGCTCGGCGCGACTTCACCAGGCAGGATCAACTGCAAGCCAGCATAGAGTGATTGCGTAATCGCGCTTTGTCCGCGCAGCGCCGGGTTTTCCAAGATGAGCACTCGACGCACGGCTTGTTCCGCAGTAATCGCGTCGCCTGCGCGCATCAGAAACGGGCGAACGTCGTCGTATTTCCAATGGGCAGGTACGCACGGCGACGCGGGCTCCCGCGGCACGAGGGCATGCAGCACTTCCCAAAGCGGCGTCAAATTGTGTGGGGACATGTCCGCATAGAGTTGCGATCGATTGTCGTTGGGCAGTCTTGCATTCATTGTTAGTCCTTCACGAGCGCTGCTGGGTCGATACCATCGTACATCCATTTGAGTCCGGCAAAGCCGGCGCTTTCTTTGCCGCGCTGGAATAAGTGGTTACGCAGTTCCCGCGTAACGCCGCTTGCGTGATAAATATCGCCATAGAAACGTGCCGTCAGTTGTAAACGTGCGGTACGCAAATAACGCACTGATTCGTACTTCTTGAACGCCGCTTCGACATCATCGTTAATGCGCAGCGATTCGCGCAGCACACACGCGTCTTCGATTGCCTGCCCTGCGCCTTGCGCCAGATACTGCAGCATCGGATGCGCCGCATCGCCAAGCAAGGTCACGTTGCCTTTCGTCCAGCCTTTCACCGGCTCACGATCGCACAACACCCACATCTTCCAGACATTGATTTTCGCAAGCAACTCACGCACTTGCGGCGCTGCGTGCTCGAATCGATGCATAAGTTCGTTGACATCGCCGAACGTATTCCAGCCTTCGTCATACCTGTTACTGTGAAACACTGCGACCAGGTTATAGAGTTCGCCGCGGCGCAGCGGATAAGTGACAAGATGCGTTTTTTCACCGCCCCAAAGTTCTACTTCATCGCGCCACAAATGCGCGGGCACCTCTTCGCGCTTAAGCACTGCTCGATACGCAATGTGTCCCGACACGCGCGGCTTACCGTCGCCCACGATCGCTTCGCGCACGCGCGACCACATACCGTCGGCGCCAATTAGAGCATCCGCTTCGTGCGTTCGTCCGTCTGCGAGCGCGACGCGCACACGCGAACCCTGCTGCACAAAAGAATCGACTTTGACATCGGTAACTAGTTCGATATTGCCGATCGAACGGCATGCGTTCAGAAACACTTCATGCAGATCGGCGCGATAGATCACGCCATACGGAAAGCCATATGCCGCTCGCGCTTCATCGCCGAGCGGAATACGCACCACTTGCTCGCCCGTGCGCACGTCGCGCATGCCAAGGTGCGTCGGATAAAAGGCAACGCGGTCAATGGCTTCGGTGAGTCCGAGGTAGTCGAACATACGAAAAATATTCGGCCCAAGCTGAATGCCTGCCCCAATTTCGCCAAAACTCGCTGCTTGTTCGAGCACAGTGACGCGATGCCCGTCTTGCCCGAGAACGTAGGCGCAAGCCAGACCACCAATGCCACCGCCCGCAACGACGAAATGTTTTGTCATAATCAATATGCCCACTTACAATAAGTGTACGTATTGATTTCGCGTTATGCAATCTCCAACTCGTAAAACACTCGGCTCGGACAAGACCGAATTTGATTTTCACGTCGCGCCGGGCCATCTGATTCGCCGCGCACAGCAGATCGCGGTCGCGATCTTTATGGAGGAAACCAGTGGGCTCGACTTAACACCGGTGCAGTTCGCGCTGCTCAGCGAGCTGGCGCAATCGCCCGATATCGATCAGGTGTCGCTCGCGGCGCAGATCGCGGTGGATGTTGCAACGCTTGGGCAGGTCGCGTTGCGACTCGAAGCACGTGGGTTGCTCGTCCGCGAAGAAAACGTTTCGGATCGTCGACGAAAACGTCTCGCAATTACAGCAAGCGGTCGTGCGTTAATCAAAAAAGCGCTTCCAGCAATCGACGACGCCCAAGCGAGAATCCTCGCACCGTTGAGCAGGCGCGAGCAACTGCAGTTTCAAACGCTATTGGCAAAACTCGTTTTAAATAACAACGAGGCAAGCCGGGCGCCAATGAAGCGCACATAGGTTTCATCATTCGGCAAACCCTTCGACGCACAAGCTAAAGCGGCAGCTACGCTACGCGATAGGTCACGAGATGAATGCTCGTCTCGGTATTGCTAATGCCCTTGATCAGACGAATGCGCTCAAGCGCCTGCGAAATCTCTTGCAAATTATCTGCACGTAACTCCGCGAGCAAATCCCAGCGACCGTTGGTGTCGTGCAGCGCAGCGACCGAAGGCTCCCCCATCAAATCTGCAATCACGCGGCGAGTTTGATTTCCTTCAACAGCAATACTCATCCAGGCACGTATTTTCTGGGTCGACATATCAGGTCGAAGCCTAACCGTATACCCTGCAATAACACCCTCTTCCTCCAATTTATTCAGGCGATTGTTTACGGTGCCACGTGATACCCCGAGGCGGTGCGCCAGGGTCGCAATCGTCTCCCGCGCGTTTGCACGCAAGAGCCCGATGAGTTTGTGATCCGTTTCGTCCATTTTGACGTTTTATCAAAAAATACTATCAAAACGATAGTTTTTTACCAAAAACGCAGCATTTTTGACGATATGAATTGACGCGCAACGTCGCCAGAATCTCGTTATCGCAACTTCCCCTGAAATGCCTATCGTCGCATTCGCCAACGCTATGAACCGCCAGCGCTTTAACTTACGGCAGCCCATCTTCCTTTCGCCTATCGATGTTGCCCTTCTGGTGCAACAGCGAGGCCTTCGCCGCGTGCTTCGCGACATCGCCGAAGCAATCGCCGAAGACTTCCTTCGTTGGCAGGACTTCGACAAGTCGCCGCGCGTCGCGAATCATTCGGCGGACGGCGTGATTGAGCTAATGCCGGTATCCGACGCAAAGCGCTACGCATTCAAATACGTCAACGGCCATCCAAAAAACACTCGCGAGAATTTGCCCACCGTAATGGCGTTCGGCGTGTTTGCCGATGTCGACACCGGCATGCCACTGTTGCTCTCCGAGATGACACTCACCACGGCGCTGCGCACCGCGGCCATGTCCGCACTCGCGGCAAAACATCTTGCGCGCAAGAATTCGCGCACGATGGCCCTCATCGGCAACGGCGCGCAAAGCGAATTTCAAGCGATCGCATTTCACGAATTGCTCGGCATTGACGAATTCCATCTCTACGACGTCGACGCGGCAGCGACCGACAAATTGATTGTCAATCTCCGTGCGGCGCTTCCGAATTGCAAGCTCACGCGCTACGCGAGCACGCGCGACGCAGTGCGCGGCTGCGACATCGTAACGACCGTCACCGCCGACAAAACAAGCGCCACCATCATTACTGCCGACATGGTGGAGCCGGGCATGCACATCAACGGCGTCGGCGGCGATTGCCCCGGCAAAACCGAACTGCACGCGGACGTGTTGCATAAGGCAAATGTCTTCGTCGAATTCGAGCCGCAGACACGCATCGAAGGCGATTTGCAGCAAATGCCTGCGGATTTTCGCGTTACCGAGTTTTGGAATGTGCTTGCGGGCAATGCTCGCGGGCGAGAGAGCGAGAGCGAAATTACGGTTTTCGATTCGGTCGGCTTTGCAATCGAAGATTACTCAGCGCTTCGCTACCTCTATGACCTTTCCATCACATCGAAGTACTTTGGTGAAATCGATTTGATCCCAACACTGGTTGATCCGAAAAACTTGTTTCAGCTCGTGCGCGATACGCAGCCATCGATACCGCAAGTTGCGGTTACTGCTGGCGCGGTCAGTTTCGCTTAACGTATTGCATCCATCGTAGAGGCTTGCAATAGTTCACATACCGGCACCGACAGCAGGATGAATATGTGATCATATTGAGTATTTTTCGACGACTAGTCGCTTCTGTCCGTAGCTCAAGCATCTACAGCACGGGCAGCACATGGACTACGCTAATTACGTTTACGAGACTCGCACAAAAGTAAAAATCGCTAGTTTGCGGCGTTTTTTCTTGGAACAGCTGAGATCGCCACGGTCGATGTTGGCACTCGGGTTTTCACTTGCGATTGTCACCGCACTAGTTGCCACAACGAGTTTGACGCCAGCAGCGCGCATTGCACTCGCGGTTTTCGCGCTCGCTATTGTCGGGTGGACGGTGCTAGATCTCGATGAAACCCCAGTTGCAATCGGTGCCGCGGTCGCTTTAGTTGCGCTCGGCGTCCTTGAAGCGCCGACGTTCTACGGTGCTCTTGGCAACGACTTAATTTGGCTCATGATCGGCGGATTCGTAATCGCGGCATGCGTGACGCAAAGCGGCATTGCCGAGCGTTGCGTGAAAACGATGATGAAAGGCGTGACAACCGTAGATCAACTCCTTGTGCGTGTCACATGGCTCACCTTTGCCACTGCGTTCTTCGTCCCGTCGACCTCAGCGCGAGCAGCTCTATTGCTACCGATTTTTCTAGAGCTTGCGCGTCTTATCGGACGACCCCGCATCACGCGAGCGCTTGCGCTGCTGTTCCCGACGATCGTGTTGCTCTCCGCGTGCGCATCGATGCTTGGCGCTGGTGCGCACTTGGTTGCGGTCGATTTCATGCGTCGCGTGGACAACAATGCACCCGGTTTTCTCGGTTGGATGTTTCTCGCAGTTCCGTTTGCAGTAGCCTCCTCCTACACTGCGTCGAAAATTGTCGGTTGGATCTTTCTCACACGTGCGGAGCGCGCCGGTGCAATCGACTTGCGCGCCGAGACCGAGCCGACGACTTCTGCGCTCAGTCGCGAACAGAAAAATCTCGCGCGCATTTGCGTCGCAACACTTGCCGCATGGCTTCTGACCGACTGGCATGGCATTGATGCTGCGTTGATCGCCATCATCGGTGCACTCCTCGCTACCAGCCATTCGCTCACCGGTGTATATCTCAAATCCGCAATCAAGAAAGTCGAGTGGAATTTGATTCTCTTTCTTGCGGGCACGATTGTGATGGGTGAGGCGTTGACTCAATCGGGTGCCGCCGATTCGCTCGCCAAGGGAATGCTTACCCTTCTCCCGCTGGGGCAATTCGATCGTCTCTCGATCTTAGTCGTATGTACGTTGATTTCGCTGCTCGCGCATCTCATCATCACGTCGCGCACAGTGCGTGCAACCGTTCTGATTCCAGCCGTTGCATTTCCGATGAGTGCTTACGGCGTCGATGCGTCGCTTCTTATCTTCGTTGCAGTCATTGCAAGCGGTTTCTGCCAAACATTCACAGCGAGCGCGAAGCCCGTTAGTGTGTTTGCGCAAACTGAGATGCAAACCTTTAACGCGCAAGACTTAGTTCGACTAAGCGCTGCACTTTTTCCAGTGTTATTGATCTTAGTGACCGCGTTTGCAACGTTTGTATGGCCGATGCAAGGTCTTCGCTAGAGAAACGTTGAATCAGTAACTGCAAGGGCGCATTGCTTCGTTGTTATCGGACTCGTGTACGGTCGTATACGTCGTCCAACGACGCCTCGCACTGCATATCTCTGGCCGACGGATTCAGCCTTTCCTTAGTTGTAGATCTACGATTGATTTCTTGAACGGCCCAAGCGCTATCGAACCATTTAGGCGGAACGATAGGGTCTGAAGTACATCCGTGGCTCCCTTCGACCGGCTCAGATTGAATCCAAGCTCACCACGAGCGGAGCTGAGGGACGAGCGTAGCGTTTACTCCCGTGCTGAGTTCACGCTGAGCTTGACAAAGCAACACTGGGTGCCCACGAGCGGGTAAGGTAACACTTCATCATGCTGAATCAATAGTGTCACTGCCGCGATCGCCATCTCGAGAGATTGCTTAGGGAAACGCTTGGTACGCTGCAGATAGGGACGCAGCGCGAAGCCTCGTTGAGCGACATGCGCGCCATTACATGAACCAGTGACAACGATGAGGTTTTCGCATATAGCGAGCCCACGCAATCAGCGATTCAGCGCATCTTCATCATATAAAAAAAGAGCGATCGAGTCATCAGACATCGATCGCTCGCTGTGAGTTGAAGCTATAGTTAACGCCATCCGAGTACGCGGTGGCCGCGCTTCTCCAAACAATGCTCGACGTACTTTTGATTGACTTTGTCGGGTTCGTTCCATTCGACTAGAAGCCGCGTCGCTACGCCGGCCGCGCCGCCACTTGCTGCGCCCGCCGCACGACGAAGCACACCCGAACTTTTCTTGACTGAGTTTTCCGCAGCCGCTTCCGCGAACTCAATGGCGCCCGCCTTGCCCATGCGCTTAGCTACCACTGGGCCGTTGAAACCGTTTCTTCCTACGTCTCGATCTGCAGACTGAACGCATGATTCAATCGCGCGCTCTGAACGCTCGCCAGTCGCTTTCGACTTATCTGGCGCTAACAAGACAGGACGCGTGGTTGCGCAGCCTGCGGTCGCGCATACGAGTAGCGCACAAAGCGCAACTCGCGATCTGGGTGCTAGGTAGTTTTTTATGTAAAGAGATTTCATGAGATTCCTACACTTTCTTAGTTGTTGTTCTTGTCGCGGCTTTAGAAAACTGCGACGACGCTAGAAAAAACGCCCGCAAGTGCGGGCGTTCAAGGAGGAGAGACTAAAACCGATCACGACGCGAGTTATGTTTTTTCGATCGCGATCAGTTCGCCTTGAATCAACGCCCTTAGAGAACGGCGCACTGATCTTCTTTTGCCGCCGCCGTGTTGCCAGCACCCGTCGGCGCAGGCAAGTTCTCTTTGCACTGCATGTTGCCGCGGATGATGTTCGTGTTGAACGATGCGCCGCCACTGTTGAGAAAGGCTTGGAAGTTGCCGCTTACGGAATTGCTGTTTGCGGTGATTGCGCCGAAGTTTTCTTCGAACTGAACATCGCCAGTGATACGTGCGCCAGTGATCGAAACCGTCCCACTACGCAACACGAAGATCGAACCCGTTGACGCACCGCTGGCTACAACGATACTCGCGGTATCTTCGGCTTCGATGTCTTTTGCAATCGTCGTGCCGTTCACGCTAATCAAGCGCGCTGCGAGGCCCGACACATTGCCAGATACGTTACCGCGATTCAAGCGCACGGACGCGTTGAACTCAGCGATCACGTCGCCGTTGATCGAACCGCGACGAACGATAAGACTCGCGTTCTCTTTCACTTCGACGTTGCCGAGTACGCGTACATCGGTTAACGTGCAGTTCGAACCCATCGGCACGAGTACGTTCTGCGTCGTACCGCCAGCGACTGCGGACGTGCAGGTAATGTCGACCTGTGCATGGCTCGATGCGGCGAACATCGCAGCGATGGCAGCAGCGATAAAACTTTTTGTGAGCAGTTTCTTGTTCATAATCTATTCCTTTTCATTGGGAGGAGGTTTGATGTTGCTCGAGCAACGTTTGCTGCCCAAGTACCCTCACAGAAAGGAATTCATCACGAAAAATACACGTTCGCTAAACGAATTGTGACGACACGTCACAAAGAGAACCACTTGTCGTGTTACATCATCTGTACGAACAGCAAGCGAGTATTTCGCTGCGCTTACATTGCGAGGAGAGAGGCACGCAACCTAATTTCATCGGCAATGTTTTC
>JBOFBL010000359.1:0-1983 GCA_051645545.1 Casimicrobium sp. | reverse complement strand
CCGGTGTCAACACCAACGGCGACGCCTTATGGTTGCAGCATCAAATACAGCTAACAGCCTTGGATCGTATCGCTCAAATTAATTGGGCGAAATACAGTTTTTTCTCAATTATTGAGAATAAATAAAAATGACATAAACGCCCAATTTAATTGGGCGTTTGTTTTTTATGTTGATTGCGAGAGATTTGCGGATTTCGTAGGATGGGTGGAGCGAAGCGATACCCATCGAGCCTCGAACGAAACACTGGCGCGAATTTCAACGCCGTTGATGGGTATCGCTTCGCTCCACCCATCCTACATGTCGGCGCACTATGAATTGTTCAAAGATACGCGGCCGAAGCTCGCGTTTGCACCGCCACCGCCTCGCGATACTCGCGCTGCAATCGCGCAACCACTTCCGCCGTGCTCGGCGCATCATCCATCTGCCCGACACCTTGCCCCGCGCCCCAAATATCTTTCCACGCTTTCGCCGCAGCACCGCCGAAATTCATCGACGTTTTATCGGCCACCGGAAGATTGTCAGGATCGAGCCCCGCGCTCTTCACTGAGCCTTTCAAGTAGTTGCCATGAACGCCGGTGAAGAGCGGCGAATAAACGATGTCCTGCGCGCTCGAATTCACGATCATGTCTTTGTACGCATCGACGGCGCGCGCTTCTTTCGTCGCGATGAAACGTGTACCGATGTACGCGAAATCCGCGCCCATCGCTTGCGCCGCGAGAATGCTCGCGCCGTGCGCAATCGCGCCTGAGAGCGCAATCGGTCCGTCGTAGAACTTGCGCACCTCGCGCACGAGCGCGAACGGCGAGAGCGTGCCCGCATGCCCACCCGCGCCCGCACACACGAGGATCAAACCATCGACGCCCGCTTCAAGCGCCTTCTCTGCGTGACGAATCGAAATCACATCGTGAAACACGATACCACCCCAGGTGTGCGCTTGCTTCACGACATCACCCGGCGCGCGCAGCGACGTAATCAACATCGGCACTTTGTATTTCTCGCAAAGCCCCATGTCGTGATCGAGCCGATCATTGCTCGCGTGCACGATTTGATTTACTGCGAATGGAGCGATACGTCGAGCAGGCTCTTTCGCGCGGGCGCTCGCAAGCGTCTCGGTGATTTCGTGGAGCCACTCATCGAGTTGCTCCTTCGGTCGCGCGTTTAACGCGGGAAATGAGCCAACGACACCCGCCATGCATTGCGCAAGCACGAGCGGCGGATGAGAAATGATGAAGAGTGGTGCGCCGATTGCTGGGAGCGTGAGGCGATTTTCGAAAAGACTTGGAATGCTCATATGGAATTTTCTTGGCGCATAAAAAACGCCATCGATGATGGCGTTTTGTGAAACGAAACGAATAACTTAAAATGGAATATCGTCGTCGAAATCGTCGAGCTTGGATTTCTTGGCGCCACCTGCAGGTGCGCCAGCAGGTGCTGCGCGTGGTGCAGGCGCAGGCGATGAGCCACCACCATCGTCGTACGACGCATCACCTCCGCCACCGCCACCTTTGGAGCCCAGCATTTGCATGCGATCGCCGCGAATCTTGGTGAGCGTTTTTTCGACGCCTTCTTTATCCGTCCACTTGTCGTATTGAATGCGACCTTCGATGTAAACCGGCATGCCCTTTTTCAGGTACTCGCCGCAGACTTCCGCCGTGCGTCCGATGAATTCGATGCGATGCCAATCGGTGCGCTCTTGCGCGCTACCCGATTTGTCTTTCCATTTCTCCGTCGTTGCGACCGAGAACGATGCGACTGCTTCGCCGCTTGGTAGATAGCGCATTTCGGGATCGCGTCCCAGGTTGCCGATGAGCGTGACGCGGTTGACTGAGGCCATAACTAATTTCCTTTTTTGCTAGTAGCCGCGGATGCAAAGAAGCGGCTACGGGTTTTTTCAATAAAGTGACACGGAATTATCGCCAATCGACCCGGCTCTGTGCGCAATTGTCGCGGTTGAGCAGCTTGTTGCGTCCTTACTAAGGGATC
>JBOFBL010000358.1:0-1000 GCA_051645545.1 Casimicrobium sp. | reverse complement strand
AGCGATTGAAACCGGATGGAAAAATTTTGCTCGACGATGCGTCGGCGGTTGTTACGAAGGCGGCGGTCGAACCCGTGTGGTGGTTACCGGGCGTTGCGAAACGATTTGGTTGCAGTGAAGCGGATTTGCGCCGTGTGCTTTTCGAGGAAACGGGTGGCATGTATCCCGAGCTCGTGACGCGAAGCGACATCGAAGTGTTCTTGCCGCCGATTGGCAGCCAGACGATTTATGTGTTCGGCGACATTCGCGATCTGGCGAACCCGAATGTGAAATTGACGGCGCGTATCCACGACGAATGCAACGGCTCGGATGTGTTCGGCTCCGACATTTGCACCTGCCGGCCGTATTTGACGCATGCGATTGAGGAATGCATTCGCGGCGCGCAAGAGGGCGGCGTTGGCTTGATTGTGTATTGCCGCAAAGAGGGCCGTGCGCTTGGTGAAGTCACCAAATTTCTGGTCTATAACGCACGCAAACGTCAGCTTGGCGGCGATAGCGCTGAGAAATATTTTTTGCGCACCGAATGCGTCGCCGGTGTGCAAGACATGCGTTTTCAGGAATTGATGCCAGACATCTTTCATTGGCTTGGCATCACGCGCATTCATCGACTGGTTTCGATGAGCAATATGAAATACGACGCGATTGTTGGCTCAGGCATTCGAGTTGATGAGCGAATACCAATTCCTGATGACATGATTCCGGCCGATGCGCAAGTGGAGATGCAGGCAAAGATGGCCGCAGGGTATTTCACGCCGAGTGGTGCGCCCGATGCGCAGAAATTGAAAGATACGATCGGGCGGGGGCTTGAATGACGTCGCGCAATGGTAGGGGCGACCCTGGTCGCGATCAATTGTTTTTCGACGAAACGTCCGAATCGATTTGTGTCGAAAGCGACTACGTTGTAGGAGCGGCTTGCCGCGACCGAGGCTCAATCGGAGAGTCTCGTGTAGATCGGGCGCTGGTCGCGGCAAGCCGCTCCTACAGAACAAATGATCGCGAC
>JBOFBL010000357.1:0-27380 GCA_051645545.1 Casimicrobium sp. | reverse complement strand
TGATTTCCCCCCATATCAACGGACAGGTGAGCGTCGTATGGCTACGACGCAGGGGCATTATCGGTGAACGCCTCGCGAGGGTTATCCACGGGTCCGCGTTCGGGCTCAGTTAACAAGCAAGCGGACGCGGGCCGGTGGGTAACCCGGACGCTGAAGAGCGAGGCGTATTTCCGCTCAAACGCCACCGGGGATTTCTGCTCAATCCCCGAATGTCTTCTTCGCGGGTTGTACCAACCCTCGATGTAGGTGAACAACGCCGTGCGCAGCTGCCAAACGGGGTCAGGTCTTTCATTATCACATTCAAATCTATCCGAGCTAAGTAAGTAATCGTACAAATTATGTGGGCGATAAACTGAAAAATACTTATTCTTGAAAAATAACAAAATACCCGTCATCGCCCAATTGAATTGGGCGATGACGCTTGGTGCTCGGATGCTATTTGGGTTTATGTGACGATCTGTTTCAAGCGTTCGCACTCACGTGCTCACGATCACTCGCGCACACGCGACGCGCATGTGCGCGGATGTACGTACACGAGAGCATCGCTCGCGCCTTCGCGCTCACGATCTCAAGTGATCGCTTCGCTCACGGATCGTTGGTTGCAATGAGCGTGATTCGTATGAACGCCGTTTGAGCGTTCTGAACGCGTATGAGTGCGCGACCGCGCCTGTCGGCGCATAACTTATTCTCGACCCACCAACAAAAAAAGAGTCCCCCGGACTCTTTTTTTGTTGGTGGTGGACGGTACTGGGGTCGAACCAGTGACCCCTGCCGTGTGAAGGCAGTGCTCTACCGCTGAGCTAACCGTCCTGAGAATGCTTGAAATTGTAGCAGCGGAAATGCTGCCTTTCTCTGCTCAAATGTCGCGTTTCGCGGCACAATCACGTCTAGGGTGTAGTGGGCGGCTTGCTCTGCGGCAGGCGCCCACGCATTTATGCAGGAATTGAACACGACATTCATGGACGATGTAGACGATTTAAGGCTGGCAAAAGCGGCTGGCGAGGCGGAGCTTAAAGGCATGCTCGCTGCGATTGCCAAGGGCGATCAGCAGGCGATGATTCGCTTTTACAAGGCGTTCGAGTCGCGCGTGTATGCGTTTTCGATGCGGCGGCTGTCGAACCCCGATGAGGCGGAGGCGGTGGTGGTTGAGACGATGTACGAAGTCTGGAAAGTTGCGAAAAATTTTCAGGGGGCGAGCAAGGTCGAAACCTGGTTGCTGGGCATCGCGAAATACAAGTCGCTCGACAAGCTTCGTGCGCGCGACGATGACACGGACGATATCGATGACCATGCCGAGACGCTTGCCGATGAGGCGCCGGGCGTGGAGCAGTTGGTTTATGCGAAGGAGCGCGCGCATGTGCTTGCCGATTGCATTGATGAGCTGCCGAAAGATCAAAGCGAGGCGCTGCATTTGGTGTATTTTGAAGGCGCGAGTGTGGAGGATGTGAGCGAGATTCAGGCCATTCCTGGCGGCACGGTTAAAACCCGTCTGTTTCATGCGCGAAAGAAGCTCAAAGACTGCTTGGAAAGGAATGCGGTGGAAATTTGATCGTGGGTTGAACCGATTGTCGGTCGCAAACGACAAAGTATCAAACGCAGCTCAAAAAAATCCCGGACACCATCATGGCAAGCATCTCTCTCCAAGAATTTCAGCAACGTGCAGAGCAAATTCCGTTTCTGCTCAATGGCACCTTGCCAGAGTCTGAACGCGAAGCGCTGAAAGCGGCGATTGCCGCCGAACCGGCACTCGCTCGCGAACTGGAATTGCACAAACGCATTCGCGAAGCGGTGAACCAAAGTGCGGTGGTGCCGTCGCGTTCGTCCTTGCCGCAATTCTTAAATCGCCTCGCTGCCGAATCGCAGCGCGAAGTGAACAACGCGAGCGGTAACGTGCAAACGATTCAGCGCAAAGTGGTGCCGCTTGCCAATGAGGTGGCGAGTCGTCGCGGCTGGAAGATCGCGTTTGCATTGGCTGCGAGTTTGGTAGTGATTCAAGCGGCGATGCTTGCGCCTTTGCTTAAACAAACGACGGCCACGATGGAGCCTTTGTCCGGCGCGTCGTCTGCGGTTGCTGCGAATTTGCAGTTGACGTTTAAAGCGGATGCGACTGAGAAACAAATTCGCGAGTTGCTGCGCGCCAATGGCGTTGAAATCGTTGCCGGACCGTCGGCCTTGGGCGTGTATCAAGCACGCGCGAGCGATGCAACAAAAGCGCAGAGCGCGCTTTCCGCGCAAACCAGCGTGATCGATAGCGCGACGGCGATTGCGAAGTAGCAGGTTGCACGAAATGATGCGCTCGGCATGGCTTGGATTGACTCGGCGCCCTTTTCGAATAAAGGCGATAGCGCTTGCGTGCGCGTCGATGGCTGCAGCCGTTGATGCGGCAACGGCTGCGCCGCCACCACCCCCCGCGTCGGCGCCGCTGTATCAACTGGGCTCCGATGCGCTGGTTCGTCTCGCCGCTGCGTCGCCGTCGGCCGCCGCGCAAGCAGCGCTCGCCGAACGCTGCAAACGCTTGCTTGCGGCGAACACGCCGATTGCGCAAATGCCGCCCGAATGCAAACCGTATTTGCCGCCTGCGCCGTCGCCTTCAGCGGGCAATCTGTTTTTGTACGCGCCGTCGTATGTGTTCAAGCCGTCGCTTGTTGGCGCGGCGACACCGTCGGCACCATCGCCATCAACGGGCGCGCAATTGCCGACCAATCCTGCCGATCTTTGGAAAGCGTGCAATGATCGTTTGCAGCGCGGCACGCCGTTCGCGCAATTGCCCACAGCGTGTCAAAACATTCTTAGGAATCCGCCCGCCGGTGTTGGCGTTGCGCTATGTCCCGACCCGACGGTGTTCACGTATGTGCGAATGATTCCTTGTCCTGCGACGGCGCCGTCGCCACCAAGCACGCAGCGTAATCCGACGCAACCGCCAACCGCGCAACCGCCGAGTACGCAACGCGTACCAACGGTACCACCTCCTGCGCCGATCGCGCCGCCCGCTCCACCGGCGCAGCCACCGGTCGCACAGCCACCCATCGCGCCACCTAGCGTGGTCGCACCAGTGCCGCCACCTGCACCCGTTGCGCCAATACCGGTAGCGCTTCCGCCGCCGCCACCTCCGCCTGCGCCACCCGCGCCACCGATGCGCGGCGCAGCGTCACAGATACCGATGGGAGGCGGCGGTGCGGCAGTTTCGCCGCTTGCGTTGCCGCCGCCACGTGCACCGAGTGCACCGCCGCCAACTGTTGCCGCACAACCGGATGCCCAGGAATTCGAACCCGGCGAAGTGGTTGTCTTTGCGCCGTTTGCGCAAAGCGCTGCTGGTGCGCTGGACGTGATCGCGAACGCGGGTGGCACCGTGGTGCTGCAAGACAACTTAACCGAACTCGAAGGCTTGCTGCTGCGCGTGCGGGCCAACGATGGGGACGCGATTCGGTTGGCACAAATTCTTCGTCAACAGTTGCCGCAAGCAAGTGTCGATTTGCACGGTCGTTTGTTTTTGTTTCCGCTTGCGGGCTCGGGCAGCACGGGCGGCGCGCCGCGTCACTATGCGCGCGCCATGTTGCAAATGCCAACGACGCCGATTGCATTGCAGCGAGAAGTCCGCGTGGGCATCATTGATTCCGGTGTCGAGCGCGTGGGATCGTTGAGATCAGGTGTAGCGGGTGAGAAAAGTTTTCTGCCGAACGAAGCGATGCCTGCCGACACGGTGCATGGCACTACGGTCGCTGCGCTCATCGCCGGGCAAGATGACGGCGTCGGATTTACAGGCGCTGCGCCGGGGGCGAAACTGTTCGTCGCACGCGCGATGAGTAACTTGCCAGATGGGCGCAGCTACACAAATGCAGTGTCGGTGTTGCAGGCGCTCAATTGGCTGCTCTCCGAGCGAGTGCCGATTGTGAACATGAGCCTCGGGGGCAGGGGCGATTCGACGCTCGCGCTCGGTATTGCGCAAGCGATTCGTAAAGGGCTCATTGTGGTCGCGGCGGCTGGCAATAGCGGCCCCGGCGCGGCGGCGTCGTTTCCCGCAGCGCTACCTGATGTCATTGCGGTCACTGCGGTCGATGTCGACGCAAAAGTTTATGCGCAGGCCAATCGTGGCGATTACGTGATGGTGTCGGCGCCTGGCGTCGATGTGTGGGCGCCACAGAAAAACGGCGGCAGCTATGTTTCAGGCACGTCGTTCGCATCGGCGTGGGTGAGCGGCGCGCTCGCACTCGCAGCCGGGCAAAGCAAGGGCGTCGATCGCGCAAAATGGACGCAAGCGCTTTGCGCGAGCTCGAAAGATTTGGGACGGTCGGGGCGCGACACGGACTTTGGTTGCGGTCTGCTGCAGGTTTCGAACTTCACTTCGAACGTTCAATAACCCGAATCCAGCTTACCGGCTGATTGTCCAATTTAATTGGGCGATTTAGTAGTTTTTCGCGATTTTCGAAAAATATCTTTATGGGCATCATCGCCCACGTTTATTGGGCGATGCGGCTTAGAGCTGGAACCGTTACTCTAGAGAAATTACAGCGAATCTTTGGAGACGTTTGTCATCGCAGACTAAACATATTTCGCCATCCATTTGCGATCGATGCGATCCTTCCACGTCCACGCCCATCCGCCCGCGAGCGTGAGGCCTGCGCGGGTAGCAATCGCCTTTTTCCCGCCGAGCGAAATCAAGGCGAGTGCTTTAGTGTCGTGCGTGTAACTCACGAGCTCGCCGCCTTTGAGCGCGCGCCCCAGATTCTCAAACAGAATCGGCCCTTGCCGCACCGCGAAGACACCCGCTTTGGCCATTGGCACTTTCGGATTACCCGCACAGTCGCCCGCAGCGAACACGTTTTTGTGGCTGCGCGATTGCAAGCCGCTGTTGATCGCAATGCTGCCATCGTCGGTTTTCTGCACATCGATTTCCGCGAGCAGCGGCGAGGGCGCATAACCGGTGGCAAGAATCGTTACCTGACTCGGCACATGCTCGCCGGACTCCAGCAGCAAGCGCGTGGGCTCGATGTTGGCCACCGCCTGCGATTCACGCACTGACACTTTCATCGCTTCACACGCAGCGAGCGCGTATGCGCGTGCACGCTCAGGAAAGCCGGCAAGTAACGGTGTTGCGCTCACGATGCCGAGTTTTTTCTCTGCAAAATTCTGCCAGCGGTGCGCTAAGCCGAGGGCCACTTCAACAGCTGCCGCGCCACCGCCGACGATCTGAATCGAAAGACTTGATGAGCGAATGGCTTCGCGTTCTTTGACAGCCGCCAAAAGCGCATCAATGGGTTTCACCGGAACAATGTAGGAGCCTGGGGTCGATGGTAGTTCTCGCGACACGCTGCCGACATCGAACGACACCACGTCATAGAAATGACGGTCACCCGCAGCGGTGTACACGCGCTGCAAGGCTGGATCGACGTTAGTAATCGCGGCTTCAATAAAGCGAACGCGCGCCTTTTGGCACAGCGCCCAGAGATTGATTTTGGCCTCGGCCGCTTCGTAATGGCCCGCAATCAAACCGGGCAGCATGCCCGAATACCACACGCTCGGACTTTGATCGAAAAGCGCCACATCGACATCGGGAATCGGCGTCTCGGCGAGTCTGCGCAACACCTCAACGTGTGCATGTCCGCCGCCAATCAGTAAAAGCGTTTTCTTGTCACTCACGCGAGCAAATCCTCGCGTGTGAGCATGAAAACGCCGTCCTCCGCGCCTTCGGTGGCAAGCCAGTTAAATGCAAGCTTTGGAAAGCGGGCTTCGACGAGTTCGCGGTTGTAACCAACGTCGACAAAGAGCATGCCTTTTGGATTGAGATACTGCGCGGCCTCCGCAAGCATGCGGGCAACCACATCGCAACCGTCATCGCCTGCGGCCAGTGCAAGGCGCGGTTCTTTTTCGAATTCGTGCGGTAATTCGGCCATGCTCTCGTCGGTCACGTAAGGTGGATTCGACACGATGATGTCGAATCGCGCATTCTTCCACGGCGCAAACAAATCGCCTTGACGAAGATCGACGGCGTCTTCGAGCTCGTAAGCGTCAACGTTGATGTGCGCAACGGCAAGCGCATCTTCGGACACGTCGCTCGCACCAACCGTTGAATTCGGGAACGCATGCGCCGCGAGAACCGCAAGGCATCCGGAACCCGTGCAAAGATCCAGAATTGCCAGTGATTCCTCCGCGTCGTTCACCCAAGGCGACAGCTCGTCCATGATGAGCTCGCCCAGATAGGATCGCGGAATCAATACACGTTCGTCAACGGCAAAACGAAAGCCCATTTGTTCGGTGTAGCCCAGTGCGTACGCAGTGGGCACATGTTCTACACAGCGCCGACGCAGCAGCGCAAACACATGCGCTTTTTCCTCGTTGCTCAAGGCATACGCTTTGAGCGCATCGAACTGATCGAGCGGCAATGAGAGCGCGCCAAGCACAAGAAAGCTTGCATCCTCCGCCGCATTGGCTGTGCCTTGTCCGAATGATGCATTCGCACGCTCAAGCGACGACAGCGCGAAGCGCCACCAATCGCCGACCGTCGCGAGCTCCATCGGAGGCGACGCCGGAAACGCCAAACGCTTCATCGTGTCGTTTCGGCAGCGCGGTTAGTGCTGAGCTCGAACGATTCGAAATTCGCAACGGAACTCGAACGATCGCGGCTTGAAGAGGTCGCTTGGTTTTGTTGCGACTGATTGATGATCCAGGCCAGATTGGTCGGCGAATCGGCAGCGATCAGCGCATCTTCGTAGGTGATTGCGCCGCCGAGATAGAGTTTCGAAAGCGCTTGCTCGAACGTGCATGAGCCGGTGGTCAAGCTTTGCTCCATCGCCTCTTTGACCTTTGGCAAATCGCCTTGCGCGATCATGTCGGCGACGAGCTTCGTGTTGAGCAAGACTTCAACGGCGGGTTGCAACACACCCTGTTTATTTTTCACCAGTCGTTGCCCGATGATCGCCTTTAAGCCGTAGGACAAGTCGGCGAGCAAGCCGCTGCGCGCTTCTTGCGGATACATGTTCACGATACGCGACAAGGCGTGATAGCTGTTTGTCGCGTGAAGCGTAGAAAGGCACAAGTTTCCGGTGAGCGCGTGCGTCAGCGCATGTTGCATCACGTCGCGCGTGCGAATCTCGCCGATCAGCAGCAAGTCTGGCGCTTCGCGAAGCGCGTTGGCAAGGGCATTGTCATAGCTCTTCGTATCGTGACCCACCTCGCGTTGATTGACGACGCAGCGCTTGTGACGAATCAGGTATTCGATCGGATCTTCCATGGTGAGGATATGACCCGTCGCACTCGTGTTTCGATGATCGATCATCGAGGCAAGCGTCGTCGATTTTCCAGAACCCGTTGAGCCCACGACCAAAATCAAGCCGCGTTTTTCCATCGCAAGATCGAGCAGGATCGAGGGCAGCTTCAAACTCTCGAACGCTGGAATCTTGCTTCGGATGTAGCGCACCACCATCGACACTGCGCCGCGCTGCTTCAGGATATTGATACGGAAATTGCCGTATTCGGGTTCGATATGCGAGAGGTTCATTTCCCAATCGCGCTCGAAGCGCTGAATCTCGTCTTCGCTCATCACCTCGTAGGCAATCTTCTTTGCGGTGGGCGCATCGATCACTTGCGTCGACACGGGCAGCGTCTCATTGTTCACTTTCATGTGAATGGGCGCGCCTGCGGAGATGAAGAGATCTGAGGCCTCGCGTTCGGCCATCAATTGCAAAAGTCGGGTGAGATACATAGAAAGTGCGAAACGAGCGCTACCGCGAAGGCAGATAATGCTGCGAGAATAACCACTTACGCGCGTTTGCTCAAGTGATTAGGGTCATTTCGCGTCGCATTTTGAGGAAGGTCGCATGTTTGCAGTGATTGGTGGTAGTGGTGTCGTGGGCTCGAGCCTGATGTCCATGACGAGACGCATGATTGCGCGAACGCCGTACGGTGAGCCCTCCGGCCCGCTTAACTTTGCGGAAATCGGTGGCAAACCCGCAGTTTTTATTGCACGGCATGGACCGGGGCATATTCATCCGCCGCACAAAGTGAACTATCGAGCGAACCTCTGGGCGCTTAAGGATGCGGGCGCCAAGAGCGTGATTTCGATTGCAGCGGTGGGAGGCATCAGCGCAGCGAGCGGGCCCGGCACGCTCATCGTGCCAGATCAGATCATCGATTACACGTATGGTCGCGAGCACACATTCTTCGATGGCGGTGACCGGCAGGTGCGACACATCGATTTCACGCTGCCGTACGACATGCCTTTGCGCGCAGCGATTCTCGCGGCGGCAAAGCACGCTAACGAACCGGCACTCGATGGTGGCGTGTACGGCGCCACCCAAGGCCCGCGCCTGGAAACGGCGGCTGAGATCAATCGCCTCGCGGGCGACGGCGCAACGCTCGTGGGCATGACGGGCATGCCCGAGGCCGCGCTCGCACGTGAACTCGATTTGCCTTACGTTCACATTTGCGTCGTTGCCAATTGGGCGGCAGGACGCGGCGATAGCAAAGAAGCGATTTCGCATGAGGCGATCGAAGCAACCATGCGTGGCGCGATCGAACGCGTTGGAAAAATCATCGCGACCTATGCAACAGAGATGAAATAAATCGCAATGGCGATACGCGAGATTCTCAAAATGGGCGACGAGCGCTTGTTGCGCGTTGCCGAAGCGGTGCCTTCTTCGATGTTTGCGAGCGGCGAGATCGCAACGCTGGTCGCCGATTTGCTTGACACGATGAAGGCCGCAAACGGCGCGGGCATTGCCGCGCCGCAAATCGGCGTGAATTTGCGTGTCGTGATTTTCGGTGGTAACGGAAAAAATCCTCGCTATCCGGACGCACCGGAAATCCCGTTCACCGTACTTTGTAATCCGGTGCTCGAATCATTGAGCGACGAAAAAACGGCGGGTTGGGAAGGTTGTCTCTCCGTGCCAGGGTTGCGGGGCGAAGTGCCGCGCTTCGAACGATTGCGCTATAGCGGCCTTGATGAGAAAGGTAACCGCTTCGAGCGTGTCGTTGATGGCTTTCACGCGCGAGTAGTGCAACATGAATGCGATCACTTGGACGGCGTTCTTTATCCACGACGCGTTGAAGATATGACGCGATTCGGGTTCACCGATGTGCTTTTTCCTGCGCTCGTTGCGTGAACGCCGCGCCTTGAGATTCGTGCGATGAAAGTATCGAGTAACGGCCTCGAATTCGAAGTCGAAATCCAAGGCGATGAAAACGCGCCGACCGTGCTTTTGATTATGGGGCTTGGCATGCAATTGATTGCATGGCCGCCTGCCTTCGTGCGCGCGCTCGTCGACGCAGGCTATCGCGTCATTCGCTTCGATAATCGAGATATCGGTTTGTCGTCGAAGACGACCGAGCGAGTGCCGAATTTGATGTTGCAAGCGCTGCGCTATCGGCTTGGCCTGTCGGTGAGATCGAGCTACACCTTGCGCGACATGGTTGAAGATACACGCGGCATTCTCGATGCGCTTGGTGTTGATCGCTGTCACGTGATCGGCATATCAATGGGCGGGATGATTGCGCAAGGGTTGGCCTCGCGCTATCCCTCGCGCGTGCAATCGCTCACGAGCATCATGAGCACCACTGGTGCGCGCGGATTGCCGCAAGCCACGCCGAAGGCAACGATGGCAATTTTGTCGAGACCGAAATCGAGGCAACGCGATGATGTTGTCGCGCATCTCGCAAAAACCTTTCGCATCATCGGCAGCCCTGGTTTTCCAGTGGAAGAGAGCGAGCTCAAAGCGCGCATCGCCGCCGCGCTCGACCGATCGTACTATCCGGCGGGCACGATCAAACAACTTGCAGCCATCATGGCCTCAGGAGACCGCAGCGAAGAGGTGCGCGCTATTGCCGTGCCCACACTCGTGTTGCACGGTCGCGACGATCCGCTCGTGCCGCTCAAAAATGGCGAAGACACCGCAGCGAAAATTCGCGGCGCGCAGCTGCAAGTGATCGACGGCATGGGGCACGACTTGGCACCGGGGGTGGTAATCGAGTTGCTTAAGCGCGTGGTTCCGTTCCTTCAGCAATCTCGCGCATCCTGATGGCTGCTCAAACGCAGCTTGAGCTAAAGCGAATGATTGTGGCGCGAAAATACGTACTTTTGGGGCCTGTCAGCTCTTTTGGTTTATGCCCAATTTTATTGGGTGATCATCGAAATAAATGGAAAAGTAGAAAAGCCACATAATTTGCTTCATCACCCAATTAAATTGGGTAACTAACGACAAGACTGGTCAGTCTGCGCCAATCAACACTTTCACGTGTTCGCCGACGCTACGCGCGAGCGCGTGGAGGTCGTAGCCACCTTCTAGCGTTGAAACAATGCGGCCTTTGCAATGCCGATCGGCAACGGCGACCAGCGTTTGCGTGATCCAGCGGTAATCGTCCTCCGTCCAGCCGAGCATCGCGAGCGGATCGTCGCGATGCGCGTCGAATCCTGCGGAGATGACGATGAGTTCCGGTGCGAACGCGTGTAGCGTGGGCAGCCATTCATTGGTCACCGCATCGCGCATCGCATCGCCTTTCGAATACGGATCGAGCGGCACGTTGACCATCTTTTCCGACAGTGGCGCGACGCCATTGCCCGGATAGATCGAATGCTGAAATGTCGACACCATCAACACGCGACCGGCGTCGCATTCCTTCGCAAGAATTTCTTCGCTGCCGTTGCCGTGGTGCACATCGAAATCGACAATCGCCACGCGTTTGAGACCGTGCGCTTCGAGCGCATGCAACACCGCAATCGCCGCATTGTTGAAAAAACAAAAGCCCATCGCCTGATCGCGCTCGGCATGATGACCTGGTGGTCGAATGTTGCAGAACGCGCGTTGCGCTTTGCCGCTTAGCACCATATCGGTCGCCATCACCGCAGCCCCCGCTGCATGGAGCGCGGCGTCGAGGGTGAACGGATTCATGGTCGTATCGCCATCGAGCGGCATATAGCCTTGAATGGGTGAGCTGTGTTCGAGTTCCGCCACGTGCCGCTTCGTATGCGCGCGCAGAATTGCCTCCGGCGGCGCAGCCTCCGGCGTGATGGGAGTCATGAAATCGAGCAAACTGTGCGAACGCAAATAGTCGTCAATCACGCGAACGCGGTCGGGGCATTCCGGATGATCGCGTCCCATCTCGTGTTTTAACGAGAGCGGATGAGTGAGGTAGGCGACGGTCATCGCCAAACATTAACACTTTGCCGAGGCGATTTAGCGCCGCGTTGCGGATTTCAACGCTGCGGCATCTAGCTGTGCAAGGACTGCGCGGCTTGCGTCGAGTGTTGTTGCGTTCACTCGCATCTTGCTGCCCATGTCGATTGCGGCGCGCAATGTGTCGCCGTAGTTCTTCGCATAACTCAACGGCAAATTGCCTTCGACGCAGTGATATTCGGCGCTCGCTTGTTTGAGCGCGATTGTCATGATGGCACCGAGTTCGGCGGCAGCGATGTCCGATCCTTGTTTCGTTGATGCGCCGCCTGTCGATGAGATGTTTAACGCACCGTACGCACGCATCGCCGAATTCATCAAGACGATTGCATCGAAGAAGGCACCGCTGCGACAGATGGGTCGTGCAACTCCGTGCGCCGTAGCATCATCCGTTGCAGCGGAGTTTGTGCTTTGCGCGTGCGCACCTGGGCAGACGAGTGCGAGTACGCAGGCGAGTGCGCCGCATTGTGCGCGCGATCTGGATCGGTAATCGTGAACATTACGCATCACGGCGTTCTGAAAATATTCACGAATGGATTGGTTTGCGCGTCTATCGCCGCGATACGCAACCAAAAGCGTGGGCGGTAACCGCCGGTATCGCCGTATCCTTGATGCAGTGCTTCGCGACCGAAGACCACTTTCACCGGATGCGTACCTGCTTTGAGCCAAATTTTTCCGGCTTCGTCGCGATTGTTCGGATCGGGTTCACCAGCAACTGGCCAGCGGTTGTCGCGCGAGCCGGTGATCCAGACGTCGCCGACATAGACATCGACGTTGCCGCCGAGCGCGGGGGCGGATACTTGATAGAGTCCCGCAGTTGCAATTTGCATATAGCCGGTGAAGACCGTCGAGCGATTGGTATCGAGCGAGATGAAGGGGGCGACGTTGTTACCCGTGAGTTGCGTGGCGCTCGACGACGTGGACGTTGCAGCAGCCGTGGTCGGTTGCGGTTGGCGCAGGATATTGCTTGCGGCGTTGAGATGCGTTGCGACGCGAAAGCCCGGTGCGAGTGTTCCTACGCTCGTTGCCGCGCGACCGACAGAACTTGCTGGCGTTACTGCCCAATTGCCGCGAATAAGTAGATTTTGTTCGACGGCGGAGGTGACGATACGAACATGTACGCGGCTCGTAGCGCTATCGAAAAAATAGCTCGTACTCGATGCGCTCCGAAGCGCCGCGAGCGAGGCCGCAGGGGCGACGCTTGCACCGTTTACGCGAAATCCGCTGGGAGCGCCGCTCGCACGCATCGCAATCTCGGTGCTCGTCGATGCGACGCCACTAGCTGTGGGTTCGATTCGCCAATCCATTTCGTAGTTACTCTGCGCAGCAGCGAGGATCATTTCGTAGCGAGCGGCGTGTTTGAACCACGCCGCGTTGATCCAAGGAACCTGCGCATCGAATGTCCACGCTTGATCGACACCGTGCGTCTCGCCGCTATCCTCCACAAACCAAATACGGCGTGCATGAGGATTCATGTAGCGAAAGCTCACGAGATTCGCAAGCGGACATGCGTAGTGGTTGACGGTTGTGTCGCTCCGGCAAGACGCGGTAACGCTCGGACTGCGTCGAGCCGCCCACATTGTTGGCACACCATCGCCCGATAGTTGCCCTTTCGCGTCGTTAACACCGGTATCGGAGAACTGGTACTCGTTTGGGATCCATTCGTGCATACCAAACGGCTTACCCGATGGAATCATTTGCAAACGATCAACGCGGTTGGAATAGGCGAGATCGCCCTGGTCGACAACGTAGCCGTACTCATCCGCAGCCGTGTAGCCGAGAATGCGAGCGTCTTCGATCACTGGCGCACGCGCGCCGCCGTGCGAAGAGGGCACGACGATTGCTGCGCGTCTTGCTGCAGCGAAGCCGCCTTTAGGTGGAATCTCGTCGTTGCCAAGCGTGTTCGCAGTTTTGTTCACGAGGGTGACGTTGTCGAGCACGCCACGTAACACGTAAGCACCGACACCGTTATCGGCAAGGATTGAATCTTGAAGGCGCGTCACGCGATCTTCGAGCCAGGCGCCGCCGTAGTTTTTGTACCCCGTAAAGCGCTTGAACACATGATCGGTGGGCAACTGCATGTTGGTCGTCACCATGAGGCCATGACCGAAGGTCGCTTCGGGATAGATTTCACCGGCGACGCCACTCGCACCCGGCCGATAGTTCGAATGCGCGATATTGTCTTCGAATACAAGACCGCTCATCTCGTTGTCACCCAAGGTGCTGCGCGAGAAACGATCGAAGAAGAAGCCGAAGCCATCGACACTGCCGGCTGCGATATTGCCAACGATCTTGTGCTGAAAGCTGCGTCCCCAGAAACTCGCAGAACGGAATTCCGATTGCGTCGTGTTGCCGCCGACCGGATCGTTCGGAAACGGAAATGCGAAGTCTGCTTCAGCCGGTGATTTGTTGAACACCGCAAGATTGCGCAGGAACTTGTTGTTGCGCTCAAGCCCGTCTTCTGCCCACACGTAGGCGTGGTTAGTCACGTCGAAGGCGACGTTGCCTTCAACGGTCACCTCATTCGTTTGATGCAACACGACTGCGCGTTGAAACGAGGAATGGATACTGCTGTCTCGGATAAAGTCTGCTGGGCGATCATTCGCTAAATGCCAGTGAAGCGGGTAGCGACCGAATTTGCCGCGCTGCCCAAGTTTTCTGAGCTCTACGCCCTGGAGCTGGATGCTTGCATTGACCATCGACATGATGTGCCCACCGAAGGCTTGAGCATCCGATTGCGCATCGCCTTGCACGACGATGTTGCGTGAGAGTAAACCGACCGCCGCGCGTTGATCGAGCGTTTTGCCGTCAAAGGTTTGTAGCGTGCCCCAGTGTGCGAAGCGAAGCGCGGGGGTGAAGTTCACCGTGTTACCGCTGATCGAGGTGACGGTGACTAAGTCGTAGTCTTCTGCATCGAAGCTGCTCGGCGCGATGATGAGTTTGTCGCCCGCGCGCCACGAGGGCATCGCTTCTTTGAGTGTGATCGTGGTCGCGCCTGCGTTTGCGGCTGCGCTCAGCTGCGTCCATCCCTTTCGCGCTTCGCCAAAGAAGCGAATCTTTGCGCCAACGTGCATTGCGCCCAGGAGCTTCGTGCCCATGCCTGCACCGAGCGCAACTTCATCGGACTTCGGCCCCGTGAGCGTAATCGTGAAATTCTTCGTGAAAGGATTGAGCGCGGTGCCGCATTGAAAAACGCCGCCGTGCACGATGATCCATTTCGCAGTGAGATTCAGATTGCGATCCGTGCAGACGAGGGAGCCTTGAATTTCAAGCCACTCAAGCGTAGCGTCTTGATCGATTTCAACGTCGTCGAGAATCGAGATCAACACACCACCGTTGCTCCGTGGCATTTGCGAGAGCTTCTTTCTCGCAGGCGCGGGCGCGACGCAACCGCCGTCGATGTAGCTTTGAATATCGTTCGCTGTTTTACGCAGCGCGCCGCCGCCCGCGCCGCCAGGAATCAACGCTTCGTTTTTGAAACCGAGTAGATGGCGAACAATGATTGCGGCATCGGTTTCGTCGAACGCACCACTCGCGTTAACGTCGAGACGCGACTCGTTATTCGCGAGATTTGCGATGAGCGTGTCGGCCGTCAGTGTCGTACTCGTTTTTGCGATCAGCTCGTTGCCGCGAATGAGTTGAGCTGCGCGCGTAAGGTGCAGCCCATCATTGTTTGCCGAAGCGGTTGCCAATCCAGCGGCATTGAAAGGGCATTGCGCGTACGCGCCTAGCGTGACGGCGCCGAACAGCAAGGAGCAACACTGTGCGGCGAAAACGATTGCGTTGCTACTGATGCGGCGGGAAAGAACGCCGGAATGTTTTTTCTTATCGAGCAAAAAATGCAGCCCCATGTGCTTAAAAGTATTTACTTCAATACTTTTATTTATAGATCAATGACAATGTCATGGCAAATCATTTTTCTGAAGGTTTTTTGTCTAGAAAACAAATTATCTAGAAAGCAAAAAAATAAGGGTCGAAAGGCCGAAAATGTTAATTTTCAACTAATTAATAAATTCGTTCTTTGACCCAATTAAACCGGGCATACTGCATTTGTGCCAAGCAATAAAAAACGGCTTCCTAAGAAGCCGTTTTTCTGGAGCGCAGACAATTACACGCGTTTGCGGAATTCGTCGGTACGCGTGTCGATTTCGATCATGTCGCCCGTGTTGACGAACGCTGGAACGGGAATCTCAAACCCGGTGCCTTTGAGGCGCGCGGGTTTCATGACTTTGCCCGAGGTGTCGCCACGAACTGCGGGTTCGGTGTATTCCACTTCGCGCACAAGCGAGGTTGGCAATTCGATACCGATCGCTTTGCCTTCGTAGAAGGTTACTTCGCAAGGCATTGCGTCTTCGAGATACTTCAACGCGTCGGCCATCGTGTCCGGCTCGATTTCGTACTGGTTGTACTCGGCGTCCATGAACACATACATTGGATCGGCGAAGTAGCTGTACGTCACTTCCTTTTTCTCGAGCACGATCACGTCGAAACGCTCGTCGGCTTTGAACACCGTTTCGGTGCCGCCCGTGGTGAGGAGGTTTTTGAGTTTTGCTTTCACGACCGCTGCGTTGCGGCCGCCTTTGCTGTATTCGGCTTTCATGATGACCATCGGGTCGTTGCCGATCATGATCACGTTGCCGGAGCGGAGTTCTTGTGCGGTTTTCATAGAAGAGTTAGTGTTGCGCCAGCGTGTGAAATGAAATCGTTAAATCGGCATCGATTCGACGCATCGCTCACACGAAATTTCGTTAGGGCGTCCGACGAGGTGGCGCGTAAGGTGTCGGAATCGGTCGAATCTGGAGATTTCGCGCGGTGGATAGCGCGAACGCGAACCGAGCAAAGCCTTTGATTTTAGCCGAGTTTTTGCGGTTTTTGCCAGCGCTTAGGTGCGCTGCACTACTTCACGAGTCGTGCGCTCACACGTTGTTGATAGAACGAGAGCAATTCGCTCGCTAAATCGGGCCGCGCAAACAATGCGTTTCGCCAGCGCTCTGCGTGTGCGCGAAGCTGCGGCAGCGCCTTGGCGAAGGCCGTAAAGGCTGAACTTGGGTCACCTGTGGCTTCGCCAATCAACGCGGCGTTGGCGTCGCGAAGGGCGCGTGCCGTGCTTGCGTTGAGCCCAAGGCAATAGCGATTAAGCCAGGCTTCGAGCTTTCGCACGTGCGCTTTGTCCTCGGTTTGATAAATGTGCCACAGCATCGGTTTTCCTGCGAACTGCGCGCGTACGAACGAATCCTCGCCGCGTACGATGAGTACATCGTGTTCGGCAAGCAGACGATCGAACTCTCGCTGCGGCACACGCGTTGCAGCTTGGACGCGGTGCGGTGCGCCTGGCGGTTGCGCAAGCTCGCACGCGAGCGACGTGTGCGTGGTCACGCCTGCGTTTGCGAAGCCGTCGAGCAGTGCCGCGATTGGCGCATTCGGATAGCTAAAGACAAACAGTTTCGTACCTTCGGCTTCGTGGTGAGGTACATCCGTTACGAGTTCATTGAGCCATCGTTCTCGAATAAGTCCGCCGGATTTTTCACTGAATCCGGGACAGAAGAAATGTTTAAGCAACGGCAAACGCGGATGTGGCGAGGGTAAGCGGTGTACCGAATCGATCCAGTCTTCAGCCGTCAGATATTCGAGATTGATCCACACTGGCTTGAATGCTCGCGCCGCCATGCGTTCGATGTATTGCTGGGGCGGGTCGCAGGCGAAAGCTTCGATGACAAGGCTCGCGTCGTCGCGAAAGGCACCTAGATTCGCCTCGAAGTGAGACCAGAGAACAACGCGTACGCCTTCGACGGTTTGCTCGCTGCGCGACGTGTCGAGATTAGGGGCGATCCACGCAAACGGCGAGAGATCGTCGGTCACCAATTGAATTTGAGCACCGTGTTCTTCGACACACTGACGCGCCAGTCGCCAGCAAACGCCTAAGTCACCCAAGTTATCGATCACACGGCAGAAGAGATCGATAGTCAATGCTGCGCTCGGCGTCGGGGTGGGCTGACTGGCTGAAACGTTCATCGACCGCCAGTGTAGTTTTTTGAGCTCAAAAAAATTACAGCAAAGTTGTCTATATTTTTCATCGCTTTACGTCTGTACATTTACAAGCACTTCATCGATAACCACGCATGCTTTCTGGGGCTTCGCTTCGCAACGGTACGCGGCGTTTCAAAGTGTTTACACGGGGACAGAAGTTTATTTGGCATTTTCGATATTCGCCCAATTAATGTGGGCGAAGAGGTTGTTTTTGTTATTTTTCGAAAATAAATTAATTTCTGTTGATCGCCGAAATATTTAGGGCAATCATGAGTTTAGCTGGTATGCATTTTAATCGTCCATTTCTCACGCGTCGACGCACGCTCTGCGCCTCGATTTCACTCGCACTTTGCGGAAGTATTCACGCGATGACCGACGAGGAGGTCATCGCACGATTCGGTCAGGTGACGCAAATGCCGTTGCCGCAAGTCGTGCAAAGCACGGGCGGCCCCACGCAATTGATTTGGTCAACCACGATTGATCTCAACGCTTATCGCAATACGCAAAGCGGGGGCTTCGTGCTCAATCCGAACGTCGGTGGCAATCGTCATCGCTTGAGTATCGGCAGCGATTACAAACGCGTCACCGAGGGCGATGTGACGACCTGGGCGCAAACGCAGCTCATGCAAACCAACGACATCACCGCGCAGCGACACAAGTTTCTCGTCAACAAAGTGCAAGTGGGTTACTCGCAACCTGGCTTCGTGGGCGCGGCAGGCGATCTCGCGGTCGCGCATTCGACGCTTGGCACCCAATTGCCGATTCGCGGATTGCAGGCGCAGAAATACTTTGGCCCGGTCGTTGGTTCATTTGCCGCAGGGCTATTCGTAGAAGACTGGAAATCGGCGTTCGTGAAAGACGTTCGCACCGCCTATCCACGCGAAGCCTACTCGATCAAACTCGCGAGCGCGCCCGATGCATTTTCCTCGTTGGGTTCGTTTGCGAAAGGGCTCGACGTCTACGCAACGGCACAGAGTTTTTCGGATCAAGCAACGACGACGGCGACCTCGCCGCTTATTTTGAATCCGCTCAACAAAGCCAAAGGCGCGAGCAGCACGATCGGCGCCGCGTATCGATACGACAAATTCGCGTTCAACATCGAAGCCGGCAAATCGCGCTTCGACGAAGAGGGCAGTGCGCGACTCAACGACGACGCGATCATGGCCGATGTATCGTGGCAGGGCGACCCGATTGCGCTTCGCTTCGGGCATCACAACATCGGCGTGAACTATGCAACGCTTGCAACGGTCGCACCGGGGACGCGCGAGACCTTTGGTAATCTCGTCTGGCGCGCGGGCACTCAATTCAGCGCGTCGCTCGATGCGCGCCAATCGCGCTACACGCCCAGCGGTCGCACTGCGATTATTCCGCCGCCGCCACCGCCGCCGCAATTGCCACCGGATCCATTCAATCCACCGATTCCGGCGATCGTAAAACCGCCCGTTGTTATCACTGATAGCGAATCGGCGTCGCTCAGCATGAATTACACGCCAACAGCGATTGTCGGCTTCAACACATCGCTCACGCTAGGGCGTGCGAAGACCGAACAGATCGGACTCGATCAGCGCACACAAACCGACAACGCATCGCTCAACTTCGCGTACACGCGCGACGGTTGGAACGCGAGTGTGAATCTCACAGAAACACGCAACGAGGCGTTCGGCGCCAATCCGAACGAAGCGAAAGCAACCGGTGCCACAGTGAACTTGGGCAAGAGTTTTGCCGACTCAACAGGACAACGCTCCCTAAATGCAATGGTGTCCTACATGAAGCAGTGGCAAGAAAACTCGGCAAACGCGTTTCAGCCTGCCGCAAAAGGCTGGAACGATCGCATCATGCTCTCGCTCGGGCTTAACTGGATCAACGTGGGGTTCTTAAACGCGTCAGCGTATTTGGGACACTTGAAAGATCCAGTGAGCGGCGCGATCGGCAAGCAAGAGGGCGGACAACTCGATCTCACCTGGACGATCAATCCGAAATGGAATTTCAAACTGTTCGGCCGCGAAAACCGCAATTGGTCTGCGCTGCAACCGCAGGCGTACAAAGATCGCAGTGTGGGCGCTTCAATTGTCGGTACCTTCTAAACAGGCTGAGAAAAATAATGAAAACCAACACACCAGAAAATGCACAACGCGCAGAGCTCAAATTCGCGCTCGCATGCATGGCCGCAGGCGTTTGCGCGATCGCAATGATCGTCGCGAACGTCGCCTTTGCACAAGTTGCCAAACCAGGCAGCAAGGAAGAACGCGAAACCGACGCCAAAGCGCTTACAGAAAAGACCTCCGAGAAACCGGCGACGCCTGCTGATCGGGGCTTGCTCGAAGTGCAACTGCAAGCATTGATCGATGCTTACGAGCGCGGCGATGTGGGTTTTTTTCAAGCGAAGATTGATCCATCGATGCCAGGCTATTCGCGGGTGCTCGATGCGATGCGTCGCGACGCAACATCGCAAACACGACCACGATTGCTTTTCACCGATCAGACCTGGACGATTGGCCCGAACGTTGCGATGCTGCAAGCGCGATTTCAGAAACGCTATTTCGATGCACGCAATCTAAATCCAGAATTGATTGAAGGCCGCGTGGTGATGCTTTTGTCGCGCGATGGCGATTTGTGGCGTATCTCCGCGGTGACGGGTGACAATCCGTTCGAATCGCAAGTGATTGCGCCGTGTTCGACGGGGGTTGTGCGTCTGCTTTCACCCGCGAATGCGAACGCCGATCCGTTCTTCATTGAAGTGGATGACGCCGATCTCGCGGGTGTACCCTCGATTCAAGCCGATCTCATCACCACTCGCGGTGACCGCGAACTTTTGACGCTCGCTGCGCTCACGCCCGATGGCAAATTCCGCGGACGTATCAATGCGCAGCGTCTTACCGAACAACAATCGGCAGTGCCCAATGATGGCACGGTGCAATTGATTGGCGACATCACGATCACCGCGCGCTACGCCGATCAATGTATTGCTGTGACGCGTGCGCAACAAATCGTTACGGCTAGCGATGTGCGCCGCGACCCAGGTGTGATCGGGCAAATGGCGTGTCGCATCGGCGGCAACGCGACGTTCGTGTCTCTTGCTAACGCATCAGCCAGCGCAGCAACTAACGCCCCGATTTCAATCGAACTTGTCGATCCGGATCTCGCAGGCTTGCCATCGGTGAACGTGATCCTGCGCGCCGGTGGCGATAGCGAAACGATTGCACTCGGCGCTGTCGGCAACCTCGGTCGCTTCCTCGCGAATTCGGTGCCCGTCCGCGCAGGAGTAAGTCTCGCACCTGGCGTGAGCAACGGCACGCTTGAACTTGGTGGTGCGGCAAGTTTGTCAGTCGAATACAACGATGCTCGCTCCGGTGTTGTCGGTGCGACGCAACGTGTGAACGCCGATTGCGGCGGTGTGCCATCGGGTTATCAAACCGCGCAACTCTCGTGTACCGTGAATTCAACGCTTAGCGATTTGGGACAATTCCCATCGCGAAGTGTCCCCGCACAAATCAGCCTCGTCGATCCCGATCTCGCGCTCACGAATCCAGCGTTTGTAAATATTACGTTGCGTAATTCGCTAGGCGATAGTGAAACGGTTCGTCTCGACACGCAAGGCGGCGGGCGGTATACCGCGAGCAATGTGACGCTCAGCGCGCAGCGCGGTGCGACAGGTGATGGCGCGCTCAATTTCGCGAGCGTCGGCACTGTCAGCGCTGAGTACAGCGATGCAACGACACCAAGCGGTGGGGCTCAAAACGTATCGCAGAGTTGCGGGCAAGTGACGGCGGGATTTACCTTGGCAACCATCGCTCTGGATTTCTCTAGTGTCAATACGGGGCTCCCGTACGCGTTTTCCTCCGCTGGCCAGACCGTACCTTGCACGATCGAGGTGCGCGATCCCGATCTTACCGCCGCGTCGATCACGGTCGGTATTACAGCCACTCGAAACACCACCAATCAGACCGATACAGAATCATTCAACTTGCCACGCACTTCGCCAGGTGTTTACGGCATATCGCAATGCCCCGTGACTGGTTACGTTCTGTCCGGAGGGAACGCAACCACTACGTTTTATGTACCCGTTCCCAACAACGGTGCGATCAATCTGGGCGGGGGCGTGCACACTATTACAGTGCGCTATACCGATACGACGTCGCCGAACGGAGGCGCGCAAACCGTTACGCGTAACGCGACGGCGACTAACTAATAGCGCCTTTCGTCGATCCAGCCGCCGATGCGCAATCTGGCGCACGGCTTGGGTTATTCGAAACCGATCAAGCGAGCGATTCAAGCAGAATTGAAATCTAGTCACCAGCGGCATAAAGTGTTTTTTGTCGAAGCCCTAAGGATCAAGCAGCTGCCACTAGCGCATCGAGCTTCCCAGCGTCTACTGCAAACGCACGAATGCCTTCAGCAAGCTTCTCGGTGGCCATCGCGTCTGCGTTGAGTGCGTAGCGAAACGACGCTTCGTCGGTTGGTAATTTAATGAGCGTGTCTTGCGTCACTTTCACTGGTTCGAGCTTGCGCACGACCGGGTCATTCATCGATTGCAATTGATTGAGTAGCTCGGGCGAGATGGTGAGCAGATCGCAACCCGCGAGTGCGAGCACTTGGCCGACGCCTCTGAAGCTCGCGCCCATGACTTCGGTTTTGTAGCCGTAGTTTTTGAAGTAGCTATAGATGTAGCGCACCGATTGCACGCCGGGATCGTCTTCGGGGGCAAAATCTTTGCCGTCGCGTTTCTTGTACCAGTCGAGGATGCGACCCACGAACGGTGAAATCAGCGTGATGCCGCCTTCGGCACAGGCGGCGGCCTGCACTGGTGCGAAAAGGAGCGTCAGATTGCAATGAATGCCGTCTTTCTCCAGCACTTTCGCGGCTTCGATACCTTCCCAGGTGGATGCAATTTTGATCAAGATGCGCTTGCGATCGATGCCCGCTTTTTCGTAGAGCGCGATCAATTCGCGTGCTTTGGCAATCGTTGCTTTTGTATCGAATGAAAGTCGTGCATCGACCTCTGTTGAAACGCGTCCCGGCACGATGTTCAAAATTTCTAACCCGAATCGAATCAACACCTGATCGATGATTGCATCGGTCGATTTGCCTTTGTGTGCGGCGATCGTTTCATTGAAGAGCGGCTTGTACGCGTCTTGTTGCACCGCCTTCAAGATCAATGAAGGATTAGTGGTCGCATCGCGCGGCGCATACGCGCGCATCGAGTTGAAGTCGCCTGTATCTGCGACGACAGTGGTGAATTGTTTGAGTTGATCGAGAGAGTTCATGGATTCAAAATCAGGACGAATGACGACGCTTCGCCAGGACGCAAAGCTTAACCGAGATGGTTCTGCATGTAGGAGCGGCTCTGCCGCGATCAGCGTCTCCAATCACTCAACGTGGTTTCGATGCGCCAATCGCGGCAAAGCCGCTCCTACAGTTTTGCCCACTCAATCAGCGCTTTGGTTGACGAATCGAACCGCGAAGTATCACCGCCAGCGGCCACTTCTTTCGCGAGCAACTTGCCGTACTCCACGCCGTATTGATCAAACGGATTGATGTCGTTTAAGAGCGCTTCAATAAACACGCTGGCTTCGTAGTGCGCGAGCAGTGCGCCGAGAGAACGCGGAGATACGTCGGGCAGGCCAATAAACGTGTTGGGGCGATTACCCTTGGTGTGCTTGTGACCGGCGAGCGTGTCGTTTGCATCGGGTTCGAAGCCGAACGCTAGCGCACGCGACTGCGCAACGGCGTTTTCGAAAAGCGCTTTCGAACCAACGTCGTTACTTGGTTTTACCGCGATGATTTCCACCGCAGCGCCGACGGGGTGTTGATGCAACCATTGAAAATAAGCATGCTGTGCTGCCGTGCCAACCGTGCCCCAAATCGCGCTGCACGGATCGGTTGCAATCGCAGCACCGTTCGTCGAAACGCGTTTGCCGTTGCTTTCCATCACAAGCTGTTGCAGGTACTCAGCTAGCTTACGAAACGCCCAAGAATACGGGACGATAACGTTATTAGTTATGTTTATCGAATTTCTATTGAATTGACGAGAAAACGCAGAAATGTAAGGGGAAGTGTCAAATTGCTGATCGCTCAAAACCAACTGATCGACACTGTGTGCACCCGCGAGCATTGCATCGACCGGTGCGTTTCCGTAGGCCACACGTAGCGGCAAATTCACCGCCGACCAAATCGAGTAACGACCGCCGACCGATTCATCGAACGCGACGATGTTCGACTCGGCGATGCCGTATGCGCGAGCACGCGCAGGCGAGGAGGTCGCCGCGTACATGTGCGTTGCGGCATGGGAGAGCAACCAGTGCTTCGCGCGATCGCCTGTGGTGAGCGTCTCCAGCGTGCTGAACGATTTCGACGCGAGCACGAATGCCGTTGTTGCTGGACTGAGTCCATCAATGGCCTGTTGCCATTCCACAGGGTCGAGCCCGGTGCAGAAACGAAGTTGCACGCGTTGCTTGATGCCCGCTGCCTGGAACACATCATCGGCGAGTCGTAACCCTAAATCCGAACCACCAATGCCCACGTTCACAATGGCTTCGATGCCACTGCGCGCGATGTGCTCGGCCATCACCCGCAGCGCATCGTGACGCGACGATTTTGCAAGGTCGCGTTCGCGCATGTGCGTAGCTGCGCGACCTTCAGTCACATTCATGATCTCGCCTGCGGCAAGACGTTTAAAAGCGTCGTGCGCATTCTTCTGCGCTAGCGTCGTGCGAAAGCTCAGCAATTCGTCGTTCGATATCGCTTGCTTGCTGAAATCGAAAATTGCGCCTACTGCATATCGAGTCATCGCCTGATTTCTTTGGGCGCTGAAATCGAAAAAACTTGATATTGAAATAGACATTAAATCGTTCCTTGCCCAAATTAAGACTGGCGATTCGGCGTTAGGTTAGTTTTTTGATCGAATTTCTTGTGGTTTTACTACAAAACATTGAAAACACTGCTACGATTACGTCGAATTCTTTTCTTTTAATCATGAACGAAACGTTTGATCTAGTCATTTTCGGCGGCACCGGCGATCTCGCCCTGCGCAAACTCTACCCTGCATTGTTCCTCGCAGAAACCGATGGCAATTTGCATTCGAGCGGTCGAATTATTGCGGCGGCACGTCAGCAATTGGATGATGCTGCATTCCGGCAAAAAGTTACCGAGGCATTGAAGCGCTTCGTACCGGACAAATGCGAGCCAAAGAAGCTCGAGAAATTTCTCGCGCGGCTCACGTATTTTCCGCTCGATGTAAACAACCACGCACAGTACGCGCAGATGAAGCGCTCGCTCGACGAGCGGCCGAGTCAAACCGTGTTTTACCTCTCGGTCGGCCCGTCGCTCTTCCCGGCAATCATCGATGGGTTGAAAGCAGCCGGGCTCAACACACCCGAGACGCGCATCGTGCTCGAAAAACCGCTCGGCCGCGACCTGCAAAGCTCGCGCGAGATCAACGAAGTCGTGCTCAAAGCGTTCGATGAAAAACAGGTCTATCGCATCGATCATTACCTCGGTAAAGAGACGGTGCAAAACCTGCTCGCGCTTCGCTTCGGTAACACTTTGCTCGAGCCGCTTTGGAATCGCACCTGGGTGCGTGACGTGCAAATCACGATTGCGGAAACTGTTGGCGTCGAAACGCGCGGCGAGTTCTACGACAACACCGGTGCGTTCCGCGACATGGTGCAGAACCATATGCTCAACTTGCTATGCATCGTCGCGATGGAACCGCCGTCGAGCCTTGATCCCGATGCGGTGCGTGATGAGAAATTGCAAGTCGTGCGCAGTTTGAAGCCGTGGACACAAGAGACTTTGCGCGAACACGTGGTACGCGGGCAATATCGCGGTGGCACGCTTGCGGGACAAGCCGTGCCTGCATACGCCACGGAAGAGGGCGTGCCAACGACTTCGATCACTGAAACCTATGTCGCGCTACGAGCAGAGATTGCGAACTGGCGCTGGGCCGGGGTGCCATTTTTCTTGCGCACAGGTAAACGCATGGCGGAGCGTCGCGCTGAAGTCGTGATTAACTTCAAAGCACCGCCGCATTCGATTTTCCCCGGTGCGTTGACGCCGAATCGCATGGTGATCACTTTACAACCGGATGAGAACGTGCGCCTTTACACGATGGCGAAAGCGCCTGGCGACGGCATGCGCGTACGTGAAGTGCATCTCGATCTCGATTTCAAAGATTTTTTCCGCGAACGCAGACAAGACGCGTACGAACGTTTGCTGCTCGATGTGTTGCGCGGTAACCCAACGCTCTTTATGCGTAACGATGAAGCCGATGCTGCGTGGCGTTGGGTGCAGCCGGTGCTCGATCACTGGAAGCACGATCCCGTGGCGCCGATTGGCTATACAGCAGGGACATGGGGACCGCCTGCAGCGAGTCGCTTGACCGCGAAAGAGGGAACGGCGTGGCATGAAGAGATGGGCGTTTAGGTAAGCGTCGATTCAATGGCTGCGCGGGCGCATTGCTGCGTTGTCGCCGAGCTCGTGTACAAAAGTACACGTCGCTCACCGACGCCTTGCACTGCATCCCGCTCGCCGATTGACTCGGCGCTCACCTAGCGGAATAGGTTTTGGAGGAACACAATGAAAAGCCCGGCAAAGATCAAAGTAGTCGAAATCAAGGAAGAAAATCACGAAGGCGACGCGCTCTTATCGCGCATCACCGCCGCGCGACTGAATTTGCGACCGAGCGAGCAACGCGTGGCGAGCTTCGTGCTCGGGCAGCCCAATCGCGTCGCGCACATGGCGATTGCGGAGCTTGCGGAAGCGGTCGGCGTGACTGATCCGACCATCGCGCGTTTCTGTCAGGGGCTCGGGTTCACTGGGTTCAAAGCGTTCAAAGTCGCGCTCGCGAAGAGCCTTGCGACCGGCGTGCCTTATGTGCACACCGATGTGTCGCCGCAAGACAGTGCGGCCGAAGTCATTGCGAAAGTGTTCGATCGCTCGATTGCAACGCTCATTTCGATGCGTAACCAAGTCGATCCGAAACTCTTTGAGCGCGCAGCGGAGGCGCTCGCGCGTGCGAAGAAAATCGAGTTCTACGGGGTCGGTAACTCCGGTGTGGTCGCGATGGACGCGCAGCACAAGTTTTTCTTGATGGGCGTGCATACCGTTGCGTACAACGATCCGCATTGGCAAGTGCAATCGGCGGCGTTGCTCACGAATGAAGATGTGGTCGTTGCGATCTCGCGCACAGGTCGCACGCGCGACATGATTCAAACCTGCGAACTCGCGCAACGCGCGGGCGCAACCGTGATCGCAGTGACCGCACGGGCTTCGCAACTCGCGAAGCTCGCAGACATCGCACTCGCAGTCGATGTCGAAGAAGATCCCGATGTGTACTCGCCGATGGTCGGCCGCCTCGCGCAACTCACCTTAGTCGACGCCTTGTCGGTGTCGGTGGCGCTAAAACGCGGCCCTGAGCTGCAAGAAACGCTTCGAAAAGCGAAGGAAACGCTCGTTGCCAAACGCGAGAAAGAGGGTGACATGCTTACGCCGCTCACGCTCGCAGCGCGCTCGCGCTGGGTCTAATTCGACAAAGCGCAGACACATCGCGCGTTTCCCGAATACACTAAGCGTTATCCGAATAATCTGCAACCGAGCGCGGTGCACTTAACGACGCTTGTCAAACGCCCCAACACCTCCGCGAAACACCGACGACGACACGTTCGCAGTGCTCGACGACGGCAAAGATTTGCTGCGCGAAAAACGCGCTGCGCAAAAACTCAAATTGCGTCGTCGTGGCATGTTTGCACTGCCGAGTCTTTTCACGCTGGGCTGTTTGTTTTGCGGTTTCTTCGGCATCGTGCAAGCGATGAACTTGCGTTTCGACGTCGCGGCGGGGCTCATCTTCGCGGCGATGATTATGGACAGCCTTGACGGACGCGTTGCGCGTATGACCGGCACGCAAACCGCGTTTGGTGCGGAGCTTGATAGCTTGGCCGACATGGTGTCGTTTGGTGCAGCGCCTGCGTTGATCGTCTACGAATGGTCGCTGCGAACACTGCCGTCGAATCGCCTCGCAATGGCCGTTGCATTTGTCTACGCCGCCTGCGCTGCGCTGCGTCTCGCGCGGTTCAACGTGCAAATCGGCATCATCGACAAACGCTTTTTCAACGGCCTGCCATCGCCTGCGGCCGCGGCGATTGTTGCCGGTTTCGTGTGGCTCATGGATGACCACGATATTGAGGGTAAGACTGT
>JBOFBL010000356.1:0-1207 GCA_051645545.1 Casimicrobium sp. | reverse complement strand
TCGCGCGCGAACTTCTTCAAAAACCAAGAGGACAGAGAGTGACCGCCATCGCGGCAGCAAGCGATCAGCAGGCCATCGGCGCAATCCGTGCGGCACGCGACTTAGGTCTGGTCGTACCTACGGACCTTTCCGTCGTTGGATTCGATGATATTACCCTCGCCAATCTCATCGTGCCGCGCCTTACGACTGTTCAGCAACCCGTTGTCGAAATGGCGGAGACCGCCGTCCGCGCAGTTCTTGCTTTCGATGCCCCCCTGGTGTCGCAGGAGTTCCTGGCGCGCCTGATCGTGCGTGACTCTACGGCCGCGTGCCCGGCAGAAGACCCAAACCGTGCGTAGTGCTTTGTGCGCCGCGCCAAATCAAAGCTCTGGTGGCCATCACACCCTTCTGCGTATGGTCCCTTCAGCCAAGACGAGCGCCCGTCGCTGTGTCGAAGACATGTGCAGACTCCGCCTTGGGTGCCAGCGCAATCGCTTCACCCGGGCGCAAGCTGACACGCTCGCGCGAGACTACCGTTGTTTCCTGGCCTGCGGTCCGAACGATGATGTGTGTTTCGGAACCTGTGGGCTCCACAACGGCCACCGTCCCCTGAATGCCCGTTGCGGCAATCGTCAGGTGTTCGGGGCGGATGCCGTAGGTGACGTTTTGCCCTTCGCCAACAGCACACCCATAGGGCAGCGACAGCGAAGCGCCATGGGTTTGGATATGTCCGCCTTGCACAGTGCCTTTAAGCAAGTTCATCGCAGGCGAACCGATAAAGCCGGCGACAAAGGTGTTTGCCGGGCGATCATACAGTTCGAGCGGCGTTCCAACTTGCTCGATCCTCCCCTTGTTCAGGACAACGATTTGATCCGCCATGGTCATGGCTTCGATCTGGTCGTGCGTGACATAGACTGTGGTCGTCTTCAGCCGCTGATGTAGTTCCCGAATTTCCGCACGCATCTGGACACGAAGTTTCGCGTCGAGGTTTGACAGCGGCTCATCGAAAAGAAACACCTGCGGATCGCGCACAATCGCCCGGCCCATTGCGACCCGCTGCCGCTGGCCGCCGGAAAGGGCGCGCGGGTAGCGGTCAAGGTAGGGAGTGAGACCAAGGATTTCGGCAGCGCGACCGACCTTCGCTGCGATATCTTCCGTCCGCTCGCCCTTCATCTTCAGCGCAAAGCCCATGTTGGCCGCGACCGTCTTGTGCGGGTAAAGCGCATAG
>JBOFBL010000355.1:0-6494 GCA_051645545.1 Casimicrobium sp. | reverse complement strand
AAGTGTTCGGCCCCACGAAAGCCGCAGCGCAACTCGAATGGTCGAAAGACTTCGCAAAGGCGTTCATGAAACGCCACGGCATCCCAACCGCACATTACATGACATTCACCGACGCTCGCCTCGCGCATGCGCACATCGAACGCACGGGTGCGCCGATCGTGATTAAGGCGGATGGTCTCGCCGCAGGCAAAGGCGTTGTAGTCGCCATGACACTTGACGAGGCGCACGCCGCAATCGATTCGATGCTCGCCGACAACAAACTCGGTGACGCGGGCGCGCGTGTAGTCATTGAAGAATTCATGACCGGCGAAGAAGCAAGCTTCATCGTGATGGTCGATGGCAAAAACATATTGCCGATGGCCACAAGCCAAGATCACAAGCGCTTGCGCGATAACGATGAAGGTCCGAACACCGGTGGCATGGGCGCGTATTCGCCCGCGCCCGTGGTCACGCCCGAGGTCAACGCGCGCATCATGCGCGAGATCATTCGACCGACGGTCACGGGCATGGCAAAAGACGGTTTTCCGTTTACCGGGTTTCTCTACGCCGGTGTAATGATCGACGAGCACGGTGCACCACGCGTCGTTGAATTCAATTGCCGAGTCGGTGACCCAGAAGCGCAGCCGATCATGATGCGTCTCACGAGCGATCTCGTTGGTTTAGTTGAACACGGCATCGACGGCACGCTCGATCAAGTCGAAGTCGAATGGGATCGCCGCGTTGCGCTCTGCGTCGTGATGGCCTCACACGGCTATCCCGATTCGCCGCGCAAAGGCGATCCGATCTCCGGCTTACCGACGGAAGATATGGAAGACGCGAAGGTCTTTCACGCGGGTACCGCGTTCGCGGATGGCAATATGGTTGCCAATGGCGGTCGTGTGCTTGGCGTCACTGCACTCGCCGACAAGATCGTACTTGCGCAGAAACGCGCTTACGAAGTCGCGGATCGAATTCACTTCGATGGTTCGCAAATGCGTCGTGATATCGGTTGGCGCGCTGTGAAGCGTTGATTTTTTGGACGCAGATTACGCAGATTTCACGCTGATGAACGCAGATTTCTCTATTGCGCCAAAAGTAATCAGCGGTAATCTGCGGAAAATCTGCGTAATCTGCGTCAAAAAGATAAGCGCATGAATCACTCGTCCTCCAATAGCGCGCAAGGGATTGGCGAAAACGAGATCGCGAGTGTTCGTGACTTTCTCATACAGCTTCAATCGGACGTCGTCGCCTCGCTAGAACGAATCGACAGCGGCGCATTTCTTCGCGATGAATGGCAGCGACCCGAAGGCGGCGGCGGTATCTCGCGACTGATCGAGAACGGGACAGTCATCGAACGCGGCGGCGTGAATTTTTCGCATGTCAAAGGCGTGGCGATGCCGAAATCGGCGACTGCAACGCGACCTGAACTTGAAGGCGCACCGTGGGAAGCAATGGGCGTGTCGCTCGTGATTCATCCGCGGAATCCGTACGCCCCAACGACGCACATGAACGTGCGTTTCTTCGTAGCCTATCCGCGCTTCAAGGGAGATTCGATTGCTGCCCGCAATGACGATTCAGAGCGCGACGCCGAGTCGGCGGCGACAAGACATAGCTTAAGCGCTAGGCGCGGAGCCGCCGACGAAGGCAACAAAGCTCTGGATCGTCAGGGCGATGCAGCAATCTGGTGGTTTGGCGGTGGAATGGATTTGACGCCCTACTACGGTTTTGAAGAAGACGCGATTCATTGGCATCGCACCGCGAAAGCATCCGTCGAATCGTTCGGCGCTGAGTTTTATCCGCGCTTCAAAGCGCATTGCGACAAGTATTTCTTCTTGAAACACCGCAACGAACCGCGCGGCATCGGTGGCACTTTTTTCGATGACTTCACGGAGCTCGGTTTTTCTCAATCGTTCGCGCTGATGCGCTCAGTCGGCGAGCACTTCATTGCGGGTTACGCGCCGATTCTTGAGCGCCGTAAAGACACACCTTACGGCGAGCGCGAACGCGATTGGCAACTCTATCGTCGCGGGCGCTACGTCGAATTCAATCTTGTGTGGGATCGCGGCACCTTGTTCGGTCTGCAATCAAACGGTCGCACCGAAGCAATTCTCATGAGCATGCCGCCGCTCGTGAAATGGGATTACATGCGCACGCCGGAAGCGGGTTCAAAGGAAGAAGTTTTTATGCGCGATTTTTTGCGGGCGAAGGATTGGATTTGAACGCGAAAGACAATCACGACGATGAGCATCTCGTCGAGACTCTGGTTTCGAGTGAAGAAGTTTTCAAAGGAAAACTACTACACGTGATGCGTGATCAAGTGCGTTTGCCGAATGGTCATCTCGCATCACGTGAGTATGTGAAGCATCCTGGCGCGACTTGTATCGTCGCTGAATTCGAAGACGGGCGATTGTTGCTCGAACGACAGTTTCGCTATCCAACCGGACGCGTGATGATCGAATTTCCTGCGGGAAAACTCGATCCGAAAGAAAACCCACTCGTGTGCGCGCAGCGCGAACTCAAAGAAGAAACCGGTTATTGGGCGCGATCATGGCACACGCTCGGCGATGTTCATCTTGCGATTGGTTATTCGGACGAAGTGATTCACGTGTTTCACGCGAACGGCCTCGTGCAAGGCGACGCGATGCTCGATCAAGACGAGTTCCTCGAAGTGTTCGCGGCTACGCCCGAAGAGATCGAGCAGATGATTCGCGACAATCGCATCACAGATGCGAAGACGACTTCTGCGTACGCGCGGTGGAAACTCTTAAGGCGACCGAACATCGTTTAATCGACGGTTTTTCTTGGCGACATTCGGCCCGCTCGTCGCACAACGCACTGCGTCATCCCGGCGCAGGCCGGGATCCATCAGCGCATAAGGTGTTGTGTAAAACTTGAACCTTTCTTGCGAAACATAGATTCCGGCCTTCGCCGGAATGACGCAATAAGCAAGAACGGCTCAGCATCTCCTAGGTCAAGTGTGAAACCCCAATACGTCCTCACCCTCTCCTGTAATGATCGCCCCGGCATCGTGCATCGCGTTACTGGTTTCTTGTTGGAGCACGGCGCGAACATTTTGGAGGCCGCGCAGTTCGACGACACGTCGAACAATCGCTTCTTCATGCGCGTTCAGTTCGAGGCGGAGAACACAAACGCTCGCGCATTGCAAACCGCGTTCGCACCGATTGCGAGCGAGTGGACGTTCGACGCTTCGATCTTCGACGCTTCGCATCGCGTGCGCACCTTGCTCATGGTGTCGAAACAAGGGCATTGCTTAAACGATTTACTGTTCCGTTGGAAAAGCGGCTTACTGCCGATCGAAATTCCCGCGATCGTCTCCAATCACATGGATTACTACCAGCTCGCGGCGAGCTACAACATTCCGTTCTTTCACTTCCCGATCACGGCGGAGACGAAGCCGCAGCAGGAAGCAAAAATTCGCGAAGTGATTTCGGAGAAGCAAATCGAACTCGTCGTGCTCGCGCGCTACATGCAGGTGCTCTCGCCTGAGCTGTCGCACGATCTCTCGGGTCGTGCGATCAATATTCATCATTCGTTTTTACCGAGCTTCAAGGGCGCAAAGCCGTATCACCAAGCCCACGCGCGCGGCGTGAAGCTCATTGGCGCGACCGCGCATTACGTCACCGACGATCTCGACGAAGGCCCGATCATCGAACAAGAAGTCGCGCGCGTCGATCACGCGATGAGCGTGGACGCGCTCACCAACGCGGGACGCGACGTGGAATGCACAGCACTTTCACGCGCGGTGAAATGGCATGCGGAGCATCGGGTGCTGTTGAATGGGCATCGCACGGTGGTGTTTCGATAGCATTCGAGCAATGCAAGCCATCGCCCAAAATTATTGGGTGATAAGCAAGTTTTTCTTACTTATTGATAAGTTTCAGAATTTATATCCTTGCCCGATAAATTTGCGCGAAATCCAGTATTGCTGCATGACCTCTGAGCGTTTTTTCGCGCTCCGGTGTGAGCGCTACGCATCCCTCTCCCGTAGCGCGGGAGAGGGTGCCCGACAGGGCGGGTGAGGGCGATCGATTGGACTCCGTAGCCACCGCCCTCACCCCAACCCTCTCCCGCGCTGCGGGAGAGGGAGTCACTGCGTCTTCGCGCCCGCCTTGAACCACGCCGCGAGTTGCGCACGTTCTTCTTCGGTAATCTGTGTGCTGTTATTCATCGGCATCGCACGGGTGACGACGACTTGCTGATAGACGTTCTGCGCGTGTTGTGCGAGCAGTTCGGGCGTGTGTAGCGCGACGTTTTTCATTTGCACTTGCGCGTTGTGGCACATCGCGCAGCGCGCTTCGATGATCGGTTTGATTTCGGCGTAAGTCGGCGCTTTGAATGATGCGGCAATGGGTTTCGTTGGCGCAGGCGCGAGCCAGATTGCAACACCGATCAAGATTGCGGAGGCCATCGCCCAATACTTGTAGTCCCAACGCCCTTTGTGTTTCACCACGAAGAATTGGCGGATCAGCGCGCCTGCGAGCATGATGAGCACGAGCACGAGCCAATTGTGTTTCGCGTTGTAGGCGAAGCTGTAGTGATTCGAGAGCATCGCGAAGAGCACGGGCAGCGTGAAATACGTGTTGTGTACGCTGCGTTGCTTCGCGCGCATCGGATGCGCGGGATCAGGCGGCTGCGCCGCCTTCATCGCGGCGATCGTTTTCTTCTGACCGGGAATGATGACCATCAACACGTTCGCGCTCATCGCGGTCGCGAGCATCGCACCCGTGAGCAAGAACGCAGCGCGTCCCGCGAAGAAGTGGCATGCAATGTAAGTCGCGGCGATCACGTAGAGGAACACGAGCACGCCGACGATCATGTCGCCGTTTTTCTTCTGCCCAAAGAGTCGGCAGATCGCGTCGTACACGATCCAACCCATCACGAGATAGACAAGCGATGCTGCAATCGCCGCGCCCGATGAACCCCAGGCGTACACATTCTTGTCGATCAAAAACGTTTGCGCATTGAAGAGATAGAGCGTCACGAAGAGCGCAAAGCCGCTCATCCACGTCCAATAACTCTCCCAATAAAACCAATGCAAATGCTCGGGCAAGGCTTTCGGCGCGACCATGTATTTCTGCGGGTTGTAAAAACCGCCGCCATGCACCGCCCAGAGTTCGCCGTCGACGCCCTTGTCTTTGAGCGCGGGATCGGTTGGCTTCACGAGCGAGTTGTCGAGCCATACGAAGTAAAACGAAGCGCCAATCCACGCGATGCCGACGATCACGTGCAGCCAGCGAAGGAGGAGGTTGATCCAGTCGAGGATGTATGCGTCCATATGCAGGTCAAGGACGAATGACGAATGACGAATGACGCAAAGCTTTGCGAGCGTTTGCGTTTCGTTCAAACATGGATCGCATACGTGACATGTAGTTTGGGCAAGTCACGCGGCGCACGATTTCGTCACTCGTCATTGGTCATTCGTCTTTCGTGCTCGGCAGCGCTAGCTGCCCCTGTATGTAGAGTAAGTCCACGGCGAACACACGAGTGGTACGTGATAACTGCCGCCCTCTTCCGCGATTCCGAAATCGATCGTCACCACATCGACAAACGGCGGCTCGGGCAGCGCAACGCCGCGCTTGCGAAAGTAATCACCCGCGTGAAACACCAATCGATACTTCCCGCGCTTCACCTCAGCGTCTTTCAGAAGCGGCGCATCGGTGCGGCCATCAGCATTTGTGATCGCTTTAGCGAGCAATCGCGGCGAGGCTTCATCCATCGCGTAAAGCTCAATCGCAACACCCGCCGCCGGGCTGCCGTGCATCGTATCGAGTACGTGTGTGGAGAGTTTTCCCATCCTCAATCCTCAATCAAATCCAGCAATCGCAACCGCGCAATCTCACCCACTTGCATTAAGCAATTGTTCAGCTCCATTTCGCGCGAATTTGCGAGCCGCGATTTCACCGCACCGAAGATCGCGCTTTGCGTGTTGTTGCGCACGGCGATGATGAACGGAAAACCAAACTTCTCGCGATACGCCGCATTCAGTTTGCGAAGCTGCGCCACATCCGCCGCCGTCATCGAAGTCAACCCTGCGCTCGCCTGCTCAGACGTAGACGCCGCAGTCAAGCTACCAGCCGCCGCCTCTTTACCCGCAAGCTCAGGATGCACATTGAGTAGCGCCACTTTTTCCGCGTCGGACGCCGACTGCACCGTCGCCACCAGCGCCGCATGCACCTGTGCGCGCGACGCAAACCCGTCCGCGGGCTTCAGCGCGAACGCGCGCTTGGCAATCCAAGGCGAATGCTCGTACACCGCGCCGAATAGCTTGGAAAACTGAGCGGCATCGAGGCGATTGATTTCGGCGAGCGTTGGCATAGTTGAATGAATGATATTGGCGTTCGTGTGGCACGCCTAGTGCATGCAAGTTATACGCCTCATTGGTCTATCACTGAACAGTTGATGGCGGCGAGCGTTGTAGTGTTTAGCGCTCTGTCGAACCAAGTGGAAGCACCTAACTGTGGGAGCGCGCTGGCGCGCGAAACGACCTGTCGTTG
>JBOFBL010000354.1:0-1130 GCA_051645545.1 Casimicrobium sp. | reverse complement strand
AGCGACACCGCCGCGCCGTGATCTTGATGACCTGCGCGCTCATGATTTTGATTTGCCTCGATGCGAGCGGCAAATACTTAGGGCAAGCGGGCGTGCCCGTGGCGGCGAGCACCTGGTCGCGCTATGTGGGCCACTTTCTCGTCGTGCTCATTTTGTTTTTCCCGAAAGAGGGCAAGCGAATCTTTCATCCGCAACGAGCTTCGATTCAATGGGCGCGCGGCGTGTTGATGGTGACTGTCACCTTGCTCTACTTTGCGGCGCTCAAACATTTGCCGCTCGGAGAGGCGACCGCACTTTTCTTTCTGACACCGATTATCACGACAGCGCTCGCAGCATGGCTGCTGCACGAGCGGCCGGGGCGCTGGACGCTCTTTGCAATCACGCTTGGATTCTTCGGCGTATTGATCGTCATTCGCCCGAGTGCGAATCTCGCGTTGATCGGTGTGCTGCTCGTGATAGCAGCCGCGTTTTGCAACGCGGGGTACCAAACGCTTACTCGCGCCTCATCCTCGCGAGGCGGCACCGAGCGGGTGAGCACGCAACTCATGTATTCCGGGCTCGTGGGCACCATCGTGATGACGGCGGCGATTCCGTTTTGGTGGGATAGCAGTTGGGTTGCGGGCGCGAGTCTCATGACGCGATTGGTGTTTTTGAGTGTGGGTGTGCTCGGCGCGCTCGGGCATTTGCTGCTCATTCGAGCGTATACGCTCGCGCCCGCGTCCACGCTTGCGCCGTGGATGTATTTGCAATTGCTCTGGTCGGTGGCGATCGGTTGGCTCGTGTTTGGCAATATCCCTGACTGGATCACTCTGGGCGGAATGCTTTTGATTGGTTTGGCTCCACAACTGACCCGATTTGAGCGGAAACCCGTCGTATCCCCCGATTTAACTGGGCGCTGAGCATTTGTCCCACTGCGTTTCACTCATCTAGAAGACCAAGCGCAACGCCGTAGAATCGTCGGCTTTTAGACTGTAGCCGTTCACAAGGCGGCGCTTCGTCATGAACTACAAATTCCTCACGCGCTGCACCGGGGTCGCGCGAACCGGATTGACAGCGATCCTGTCGATGTTCCTGTTGGTCGTGGCCGGTTGTGGCGATCAATCGCCCAAGAGTGCTAAACAAGATATTGC
>JBOFBL010000353.1:0-1782 GCA_051645545.1 Casimicrobium sp. | reverse complement strand
GCGCGACCTTGTGCACGCGTGCCTTTGATGTCAAAAGAGAACACAGCGCTCGATCCTTTCGGAAAGTACTTCTTCGCGAGTTCGTGGTCGCGATGGGTCGTCACATCGGGATGATGAATCGCATTCACAAACGGATGCGATTGCAAGAACTCGATCACCGCGCGCGCGTTTGCAATATGCCGATCCATTCGCACTGGCAGCGTTTCGATGCCCTGCAGAATCTGCCAAGCGTTCATCGGCGACATGCACGCGCCAAAGTCGCGCAAGCCTTCGCGACGACAACGCAATAGAAACGCGGCGGTCGAGGACTCTTCCGCGAACACCATGTCGTGAAAACCTTTGTACGGCGTAGTAAGCGTTGGAAATTTCTCTTTCGCTTTTTCACTTAACCAATCGAAACGACCGCTGTCGACGAGCACGCCACCGATCACCGTGCCATGCCCCGAGAGAAACTTCGTCGCCGAATGAAACAGGATGTCTGCGCCGTGTTCGAACGGGCGAATCAAATAAGGCGTGGTGAGCGTCGAATCGAGCATTAGCGGTAAACCAGCGTCGTGCGCAATCGCTGCGACCGCTTCGATATCAATCAAAAGATTGCCGGGATTGCCGAGTGTTTCACCGAATAGCAGTCGCGTGTTCGGGCGAATCGCGCTGCGCCAACCGTCGAGATTACCGGGATCGACAAACGTCGTCTCAATTCCAAAACGAGGCAAGGTGTAGTCGAGCAGATTGTGCGAACCGCCGTAAAGCGCGCGACTCGCAACGATATGCCCGCCCGCCCCCATCAACGTGCAAATCGCGAGATGAAGCGCCGCCTGACCGGAAGCGACCGAGATCGCACCGATGCCCCCTTCAAGCGCCGCGACGCGTTCTTCAAGCACCGCATTGGTCGGATTCGAAAGCCGCGAATACACATGACCCGCCCGCTCCATATTGAAAAGCGCGGCGGCGTGATCGGCATCTTCAAAGACGAACGACGTGGATTGGTAAATCGGCGTCGCACGCGCGCCCGTGGTCGGGTCGGGGCGTGCGCCAGCGTGCAGCGAGAGGGTATCGAAGTCGTACATGGTTTTTTTGCGTCGCAGAAATGCGCGACGACCAAATCAAGGCAGCGTCATTATCGAACGTCGCTCGTCACGAAAGCATGCTTACATTAGTTTTTGCGGGTTTACCCGTTTCGCGCGACATGGTAGTCGGCATGCTCACATTGCGTGTGCGCTCCACGACCGCACAGCGGTCGCCCCCGAGCAATCAGGGTGTCACGCGCAAAGTCGCACGTTTGCGTCGACCGATCTGCGCGCGCATGCACTCCCGCAGATCGATGAAAACAGCCGATTTCGCTTAAAAAAGTGTTGTTTTTTTACAAAAATTATCAACATAAAAAGTCTTTACGGCACCATTTTATTGGGCATTAAAGCAGTTTTTGTAGTTTTCAATTACATGTTTCCAGCTCTGTCGACCCAATACTACTGGGCGATAGACGAAAAAGCCGAAACTGAAAAAATGCGGTTTTGCCTAATTTTTAGGCAGCATTTTCGGGGCCATTTTTGGCAATTTTTTGTTCTTCGGGCGTTGCTAATTTTTGCGGCACTTCGAGCATCGGATCCTGCATCGCTTCGGCCTGCTGTCGCGCAACTTCTTCATCGATTCGATACATCGCATCGAGCATGTCTTGCATCTCGCGACGCGCCTTCACAAGTGTCGAAACGGAACTCGGCGCAGCGAGATAGCTCTCGAACTTTTTCCCGTACTTCGCACGCACTCGCTCAATCATTCGCACAA
>JBOFBL010000352.1:0-8423 GCA_051645545.1 Casimicrobium sp. | reverse complement strand
TCGTACAAAGGCTCGCTCTGGGATCGTGGCATTCTGCCGCTCGATTCGTTGAAATTGCTCGCCGAAGAGCGCGGTGGTTACGTTGAAGTCGATCAATCGATGTCGATGGATTGGGACACGCTGCGCGATCGCATCAAAGTGCACGGCATGCGTAACTCGAACTGTGTCGCGATCGCACCGACCGCGACGATTTCGAACATCATTGGCGTGTCTGCTTGTATCGAGCCGAATTACGAAAACCTGTTCGTCAAATCGAATCTCTCGGGCGAATTCACCGTCATCAATGAGCATCTCGTTGACGATCTGAAAGCGCGCGGTTTGTGGGACGAAGTGATGATTTCCGATCTCAAATATTTCGACGGTGCGCTCGCCAAAATCGATCGCATTCCCGACGATTTGAAAGCCAATTACGCGACGGCGTTCGAGATGGACGCGACCTGGCTCGTTGAAGCCGCCGCGCGTCGCCAGAAGTGGATCGATCAAGCGCAATCGCTCAACATCTACATGGCAGGTGCCTCGGGCAAGAAGCTCGATGAGACCTACAAGCTCGCATGGAAGCGCGGCCTCAAAACCACGTATTACTTGCGCACGATGGCCGCAACGAGTGCAGAGAAATCGACTGGTAAGGGCGGCGAACTCAATGCGGTCTCGTCAGGCGGCATGAGCATGGCGGCAGCAAAAGCGGCGCCGGCAATGGCGGCACCTGCGGTCGTGCCCGCCAACCCGGCGATTGCTGCGGCCGAGCTACCTGCGACCGACATGAAGTTTTGTTCGATCGATAACCCAGATTGCGAGGCGTGTCAGTGACACGTAGCGCGGTCTTGGTTACGGTGAAGACTAACTTTCTCACAGCGAAAGTTAAGGCACGCAGTGCCGGTCGAAGCCGCAATCCGGATTGCGAAGCCCGTCGATAGAGATGTGTGCGCACGCAGATTCGCAACACAAACGAAACTCGTGCAATGCCGCCCCCGCTCAAAATCCTATTTTTCGCGGGGTGCGTGCATAATATGACGAATTGCGCCATAATCAAGAGAGAACGCCAGATTTCTAGGGCGATTCGATCAAAGGTCGTAACAATTTAGCAAGGAGAACGACATGGGTTTTTTCAGTTTCATCAAAGAGGCCGGCGAGAAACTCTTCGGCAGCAAAGACGCGGAACAGGCCGCAGCCGCAGCGCAAGCCTCCGATGACGCCGCAGCGAAAGAGCGCCTTGATGCCGCCAATCGCCAAGCAGGCGACGCGATCCAGTCCTACATCGAAGCGCAAGGTTTGGAGATCACCGGGCTCACGGTCACCTTCGACGCGGTCTCCGGCACTGTTAACGTGTTCGGCGTGGCGGCAGATCAGGAAACCAAAGAGAAAGCCATTCTCTGTTGCGGCAACGTATCGGGCGTGGTCAACGTCAATGACAACATGTCGGTCGATCAAAGTGAACCGGAAGCGCAGTATCACGACGTCGTGCGCGGCGACACGCTCTCGGCCATTGCCAAGAAGTTCTACGGCGACGCGAATAAGTATCCCGTGATCTTCGAAGCGAACAAACCGATGCTCTCGCATCCCGACAAAATCTATCCGGGTCAGAAGCTGCGCATTCCGCCGCTCTAAGCGCCCGAGTAACCGCCTCTCGTGCTTAATTGCGCGAGAGGATTGGGGTGAACGTTTTGCTAGTCGATATGCAGAGCGTTGACCGCAGTAACAACAGTGTGGCGAAGCGTTTTTCTCTCCCGCGCATTGCGCGTAGAAAAAAACGCAAGCCTCCCGGAGCGAACGGGACGCCGTTGTAGCTGCAAAGCCCCTCGCGTGACGTGTTCGCGCGCGTTGCGAGAGGATATGTTGCACACCTTTGAAATCGAGTGTGTGTACCTTAAGGAAAGGAGGTGATCCAGTGGCCACAAAAGAACGTAAGTGGGAGTTCTACCAAGATAAAGCGGCGAAGCATCGCTGGCGTGTCCAAGCGTCGAACGGCAATACCATTGCTGCATCGTCGCAAGGCTATGTGACACTCAAAGATTGTGTTCACAACGCTTCGATACTCGGCTACACAGGGGACCCAAAGCCCCCCGTGTTGAACCCGCAACCACAGAAGCCTCCGAAGCGCAAGCGTCGCAACAAACTTCTCTAACCGGAAGATCGCTGCGACCTACAGCGCAGAAGAAGCTGCTAAGGGTTCCCACCCGCGCGAACACTGCCGCCGGGCGTGCAGAGCTTGTCTCTCGCGTTCGGCGGTTTTTCGGAGCGCGTTTGCAAGGACTTAAACGAAGCAGGTTTAACTAAACCGCCGCTTCGGCATCCGATCTGTTTCGATACACAAATCGCACGGATTGATCGACGTCCTCATCAAGCGCGCTGCGAAAAAAACTTTTTCGAAGGAAAGACAAGGCTTTGTCGACCGCTACCGAACTACGACCAGAGCTTCGCGATGCGCGCCACGTGGGCGACTATCGCTTCTGGCTTCAGTTCGCCGATGGTCGCGAAGGTATTGTCGATTTCTCCGACGATTTATGGGGTGACGATTTGAAGCCCCTGCGCAATCTGGCCACCTTTGCCGAGCTCGCCTATGACGACGCGCTTGCAACGCTGACCTGGGAGCGCGGCGGCATCGATATCTCGCCCACCTATTTGTATTCGAAGCTCGAACGTCTGCAATAAACAGTCGCCCGCGTTTCGCGAACCAAACATTAGAGCCCACCCGCTTACGTTATTGCTGAGTTAGGAAGTCAAAAGCATGCTGAATTTCGATGATGACATTGTCGCCACCCCCGTTCAATCCACAGCGAAGCCCGCACCTGCACCCACCGCGTCGCACGTTGCGGATTACCATGCGCAAATGAACGAGCAAGGCACGCCCGTGAACGACCTCGCCGCGCAAATGCGCGCGCACACCGGTCGCGTGCGCGCGGAAGACAAGCGCGTCATCAATGGCGGCGCCGACGTCAATCAATTGGTGCCGTTCAAATACAACTGGGCGTGGGACAAATACCTCGCCGGTTGCGCGAACCACTGGATGCCGCAAGAGATCAACATGCAGCGCGACATCGAACTTTGGAAACGCGCCGATGGTTTAACTGAAGACGAGCGCCTCATCATCAAGCGCAACTTGGGTTTCTTCGTTACCGCCGATAGCTTGGCCGCGAACAACATCGTGCTCGGCACCTATCGCCACATCACCGCGCCAGAGTGCCGCCAATATCTGCTGCGCCAAGCGTTTGAAGAAGCAATCCACACCCACGCCTATCAATACATCGTGCAATCGCTCGGCCTCGACGAAGCCGAAATTTTCAATGCGTACAACGAAATCAAATGCATCCGCGACAAGGATGATTTCCTGATTCCGTTCATCCAAACGCTCACCGATCCGAATTTCAAAACCGGCACCTTAGAGGCCGATCAAGCGCTCCTGAAAAGCCTGATCGTGTTCAGCTGCATCATGGAAGGCCTCTTCTTCTATGTCGGTTTCGTGCAAATCTTGGCGCTCGGTCGTCAAAACAAAATGACCGGCGCCGCCGAGCAATATCAATACATCCTGCGCGATGAATCGATGCACTGCAACTTCGGCATCGACTTGGTCAACACGATCAAGATGGAAAATCCGCACCTCTGGACCGAAGATTTCAAAACCGAAATCAAGAGCCTCATGAAGCGCGGCGTCGAACTCGAATACGCGTACGCCGAAGACACCATGCCACGTGGTGTGCTCGGCCTAAACGCACCGATGTTCAAAGAGTATTTGCGCTTTATTGCGAATCGCCGTTGCCAGCAGATTGGGCTTGATCAGTTGTTTGAGAAGGCGGAGAACCCGTTTCCTTGGATGAGCGAGGTGATGGATCTTAAGAAAGAGAAGAACTTTTTTGAGACTCGCGTGATTGAGTATCAGACGGGTGGGGCGTTGAGTTGGGAGTGATGCAATAGATACTTCTTCGATTCCGTAAAGCGCACTGACGCGACTCATACAAAAAAATCAGTATCACGAGGGACGAAAATGGCAGTTCAGAAACATGATATCGGAGGGTATCTTGTTGTAATTTTCGGCGCTGTGGCAAGCGCGCTTGGGTGGATTTCTCTCGACCGGCTGCCCGAAGCGCTTGCGCGTGAATCTCCGTTGCTCATAATTGCAGCGAGAACGGTTTTGGTGCTCTTGCCTGCGCTTGTCGCATATTGGGTCGCAACCCGTAAGCAGCGGGACACGCATAAGAGACTATTGACAGAGATTGATGCCCTGAAATCTCAGTTTCTTGGGCTTGAAAGGCTCGGGCGTGTCGAGGATGAACTCAACACGATGAACAGACTAAGCAAGGTGGCGCGCTCTGCGGCAAAGGGGACAGCATCGAGTCTCAATGAGTTACTTGCAGCGATAGAGTTAGTTCCCGACCATGCAAGCAAAGAGCGATTGATACAAAGATACAAAACGCACAATGACGGCCTGGTAGCTGTACTAGCTACGGTCAACGAAGAACTTGAGCAAAGCGGGCACGCAATAGCCACGCAGCTTCTCGCCGATGAGCAAATGCATGTGCTGGCCCGAGAACAAAAAGCCACTACGGAAGGGCTTGAACTCGCGCGTGGTCTTGCTGAACGCCGAGGGCTAACGGAAGGGCTACGACAACTCTCTGATGCATCTGAGCAAGCAAAGAAATTACAGTTTGCAATGACATCACTTGGACAACCGAGCGCTCCGAAAACAATAACGGCAGAGGTAGTCGATGCAACAACAAAATAATCGACCTGACTTTAATCGCACGTCAGAACAACTTCGCCGCGAGATTCAACAGAACATTGAGACCGTCTATCGCAATCTGGTTGAGACCCAAAGCAATTCCAACGGGCAGTCTCGAACCATGTGGAGTGTTATCGCAATCGTTGTAGTTTTTGCTGCTCAAGTGGTGTGGCAGCAGGTCGTGACACCGCCAAAACAACCTGCGTCTTCGCAAGTGACGACGCAGGTTGGCGGCGATCCAACGAAAACGGATCAACGCTTGATTGCGAATCAGTTGCAGCGAATCGAAGAGCAAACTTCGGCAATCGCCTCAAAAAAATCGCAAGTAGCGCCAAATTTGCCTATTGATGCAAATCTTTCGACCATAAATGCCGCGATTACTGATCTTCGAGTCATCTTGCAATCTCCGCAAACCGAAACGCGCAGGTAACGCTTAAGGCGCTTCGACATAACTGTGAACATCCGACGTAGGGTGCGTTCCTAACGCACCTCGTGCAGACGCGAAGCGTCCCTCCGCGCGACACGCATTTCTTCAATCCACGATGTTTGGTATCACTGTGGTGCGTTAGGAACGCACCCTACGATTCGTCACGAATCGCTTCGCGGGATCGCTCGCGCATACGCGCTCTCGATTTGATTTGCTCGCGTCTACCTCTCTGTGGATGCACAGGATATCTGACAACACTCTCACGGTTTCGGCGGTGCCGTCGAACTAGGTTGCTTCTTGGATTCGCGAATGTCTTTGTCTAACTCCTCAAATATTCGGTCAGCTATCTTGAAGGGGCTAGACAACTCAAAGAGCCCGCGCCCTGCACCCTTTACTCCAGACCGACTTGGATTCGTCCCCTTACCATCAGAACCATCCTTTGCGGCGGCCGACTGATCCTCGCTTTGAGCACTGGTCAACGTATCGGTTGACGCGATCGACGGCAGAATCGCAGCGATCAAGCCCTTGACCAAAGCCGAGCAAAATGCGGCTCGGAGAGATTCGTTTTCAGCTGTTCGCGTGTTCGTTTTACCGCTATTTTTTGAGCCGTCATTAGCATTAGAGTTAGCGTTAGTTTTTGCGCCCGCCCCAATCTCAACACTCGTTATCTCATTCTCAGAATTCCAGCACGATTCCAGCCCGAATCCACCAATTTGTGTGATCGCGACAATTCTTCTTGCGGTGTCCGCGATCGCGGTTGCCGCAGCAGAGGACATTACCGCTCGGTTGGTTTCTGTCGGGTCAAACGTCGCGGAAGGCACACCACCGGACGCGAGCGTTTTGAGCGTTTGACCAGCCTTCTGAACAGCGACCTCAAGCTGCGCAACATACGCTTTTTGTAGCTTCACTGCCTCGTCCGCTTTTACAGACGCTTGCTCGGCAGTCACAAGCGCGGTTTTCGCTTTCTCTTTCTCGCCTTCAAGATCGGTTAGCGTGGCGCACGGAACTGCGCAATCCTTGATCTTTTTTTCTGCATCCGCGACTGCTTGTTTCTTCGCTGTGACATCTGCTTTCTTCTTGGCAGCATCCGATTCAAGAGACACATTCTTTTCAATGGCCTCAGCGTACTTTTCTTGCACTGCTTGCAGTGAATCACCGGTCATCGCACCAGCGCCGCCAGAGATCACAACAGGCCGCGGTGCAATGGCGCCGGTGATTTGCTCAATCGAAAGGAGCGCAAGCATGACGCTCTGGTAGCGACGCTGCAAATCCTTAAACTCTTTCCCGTTAAGTGCGCCTGCCGCGTACCCCTCACAGAGTCGGTACATACCGTCGCGTAGTAGTTGGATCGTTTGCGTCCGCAGTCCCACATATGCGCCGCTTTCCGCGCGCGAAAGCGCGGCGTTTAGCTGTGCCGCGATTTGCGTGTTGTCGGGTCGCGTGAGATTGAGTCCTGCACCACCTGCAAACGATGAAGAGAGCATCGAGAGCGCATCGGGGCTCGGTTCGGTGCAAATGATGCTCGGTGGATCGTTGCGCGCAGTGGCGTAGGTTTCCTCGCCCCTCGGGACCATGTTCCGCGGCGTAGCGACTAAAAAGCGTTGTTTTGCGTCAACCGAAACAGTGGGTGTCTTGCCAGCTTCTTCGCGAACGTGAATCGCATTCCAGTTTGCGCTGCAGCCCGAGAGCAGCAACACTAATGCGCATAGGTTTGATGACTTCATGTTTCCCCCTCGAAACGTCATTTAGGCACGTTAAGTTTATGAAGAGACTTGCGACGAAACACTACCAACGCAGGTAGCATCGAGTGCCGTGAACCACTCGGCGCGCTTTGCCGAAATTGCTCACAAAAGAAACAGTGTCAGCCTTGGAGTATCACACTCGATTGCGCATGAACATTGCATGCCGCTCCTCGTGAATCATCAAAAAGCGAATAACGAAATCATTCCCAACACAAATCGCTATCGTCCAATTAAATCGGGCGAATCAGCGATTTTTATACATTTTCAATAACTAACTAATATCACATGATTGCCCGATTAAAATGAGCTATAGGTTATGTAGTTCGTCAGTACAAATCATGATTGAATTGATGCTCAATTTGCTAACTTCACCTAGCGGCTACCTGCTGTAACTCCAGTAAAAACTACTCATGCATCGAGACATTCGTTTTATTCTCATTCATTCACTGATCGTGTCTTTTTCTGCGTTCGCAGCTGTGGCTCAGGCGATGCCTTTTGCCTCTGAGAAACTCTTGGAGGAATTGATGAGACAAGACAAACAGCGCGAGGTCGAACGTATCGCGCGGGATCGGATTGCAAAAAATCCTGATGATGAGCCGGCGCATCGCTATCTCGTCAAAGCGACGATATTGGCTATCGGACAAAGTGCTCGAAGCGAAAGGCGACAAGACCGCCGCGCGCGCCGCGTATGAGCGTGCGCGCAAGTGGCCGCGATTGTCCGAGCGACTTAAAAAAGCGATCAATGAGCGAATAAGTGGCTTGAACTAGCGTCGAGCTAATCCTCAGCTTCGCTCAGTCAAAATCAGATAGCGAATCGCGTCATTCCAAGAAATCAACCGAATACCGATTGCCACCGCGCGGCCGCGCTGCCAACGCTCGATTCGGTCGCGTGCGTGCGCTGAAGTACGCACGGGCTTCGAATCAAACCCAGCCGCTGTTAGCGCAACTTGAATGTCGCCCAGCGCCGCAATTGCATCGCAATTCGTGTCAAGCCTATAGAGCTTCGTTTCGATGCGTTTCGCTTTCACGACATTGAGTTCTCTGTGTAGTTCGCTCATTGCAAGCGTCACCCGGTCTCGATCCGCATCATCCTCGGTGTACGGCGTGGCGCAGCCCGGCAGCGTTAGTGTTCGGAGGGTTTGAGCTTGCAAGTCTGCGCTGACCGATACAAGCAAGGCAACAACAGTGCACACAACGTGCGGGTGAAAAGCAAACATCGTTTTCTGGTCACCTGAGAAAGGTAATGTGACGATTACACACCGACGCTCATTCAAAAGAACGCAGGTAATTTGAACCGTGCAATATCTACGATTGCTTGCAAAAAACTTGTAGATTGATCCCGCGCGCTTAAAACACGGGGGTGTTATGCACGGGCGGCGGCGAGATATCAATCGATATCTTTGACCTTATCCATGAAGCGGCAATCAACCGCATTGCAACGCGCTACTACTCAGCAGAGCAAGCGATGTCTTTCGCAAAGAGCTGTTTCAACTTTGTAGATTGTGGTGGCGCCGCAGCGCCACGCCGTTTTGCCTCTGCG
>JBOFBL010000351.1:0-5708 GCA_051645545.1 Casimicrobium sp. | reverse complement strand
GCGAAGGCGAGCGGCACGAGCGGCGTGCCCCAATACGATTCGATATCGTCTTGCAGATAGTCGAACGAAAGATCGAGCGAAAGCGCGCTCGAGAGTTTGAAATTCAAACCGCTTGTCAGATGCGAGAGTTTGTGTCCGGTGCGATCGACCCAGCCATCGCCTTGGTATTGATGCGAAAAGTCGATGCGATAGCCCGCGTTGTCGCTAAATGCGCCGCCGGTTCCTACGCCCGCACGGATGGATTCGTAACTGCCGAATGCAAGCAAGCCGTCGAATCCTGCAACACTGCGCTCGGGTCGTTTAGTAACGAAATTCACAGCGCCGCCGATGCCGCCTTCGCCATAGAGCACGGACGCCGGACCTTTGAGCACTTCAATGCGCTCGTAGTTAAACGTATCCTGCGGGCGGCTCGACATGCTCGCCGTGGAAACGCGATCGCCGTCGTAGAGATAGGTGATGAACCCGGTGTTAAATCCTCGAGTTGACGCTACGCTCGGCGAACCCGGACTGCCGCCCGAGGTCATGCCGACAGCGCCGCGCATCGCCTCTTCGAGCGTGCGCGCGCCACGGCGTTGCATGACTTCTTGTGTCATGACCTCAACCGACGCCGGTGTTTCGCGCACGGTCAGCCCCAATCGCGAACCCGTGTCGGAACTCTTTTCGAGATCAGGAGTTTGATCCTCAAGATTTCGTCCGGTAACAGTGACTGGTTCGACACGTTGCGTGGGTGTTGTTGTCGGCGCAGTGGTTTGTGTCTGTGCCGACACCAATGTTGGCGAAGCGCTCAGCGCAATCGCGAGCGAAACGGAGTGCGATAAGAGCGTTCGTTTGAAAATCCAGACGCGCAAGGAGGAGGTAACCTTGTTCATTATTGTTTCAGTAGATTCGATCAGTGGTGATGAAGCAATTCGCCGACAACTGCGATGCAGGCAAGACCCGCGGCGAGCAGTCCGGATTGCATGAGAAATCCGTCGACGCGATGGCGACGATGTAAATGCGGCAACAAATCAGCGACTGCGATGTAGATGAAACTCGCCGCAGCGATTGCGAGCGCATAGGGCAGGGCGCTTTGCATATTCGAGAGCGCGAAGTAGCCAAGCGCGCCGCCTGCGATGGCCATCGACCCCGACAGCGCATTGGCAAGCAGCGCTTTTCTCTTCGACCAGCCCGCGTTTAGCAGCAACACCATGTCGCCAAGCTCTTGCGGCAACTCGTGTGCCGCGACCGCGAGCGCGGTCGTTACGCCGAGCCAAGGATCGGCAAGAAACGCGGCCGCAATCAAAACGCCGTCGACAAAATTGTGCAGACCATCGCCGATCAGAATCACCCAAGGCGTCGCATGCAGCGCATTCGACCCGTTTGCATCTGAAAACTCGGTGTCATGCGAATGCCGCCATATCGCCGCACGTTCGAGCAGATAGAAGCCGACGAGTCCGATCAATAGCGTCCACATGATCGGTTCGATACGGTTATTCGAAAGCTCGATTGCTTCAGGCAATACGTTGAGGAGGGCTGCAGCGAGCATCGCGCCCGCCGCAAACGCGATCAAACGCCCCAGCGATTCCGCACGAAAACGTGTGACGAAAAACGCGGCGACCAACACACTCGCGACCCCGCCGAACGCACAAGCAAGAACTATCCATAGAAGCATTTGCGTCGGTGTCCCCAGGAGGTTTGCGCAACTTCCGCGCGATGACCATGATGTTCATCACGGTCGGCGCAAGCGCGAGGTATTGAATCGATATCTTTTAACGATTGTATAGTATTGCAACTGCATTAACAATAAGAAGATAATTGAGCTAGTGAGATACTTCCCACAAACATCTCAACTTCAGGCTGTTCTATGGAAAGAAGCACCCGGCAGCGCGCCGCCATCCGCAACGCGATTGAACGCTCGGATCGCCCTCTATTGCCGCCAGAGATACTGTTGATCGCTCAAGCGGATGTGCCGCAATTGAGCCTTGTGACGGTGTACCGCAATCTGAAATTGCTGCAAGAAGCAGGCGAAATTGCGCCAGTATTGCTCCCGGGAGAGAACGCGCGTTTCGAATCGGTTCATCTCGGACATCATCATCACTTTCACTGTCGCGAATGCGATCGTGTGTTCGATATTCCAGGTTGCGTGAGCGACGTCGGCGAAACCGCACCACGCGGCTTCGTGGTTGAACATCACGAGATAACACTTTACGGCACCTGTGCTGAGTGTTCGCCAAAGGGGCTCAAACGTAAAGGACGTCTTGCCGAGCGCAAGGGCACGCACGACCATAGTCATTCGCATAAACACTGACGCGGGACTTAGGCATTGCCGTGCGAAGCTTGCTTTTGTCGCGAGCAATGTTCGCATCGGTGGCCCCGTCTAGCGCTGAGACTAAGGATCCGCTTCAGGCGGAAAACGCTGGTTTTTAATCGTCGGCGCTCTGCCAGCACAAGCCGGTGGGTACTGCTCTAGCGAGGTACCGTTCGTCGTTTGTTCGGCGCGACATCATGTAACGCCAACTTTCTGCGATGCTTAACGCCTAACTCTAGTCACAGCCAAGCTAAGTGATTGATTTCTCGCGGGTGCGATCAAGTCAATGCATACGAATCACTATCGACAACACTGCTGAGGCCCCAATTTTATTGGACGAATGTTGATAAAATAGTATTTATTGAAAAATAGAAAAATAACGTTGATGCCCAAATTTAATGGGGCTTTCCAGTAATTAGCTGAAGTTTCTCATCAAGCATATTTGCGAGCAGCGCCGTGCCGTTTTCGTTCACGCGGAACTCACCAAACTTTGCGCGTTCGAAATGCTCGGCGGTACCTTCCTGAAAGAAGTACGCATTGGTCACGATGCGCACATCGCTGCCACGCAAACGAAATTCAAGTCGTCGTTCTCCTTGAGCCAATGGCTCGCCACGGTCAATGCGAACATATTGCGCAACGCCGCGCGCATCGGTGCGCACGATCGCGCGTCCGGTGGCGAGGCTCGCATCGGTTGCGTCTTTACGAATTGCCTCGGCGATTGCGAAGCGCAGCGCCATGTAATCGCCTTGCATCAGCGAACGTGGATCGACGGGCACGAGTTCGAGTCGCATCACGGCGCCGTCACGAAGCGTCGACTCATGTTTGACAATTGTGTAGTTCACTGCGCCGAGCGACAGGACGAGTCCGGCGATCCAAAGAATACGTTGCAAGATCGTGTTCATGATTACACCTTTCCGCGCAACACGCGCAGCGCGACAGCGGCAACCCAGCAGGCCGCAGCAATGATTGCGAGCGTGATCGCTTTGTCCATCAGCGTGTTCTGCGTTTGATAGTAGTAACCGAATAAGTACGACACGAAACCGATCAAGGCGAGCGCGGTCGCAGCGCGGCTGCCGCGTGCGAACGCGATGGTGAGCGCAATCGCGCAGGCGATGAGTCCTGGCGCAGGAAGACTTGCGTAGGCAAAGATCGCACCGCCGAGCAAGGTGGCGATACGCAATATTGTTTCCATGCCGTGCGTGACGAACGCGAGATAGACGATCCATACTACTGCGAGGGCGATTGCGCCAGTTGGCATATGAATGGAGAGCTCACGCGCAAGGCCCATAAAACTGAAACTGCAAATCAAGAGTAGGGCGAGCCACAACGCATTGGCCACAGGGCGCAGCAGCGCATCGCGACCTTGCGACACCCAGCGCGATTCGGTGAGCCACAACACTGCTGCGCCTGCTGCAATCGCCGCGGGAAACAGAGAGAGTGTGCCTGCTTTTTCGAGCAACACACCGAGCGCTGCGAGTGCGAAGAGCGTCGAGAGCGCGCGATGCGTAGCATTCGGCATGAGTCCGATGAGCGCTACCTGCACGACGAGCGAAATCGTTGCTAACAGCGAAATACTCCACTCACCGAATAATTGAAACAGCGAAAAGACCATCGCGAATTGCCCGGCGACCGAAATCGCAAGCGCAAATTGCGCAAGAAATTCCGATTGCTTCGCCGCGACGAAAAGCCGATATGCCGCGAACAGCAATCCAGCGCTGATGACGAGAAATGCGCCTGGAACTTCGCTGAAAATCGAGAATGGCAACGCGAGTGCGCCGACCGAGAACAGCCCCGACATCCAGCCGAGGAACGCCATCAATACACGACCGAGCCACGGCATCGCAATCGGCACGGCGGGTGCAGGCGGCGCGTCGCTCGATACGACTAGTTTTTCGCGGTACAGCGATTGCCAAAGTGCGAGGTAATTCACGATTGCGTGCTCCCCGACGGCGAAGCGCCAAGCGCAGCGCGATGGCGTTTCGTAAGATTCGTAATCCACACCGTTGCCCCCGCCGCAGTGGCCGCAAGATAGACGGCGAACAGCGTGAAAACTTCGGGCGATACGTTGCTGAGTCGGTCGAGCGCTCGTGCAAGCCACCAGGTCGTGAGCGCAATCGCGGCAAATGCACACACATAGAGCAGCGTCGGATCGAACGATTCGTGACCAACGCGGCTCGTCCACAGAGAGAGCGAAACGACGAGCACCGCTGCGATCAGATTAAGCGGCATCGAGATTTTGTCGCCCTGTCCCCAGGTCATCGCGAAGACGGTCGCCCATGCAATCGCCGATGCGGCTGCGACTCGCCACAGCCAATGCGAATCAAGTCCTGGCGTATTGCGCAGCGAATAGAAGAGAGCAAAGCACGCAACACTCACGCCGATTGCGACGTAGGCACGCCAATCGGCGTATTTCACGAACGGCAGCGCAACGTCGTTGGTGATCCAGGTGAGAAGCCCGATCTGCAACACAACGAACGCAACCAGCCACAAGCCCCACCACCTCGCCGCGAAACACCAAATCAAGCCAAGCGCCGCCCACGCGAAGAAGAGCTGATAAGTGTCGGCACCGGTTTGATACGTTTGCCCAACGAACGCGAGCAAGCCGCCGAGTGCGAAATAGGCAAGCACCGCAAACGCTTTCGATAGCAGCGGTTTCGACACGAACCACATCGCCCCAATCGCAAATAACAACACTGCGCCTTCGAACAGCGCAAACCGGAACCAGCGACCGAGCGCGTCCCAGTTGTACGCGATGAAACACACGAGCGCTGCGCTTGCGAGTGCTGCGCCGCCGATCACGAATACCCGTTCGAGGAATGTGAACCAGGTCGCGCGTGTAGGCGCAATGCCAGCGAGAATGCGTGCACGTGCGAACGCATTCGCGCTGAGCGCGCCCGTGCCCGCGAGTGTGCGCAGCAGCGCATCGTTTATCGCTGGGTCTTGTGAAATTTGTTCTTCTGCCATTACCGAAGTCCCCCCTCAATGTAGTGTAGGCGGCAACAGCGGCAGAGTGCAATGATTTGCGTGCTGTAACGACGCGGCATCAATCGCTGCGACGAGAAGTGTCGTACCGCAATACCGCTGCTGCGCGGCGAGCGCGACTGCGGCGATAATCTACAGATGGAATTTGCTGCCTACCTCAAATCATTCCTCGGTCTACTGGCCATTGTCGATCCCTTGATCGCGGTGCCGCTGTTTCTTGCGCTAACGCCGACGGCGTCGTCGCAAGATCGAAAACGTATCGCTCGTATCGCCGCAATCGCGGTTTTTTTCATTCTCACCGGCGGTATGCTCTTCGGTGGCCCTGTGCTCGAATTTTTTGGCATCTCGTTGCCATCATTCAAAGTTGCGGGCGCAATCTTGTTGTTGATGAGCGCTATTTCGAGCTTCAACGCAGAGACTGGGCGCACGCGGCAAACGC
>JBOFBL010000350.1:0-4228 GCA_051645545.1 Casimicrobium sp. | reverse complement strand
GCGGAATCAGCATCCCGCCGACAATCAGTCGTAGCAAGAGATCGCTACGAGTACCGATCGCATCGTGTAGCCAGCGAGCGAGTCCCGACCCGCTATTCGAATAGGTTGTGCTTGTCATGTGTACTCTCCTTAATGAGGTTTTTTTAAGCGGTCACGGTGTGAGTGTTGCGATGTAGGCCGCGATGGCGTTGATATCTTCCGCAACAAGATTCGCAACCACGGGCGTCATCTGCGCCGCATGCTCGCCTTTGCGACTCGCCGTTTTGAAGGCATAGAGCTGCCGCACCGTATAGAGCGGCGAGACGCCGGCGATTCGAGGAACGTCGCCCTGTCCTCGCAAGTCGGTACCATGACAGGCTGAACACGCGACGGTTTTCCCACCGCTCCCATCGAGTACTAGCGATTTACCTCTCGCAATACTGCCTTTGGGTACGTAGGCGACGAACCCAGCGTTTGGGTCACGGTCGAGCACACGCTCGGGCTCGCGCGGAAACTCTGCGATGCGTTCGCCAAGTGGTTCGGTGCCGCCATCGGGGTGAGGCAATCGTTTGCGGCTTTTATTGAAAAAACTCTTAGGTATGGTGTCGGTTTCAACGACTTGCACCCAATTGATGGGTTTCACTTTAGAGAACCACTCCGCTGCTGCTTGTACGTCCGCGTCGCTAAGCGCCACCGACATCTTGTTCATCCATACGGGATCGTTGCGTCGACCATTGCGAAAGTCGTCAATTTGCCGTTTGAAATAGTTCACCGGAAGTCCGGCAATGTGACCGCTTTCGGGATGTCCCTGACCGCTTGCAAGATGACATGCCGCACACGCACGTACGTTCGGCGGCGCACCGTATTGCACAATCCGCGGCATGCCAACATTTTGCTCAGGAAACCAAATGGGCGGGTTAAACAAATCGTCAATTTCTTTTCGCTTGTAAGCAAGCGCACTGCCTATCACTCGACGTATCTCGTTATCATCAACCTTAACGGGTTGTTCTTTGTCTGCGACTGGGTAGGCCCACTGCGGACCACCATCTGCTATCACCAAACTTGCGCCGAATGCAGCCAACACCGCGATGTACTTTCGCACTGTACTCCTCCTTTTCGACATTAGATTTTTTTGCTGTGTACCGATGCGCAGTGTCGCGTAGTTTTCGAAGATCAAACCGGATCGATTTGCGCAACACTTGGATTTTTTTGTGCCGAGTTACCGTATTTCATCTGCGTCATATCGATGCGCGAGCCGGGCCCGTCCACACGAGTTTCGTATTAGTGAATTCGCGAATGCCCCATTGGCCAAGCTCGCGGCCATAGCCAGATTGCTTGACCCCGCCGAACGGGAGCCGCGGATCCGAGGCAACCATGCCGTTGACAAACACAGCGCCCGCTTCAATCTCGCGAGCTAGCGATGCTGCGCGATCAAGGTCACTCGTCCAGAGCGCTGCGCCGAGTCCGAACTCCGTTGCATTCGCCAGCTCGATTGCCGCATTCGTATCGCGTACACGCAGAATCGCCGCGACAGGACCGAACGTCTCTTCCTTTGCGGCGGCCATCGTAGGTGCAACGTGATCGATCAAGGTCGCCGGATAAAAAGCCCCGCCCCCCTCTGGTACATAACCTCCTAACAGCAGTTTGCCACCCTCGCTTATTGTGCGTCGAACTTGATCGTGTAAGTCAGCGCGAAGATTGAGGCGAGCCATCGCACCCATTTGCACATCACGGCGCATCGGATCTCCGAATACAAGCGCTGCGGCGTGTGCGTGAAACGCGTCGACAAAACGGTCCGCGACAGACGCTTCCACAATGAATCGCTTTGACGAGATACAACTCTGGCCGGTATTCGCGTAGCGCGCCTTTACGGCAACCCGCGCCGCAGCTTCGACATCGGCATCCGCAAGGACGATAAAGGGATCGCTACCGCCCAATTCGAGCACCTGCTTTTTGAGCGCACGCCCCGCTTCGGCCGCTACCTGCTGGCCAACCGGTGTCGACCCCGTAAGCGTTACCGCTGCAACTCGCGAATCCGCAATAAGTCGTTTTACATTGCTTCCGGCGACCAACAGATTGGCGAACAATCCTAGCGGCGCGCCCGCTTGCGCGAAGACAGACTCCAGTGCTGTTGCACATTGCGGAACATTGCTTGCGTGCTTGAGAAGCGCGCCGTTACCTGCCGCCAGTGCAGGCGCAGCAAAGCGGATGACTTGCCAAAACGGATAGTTCCACGGCATCACAGCAAGCACGAGCCCCAAGGGATCGAACACCACACGACTGTCGCGGGTGCCGCTTTCAATGCGTTCGTCGGCAAGATACTGCGGCGAGTGCTTGGCGTAGTGATCGCAATTCCATGCGCACTTCTCGATCTCACCTTCTGCCTCCGCAATAGGCTTACCCATTTCAAGCGTGATAAGCGTTGCGAGCTCGCTTTTTCGATCACGCAAAACCGTTGCAACGCGCGACAGTAAAGCGCATCGATCTACAAGCTTTTGCTTGCGCCAATCTTTTTGCGCGGAAGCGGCTTGTGTGAGGCGCTGTTCAATTTCCGAATCGCTGTGTAGCGCAAATTCGCGTAGGGTGAGTCCCGTCGCCGGGTTAAGTGAAACGTACATTCGAGTTCGCCATTGTTTTTTGTTGCAACCTCGACACCGCTTAACACGAAGCACTCATAGCGTTTCGCAATGAGCGGTTACCGAGATACTCCCTCGATCGAATCAACGACGAAACACACGGCTAGCACGTGGGCTCGCCCGGTATCATCCTCGGCTACGACCGTATCTACGCGCTGAATCGATGATTCATCCAATGCAATAGCAATGCATTGTGAACTCGAACTCGCCTGGAAATCAGCACGTGTTACGGATTCTCTTGGACGGTCTTGTTTGTGCGGCGCAGCACGTGGCCGGCTCGCTATCTCATTAAGTTTTTGCGCCGATATTCGCGCGCATACTATCTCGCCATTGCCGCGGGCTGCTGCCATACCATTGCTTGAATCGCCGCGTAAAGTAAGCCTCGTCGGCGAATCCGCACTGTCGAGCCACTTGTCCAATCCGCGCGGAGCCCGTGATCAACAGCTCTCGAGCTCGCTCCAGCCGACGCTCGGTCACGATATCGGTGAACGTTTGTCCAGTTTCTTTTTTTATGAGGTGCGCGAGGTAGTTGGGAGAGAGGAACGCTGCTGCTGCGGCGTCGTTGAGGCCGATTTCACGCGATAAGTTGTCTCGCACGTAGCGGAGTACGCGAGCCATCGCATCGCGTCGACCCGTTTGTTGCGCTTCGGTTGAGGCGAGGCGCAGCAATTCAGTTTCCCAACGCTGACAGGTCATCGCGAGCAGCTGTAGCAGTTTTCCTCGAATGAGCTGAAGGGAGCCAAAGCGGCGAGCTGCATTTTCGCGGCGCATACTGTCAATTAGTGTCGTAATTTCAGTAAAGCTCTCGCGATCGAACGTGAAATCGACATACTCTTGGAAGCGAAATGGCGTGAGCTCAGGCGCCATACTCACCGACACATCCTCCAAATCCAGCGGATCGACGTCGAGATCCGGACGCAGAAAACGTTGACTGAAATTAATCAGCGTAAACGACGCTCGCGGCGGATGCGGAATCAAGTGCACTCGATAGGGCAGCACAAAGCTCAAAGTGCGCTCGGGAAACGCGCGGACGGCACCGCCAATATGCTGATTGGTATCGCCCCCCAGATTGATTTGAATTTGGAAATACTCGTGCCGATGCGGTTGCGTCAACGGTGCACGAACGCCTTGATCCCGGATATCAAAATCCAGGTGATCTGAGCGCTCTACCATTGCGTAAGTGCGAACGTTCGACAAAGCTACATTGGTCATAAACGGGTTAGCTCACACCGCGACGCGGCTTGAGCGAAGAATAATGCAGATTTGATCTGGCGCAAAAATGACGCTGCATAACACGTCATTGAGCGTCGTACGCCCCCCCGGTAGCTGGCGTGCTTATCTCTAAGCTCAATATAGCAATCAATGATTCGGTTGCGTGCTATCGATGCATCCACAGACAAGCGCCTCGACTTGTTGCGATACCAATCGTGGCACTTGAACGACGGTTTCGAGTGCGGCAAGGAGCGCAAGCGCAGACTGCGGCGTAGCGTCAATGCCCGCCGCGCATTCGGCGACTAACGATGCTCGATGCGGATGGCGAAACTCGAAACGACGATCTACGTTGAAAGGATCGCGCGGCACGCTCGCTGCCGGAGCTTCGATCAGATCGATGA
>JBOFBL010000349.1:0-3555 GCA_051645545.1 Casimicrobium sp. | reverse complement strand
AGCGCGCTTGCGCGCGAAATAGCCACATAGAGACTCAAACCGATTTTCGCGCGCAAGCGCGCTCCCACAATTCGAATTGTGCGACGTTATTTGTTGCTCGTGTAAAGCGCTTTCGACACTCGCCCCATAAAAAGCGCATCGACGTAACCACCTTCGCGAAACGAGTAATCGCGATGACGGCCTTCGATGACGAAGCCGAGTGATTCGTAGAGTTTGATTGCGCGCATGTTGTCTGCGTGAACCGTGAGCTCTACGCGTGCATAGTTCGCCCAGTTGTCTGCGTAATCGAGGCACGCATTCATCAGCGCACGACCAATGCCGCGGCTTTGGTATGCGTCGACAACACCCAGACCAATGCCGCACACATGCTGCTGTCGCGGATTGTCGGAAGCCGGGTGCACGCCTGCATTGCCAACCTGTTTTCCATTCACGATTGCAACGAACATCGCTTGTCGTGTCGAGGTGTTCGATGCGAGTCGGCTGCGCCACACATCGGGCGAGGTGTACGGATGTTGCAACGTACCTGCCGCGGCGCCCCGCGACGCGAACACCTGCGCGAAGCCTTCGGCGTCATCGCTCGTCGCTGCACGAATTGAAAACTTGATCGGCGCTTGCTTGCGACGCTTCGGAATCACGATTGCTTTCGAAGCGGGCGCCGGCATGTTCACTGGATTAATGCGCGACATCACGCGCACGTCAACGTAGCGTGCCGAGTGCATCAAATCGCAGATCCTCACGCCCTCTTCAACAAAGCCAAGGCTCTCGTAAAAACCTCTAAGCGGCGCACTGCTCGCATCGACACCTACTTCGATACGGCGCACATTGAACCAATCGTCGCACGCGCGCGTAACCGCGTTCACAAGCGCGCGCCCAACACCCACGCGACGATGCTTCGGATGCACTGCAAGCAATTGCACCACGGCACTGTGTTTGCGCCGAATGTGATTGGGCCAGGCTTGCAAGAGCAGCACGCCGATGATCGTTTCGTCGGCAATTGCAACGAGCGGTAGATGCGCGGCATCAGCAAACGCCGCGAGCCGTTTCTCCCAATAGGCGACGCCCGAATGCGGCGGTACATCGGTGAACGCCAGCATCGCCTCATCGATGAACAGACTCGCGAGGGCAGCCGCGTCCTTCGCTTCCGCGCGACGAAGTGTGAAGTTCATCGCCTTTCGCTTCACTTCTTCGCGGCGGCTTTCGTTGATTTTTTCGCGCCCGCTTCCTTCGGCGCTTTCGGCTCACGCGGCGGAAATTCGAAGCCGACTTTCACGTCGTCTTTCTTTCGCTCTAATACGAGGAAGGCTTTGAACGGCCGCTTCGTACGCGTTGAAACAAACTGTTCGAGCAAATCAGTTTTACCGTCGTTCAAGAGCTTCACCATTTGCGCGGGCTCGATCGATTGCTGCAAGATCGTGCGCCCCGAACGGAAGTCGCACTTGCGCGGCTTATCGCGTTTCGCTGCGACCTCGCAGATGTACGCGGTATCGGTTTCAAACACGCCCGCGCCGCATTTCGGGCATTTGCCGATCGCCGTCATCGTCGAGAAATCGATCGGGTCAGCGCCTTCGCCAACTTTGTCGCTGTCGTCCCAGTAGAACTCGATTTCGAAAGCGTCGTTCAGTTTGAGATTCGCGTTAAACGTGCGGCCGAGTTTCGAGCGGAAGCCTTCGAGGTTTTCGACCTTTTTGTCGCGAATCAAAGTCTCGGCTTCTTCGACCGCAAGCTGTCGGCTCGCGAGAATTTTCCAGAAACCAAAATCGCACTTCGTACACGCGAATTTCTTGTAGTTCTCTTTGATTTGCGAACCGCACTTCGGGCAGGGCGTTTGCAAATCGGCGAAATCGCCGGGCACGGTATCGCTCTCGAAGCCCTTGGCCTGCGCAACGATGTGCTTGGCCATGTCGACGATCTCAGCCATGAATTTTTCACGGCTAATTTCGCCTTTCTCCATTCTCGCGAGGGCAGTCTCCCAATTCGCCGTCATCTCAGGTTGCGTGAGTTCCGGTACCTTGAGCCCATTTAATAAGGTGATGAGCGAGAAAGCTTGCGGCGTAGGTTTAAGCGCTTTGTCTTCGCGAATGATGTAGTTCTGGAGAATCAAGCCCTCGATGATCGAGGCGCGTGTCGCAGGCGTTCCCAAACCTTTTTCTTGCATCGCCGCGCGCAGCTCTTCGTCGTCGATGAGTTTTCCTGCGCCTTCCATCGCCGAGAGCAAGGTGGCCTCGCTATAGCGCGCAGGCGGCTTCGTTTGCAATTCTTTCGCGTTGACTTCGGAGGCTTTCGGTTTTTCGTCTTTGCCGACGGGCATCAAATTGCCCGTCTCTTCGGAATCGACCTCTTTGCCGTACACCGCGAGCCAACCCGCGTTGACCATTACCTTGCCTTCACTCTTGAATGCTTCGCCTTCAACGCGGGTGATGCGCGTTGTTTGCTGAAATTCCGCCGACGGGAAAAATACCGCGAGGAAGCGCTTCGTCACCAAGTCGTAGAGTTTCTCTTCGAGTTCGTTGAGCGATTTCGGTAATTGCAGCGTCGGAATGATCGCGAAGTGATCGGAGATTTTCGTGTTGTCGAACACGCGCTTGTTCGCAGGCTTCACGTATTTCTTGTTGCGAATTTCGCGCGCGAAACTGCCGTAGCGGTTGGTTTCTTCGAGTGCTTCAAGCGTTTGCGAAACAGTCTTTACATAGTCCTCAGGCAGCGCGCGCGCGTCGGTACGCGGATAGGTGAGCACTTTGTGTTTTTCGTAGAGCGCCTGCGCGAGCGAGAGCGTGGTGCGCGCGGAAAAACCGAAGCGCGAGTTCGCTTCGCGCTGCAAACTCGTGAGATCGTAGAGCAGCGGCGGCGCTTGCGTGGTCGGTTTGCTTTCCTCTTCGACAATACCCGGCTTGCCTAAACACTTCGCAGCGATCGCTTTCGCACGCGCTTCGGCGTCTGGCTTCTTCGCATCGGGACTATCGAACATGCGCTCCGCACGCGCATGTTCATCGTCGCCTTTTTTGAATTTTTCATCGAACCAGCGGCCCGGATACTGGCCGGCCTTGGCGTCAAACAGCGCGTGAATTTCGAAGTAGGTGCGCGGCTTGAATTTGCGAATTTTCTCTTCGCGCTCGACCATGATCGCAAGCGTCGGCGTTTGCACGCGACCCACGGTCGTCAAGTGAAAACCGCCACTCTTCGTGTTGAATGCGGTCATCGCGCGCGTGCCGTTGATGCCCACGAGCCAATCGGCTTCCGAACGGCAGCGCGCAGCATCGGCGAGCCCTTGCAGTTCTTCATCGCTGCGCAATTTCGCAAAGCCATCGCGAATCGCGGTTTGCGTCATCGATTGCAACCACAAACGCTTGACCGGCTGCTTTGCCTTCGCATGCTGCTGAATCAAACGAAAAATCAATTCACCTTCGCGTCCTGCGTCACACGCATTCACGAGTGCCGTGACATCCTTGCGTTTGATGAGCTTCGTGAGCAGCCGCAAACGATCGGCGGTTTTTTCGATCGGCTTCAATTCGAAATGCGAGGGAATGACCGGGAGCTTCGCAAACGTCCACTTGCCGC
>JBOFBL010000348.1:0-2856 GCA_051645545.1 Casimicrobium sp. | reverse complement strand
TCATTATCGGTGTCGGTATCGCGATGTTCCTCGCGACCAACAACCCGTTGTTGAACGTTCTGCGCTAATCCGTCAATCAAACCTAGGATCGGAGTCGCCGTATGAATCTCGGCATGACACTCCTCTTACAGGGAATTGGCTTTTTCATTTTCCTGTTCGTTGTGTACAAGTTTGTGTTGCCGCCGCTCGCTAACGCGGTTGAAGGTCGTCGTCGTCAAATCGCCGATGGCCTTGCCGAAGCCGAGAAGGGCAAAGCCTCGCTCGTCACCGCGCAAAAAGAAGTCGATAAATTGATGGCCGAAGCGAGAGCCAGAGCCGCCGACATCGTTGCGCAAGCTGAAAAGCAACGCAACGCGACGATCGAAGCTTCCAAAGCGGAAGCAAAGACCGCGGGCGATCGCGAAAAAGCCTCTGCGCAAGCGGAAATTGCTCAGTTGTCGGTGAAAGCCAAAGAAGAGCTGCGCGATCGCGTTGCTGACTTGGCGGTTGCTGGCGCGCAGCGCATTTTGAAGCGCGAAATCAATCCGCAAGTGCATAGCGATTTGTTGTCGCAACTGAAAGCCGAGCTGTAATCGATCATGGCTGAACTCGCCACCATCGCCCGCCCGTACGCCGAAGCCGCGTTCTCGCTCGCTCGTGAGGGGAATGCGCTCGCGGCCTGGTCCGATGCGCTCGCCATGCTCTCAGCTGTGGTTTCGGATGCGAAAGTCGCTGCCGCGGTTGATAACCCGAAGCTCTCGAACGCGCAAAAGCATTCGCTATTCGCGTCCGTCATGGGTGACAAGTTGCCTGCACCGGCGTCGAACTTCGTGAACGTACTCTTGGGCGCGGATCGCGTGAAATTGCTGCCGCAAATCAGCGAGCATTTTCAAGCGTTGAAGCGCGACGCGGAAAACGTAGCGAAAGCGACCGTTGTATCCGCGTTTCCGCTGACCGATGCGCAGCGCGCCGACATCAAGGCCGGACTCGCAAAGCGCTACGGTCGCGACATTGAACTCGTCGAGCAAACCGACACCTCACTCATTGGCGGTGCCAAGATCATCGTGGGCGATCAAGTGATCGATCGTACGGTGGTGGGGCAGCTTGCCAAGATGGAACGCCAGATCAAGGCCTAAGCCAAGGTCTACGCAATTTAACGAAACTTACAAGACCTCCGTGCTGGAGTAAAAAATGAATTTGAATCCCTCTGAAATCAGCGAACTGATTAAAGCCAAAATCGCGAATCTCGATGTTGGCAGCGAAGTGCGGACCCAGGGCACGGTGGTCTCGGTGACCGACGGTATTTGCCGCGTGCATGGTCTCGCTGACGTGATGCAAGGCGAGATGCTTGAATTCCCAGGCAACACCTTCGGTCTCGCATTGAACCTAGAGCGCGACTCGGTTGGCGCCGTGATTTTGGGCTCCTACGAGCACATCACCGAAGGCGACACGGTGAAGAGCACGGGCCGCATTTTGTCGGTGCCGGTTGGTCGCGAACTGATTGGCCGTGTGGTTAACGCACTGGGTGAGCCGGTTGACGGCAAGGGACCGATCAACGCGAAAGAAACCGACGTGATCGAAAAGGTTGCGCCAGGTGTGATCGCCCGTAAATCGGTATCGCAGCCAGTGCAAACGGGTTTGAAATCGATCGACGCGATGGTGCCGGTCGGCCGCGGTCAACGCGAATTGATCATTGGCGATCGTCAAACGGGTAAGACGGCGGTTGCGATCGACGCAATCATCAACCAGAAGGGCAAAGACCTCGTTTGCGTGTATGTCGCGATCGGCCAAAAAGCCTCGACGGTGGTTAACGTCGTTAAGAAGCTCGAAGAAAAAGGCGCGATGGCCTACACCATCGTCGTTGCCGCAACGGCGTCTGATTCGCCTGCAATGCAATACCTCTCGGCCTACGCCGGCTGCACGATGGGCGAATACTTCCGCGATCGCGGCGAAGACGCGCTGATCGTGTACGACGACTTGTCGAAACAAGCCGTTGCCTATCGCCAAATTTCCCTGCTGCTGCGCCGTCCTCCAGGCCGCGAAGCGTTCCCTGGCGACGTGTTCTATCTCCACAGCCGCTTGCTCGAGCGCGCTGCTCGCGTGAACGAAGACTACGTTGAGAAATTCACCAAGGGTGCCGTTAAAGGCAAAACCGGATCGCTCACTGCATTGCCAGTGATCGAAACGCAAGCGGGCGACGTGTCTGCGTTCGTTCCGACCAACGTGATTTCGATTACCGACGGCCAGATCTTCTTGGAAACCGATCTTTTCAACGCCGGTATCCGTCCTGCGATTAACGCCGGTATTTCGGTGTCGCGCGTTGGTGGCGCAGCGCAAACGAAGATCATCAAGAAGCTCGGTGGCGGTGTGCGTCTCGCACTCGCGCAGTACCGCGAACTCGCGGCGTTCGCGCAGTTTGCATCCGACTTGGACGAAGCGACACGCAAGCAGTTGGAGCGCGGTCGCCTCGTGACCGAACTCATGAAGCAAGCGCAATATTCGCCATTGTCGGTGTCGGAAATGGCGTTCACGCTGTTCGGTGTGAATAACGGCTTCTTCGACGACGTTGAAATCAAGAAAGTGTTGCCAGCCGAAAAAGCGCTGCACGCCTTCATGAAAACGAAGTACGCCGATCTCACCAATCGCATCGAAGACAGCAAAGATTTGTCGAAAGATGACGAAGCTGCTTTGACCGCGGCAATGAAAGATTTCAAAGCTAACGGTTCTTACTAAACCGGCGCCTGAAAGCAAATCATGGCTGGCTCAAAAGAGATTAGAACCAAGATCAAGAGCGTGCAAAACACGCGCAAGATCACCAAGGCGATGGAAATGGTCGCCGCATCCAAAATGCGCAAAGCGCAGGAGCGGATGCGCGCG
>JBOFBL010000347.1:0-2979 GCA_051645545.1 Casimicrobium sp. | reverse complement strand
GTGGCCTCGTCGCCTTCCATTTCGGCGAGTTCGAAGAGCTCTGCTGCACCGCTCGTATCGTTCGTCAACGCATCGATCGATTCGACTACGGCATCAAGCGCTCGCTTTTCTTTGCCGAGTTCACGCGCGCGATCGGCGTTACTCCAGACATTCGGGTCTTCGAGTTCGGCGTTAACCTCTTCTACGCGACGTTTCTTTTTTTCGTAGTCAAAGTAACCCCCGAAGCTCGTCGACTTTCGCAGTCGCGTTAGCAATTGAGGTTTTGAGTTCGGCGATGAGTTCTTGCACGGCTTGTGATGTTCTTTTTCGATGATTGAGTCAATTTTAACGGCGTTGCGCCGAACCAAGCGAAAATAGGCGATTCGCCCAGATCAAGCCATGTCATGCTCGTTGCCCCCAGTCACTTCGTCTCCACACCCGCGATTCCCGAAACCGCGAGCTCGCTCGCTGCGCTCTATTTCCGCGGCAGCGAACTACTCGTGCAAGACGATGGTGCGTCCTGGGCGCAGGCTGAATTCGAAAATGAATTCATCGCCACACTACCGATCGGGCGCCAGCATGACACCTATCTGCACGCGCATCGCATCGCAGTCGACATCGAACCGCCAAGCGGCACGCGCTTTGCTAATTTACGCTCGCTCTTTGCAACGCTGCCCTCCGATCAACTCGCCATCGCGTGCCTCGCCAATCAATTGCTCGAATGGGATCGCACGCATCGCTTTTGCGGCGCCTGCGGCACGCCTACCGTGCGCGAAGCGAGCGAGCGTGCACGACGCTGTCCAAGCTGCGGGCTGTCGTCGTATCCACGCATCTCGCCTGCGATGATGTGTTTAGTCACGCGCGGCAAAGACATTCTTCTTGCGCGTAACGTGAATTTTCCGGCGGGGCGCTACAGTGCGCTTGCCGGGTTTCTCGAGGCCGGCGAATCGATCGAAGACGCAGTGCATCGCGAAGTGCGTGAGGAGGTCGGCGTGCGAGTAAAAAACCTGCGTTACTTCGCTTCGCAATCATGGCCGTTTCCGAATAGTTTGATGATTGCGTTCACCGCCGAATACGATGGCGGCGACTTAACGCCCAATGGGCACGAAATCGCCGAGGCCGAGTGGTTCAGCGCCGAGCGATTGCCGCAGTTGCCGCCGACGGTCTCAATCGCCCGCGCGCTGATTGAGGACACGTTACTGCGGCTCAATGGCGCGCAAGCGCCCGATATTCGATCCTGGTAGCCCGTATCGCGCGAGTCAACGCACCCGACTAAAATGCGTTGTTGCCCCATCTCTTATTTCTTTCACGAAGTTTTTCTATGAAATTGACTCCATTTTTTGCAGCAACCGTGTTGACGCTCGCGTCGAGCGTCGCATTAGCGCAAGACAAAGCCCCGGCGAAAGCGCCTGAAAAATCGACCGAAAAACCGGCCATGACTGCGTCGGGAAAACCGCAAGTCGAAATGAAAACCAGCTTGGGCACGATCGTGATCGAACTCGATCCCGCTGCAGCACCCAAGTCCGTTGAAAATTTCCTCGAATATGTGAAATCTGGTTTCTACGAGGGCACGATTTATCACCGCGTGATTAAAGGTTTCATGGCACAAGGCGGCGGCTTCGATAAAGCGATGGCGCAAAAACCTACACGCGCACCAGTCGTTAACGAAGGCGAACAAGCGGAAAAAGCGGGCATCAAAAACGATCGCGGCACGATCGCAATGGCGCGCACCAACATGCCACACTCGGCCACCGCTCAGTTTTTCATCAACCTGAAAGACAACACATTTTTGAATTCGTCGACCGCAAAAGAAAAATTGCCACCACAATGCAAAGAAGCAAATGCACCGCCACAGTGTGCAAACATGGGCTTCGGCTACACCGCATTCGGCAAAATCGTCGCCGGCATGGACATCGTCGACAAAATGGCTGAAGTCCCCACGGGTAGCGGCGGCCCATTCCCCACCGATGTGCCACAAACGCAGATCGTGATCGAAAAAGTTACGCTTAAAAAGTAATCAGCACATTGTGGGGATGCGTTTGCGCGCGAATGTTTCGCTGCTGCAGCGCATATTCGTTGCGAAAACAGCGGCTATCGATTCGCGCGCAAACGCGCTCCCACAGAGTTAAAACGCAAATAAAGAAAGTCCTCATGGCACAAGTCACCCTCACCACCAATCACGGCAACATCACGCTCGACATCGACGAAGTCGGCGCGCCAAAAACCGCAGCGAACTTTTTGCAGTATGTGCGCGAAGGTCACTACGACGGCACGATTTTTCATCGCGTGATTAAGGATTTCATGATCCAGGGCGGCGGCTTCGAACCTGGCATGAAACAAAAAGCAGTTCGCGAAGCCATTGAGCACGAAGGTCAAGTGACAAGTGCGTCCGGTTTGAAAAACACGCGTGGTACCGTCGCAATGGCGCGTACCAACGATCCTCACTCGGCAACCGCACAGTTCTTCATCAACACGGTGGACAACGGCTTCCTCGATTTCAAAGCACCGAGCGGGCAAAACTGGGGCTACGCAGTGTTTGGCAAAGTCGTCGACGGTCTCGACGTTGTTGAAAAAATTCGTGGCGTCGCGACGGGGCAATCTGGCTTTCATGGCGATGTGCCGAAGCAAGATGTGGTGATTACGAAAGCGGTGATTGCGTAAGCGTTTGTTGCGTTTAATGTGACGAGAGGATTCAACCAAGCTTTGCGTCATTCGTCATCCGTCTTTCATCCTGCGCTAAAGGCGCGCCGATGAGAGCGCTCTTCATCTCCGATCTTCATCTGAAAGAAAGCGACGCCGTCACCACGGCGCGCTTTCGCGTATTCATGACGAGGGTCGCACCGGGCGCCGACGCGCTCTATGTCATTGGCGATTTGTTTCACGTCTGGCTTGGCGATGCTCTCATCGAAAGCGACGAGTACGCTAAATCAGCCATTGAGCTGTTCGCCCAACTAAGCAGGGGCAACACAAAGATTTACTACATTCACGGTAATCGCGATT
>JBOFBL010000346.1:0-1429 GCA_051645545.1 Casimicrobium sp. | reverse complement strand
GCGCTTCGATCATCATTTCGTTATTGACGAACACTTGATTAGCGAGAAAGCCTGTGTCCGCGTGCCCGGTAATCGGCAATGATGCAGTCGCCTTGTAAACGTTGCCCGCGTGTTGCGTCCAACCGGACACTGGATCGGCACCCGATACCGTCACCGCTTCGCGCGAATAAGCACGGAACGTAATTTTGGCGCTCGCCATTCCGGAGTTTGCAGGTCGTACTGTTTCGCGATAGACACCTCCACGTATCGTGCAGACGTCACCCGCCACAGCGATCTGCGCGCAACGTGAAATTGATCGAAATGGCAATGCGGCGCTGCCCACGCTGAGATCATTTCCGTCGGTGGCGACGAAGTATTCGGCCGCGTTCGATGCAGTCGACGCGAAGCCCATAGTAAGCACCGCCAACACTGCAAGCAGCTTACGTAGCCGAGTGTGCGTGGCATCAAAGTCTGCATGGATCGGATTCGAATCGAGCATAAAAAACGTACCTTTTTGTTCCGATCTTTTTTCTTTATCGCATCGTCACTTGATGTAAAAAACGCCTAACAACTATACGATCACTCGCTTAATTTATATGGGTCTAAGCGGATTTTTATTTATTTATTGATAGTGATCATTTATTCTATTATGAGTCAACTAATCACGCGTTTTGCGGATTGAATGTGTAAATTCTTTGGACTATTCGTTGGTCGCTCCGCAGCGGGCTATGATTGCCCATTGAGCACATGCAAATTTGTATGCCACTGATAGAGATCATCGCTCATGTCAAGTTTCACGAAGACGATTTTGTTCACCGATATCGACGGTCGCGCGAAGTGGCGCAGTGAAGCGGTGCCACTCACCGAAGGCAAACCCGAAGCGCGCTTGTCTGCACTAATGGCGTCAGGTGGGTATCAATTGCGCATGAGCCCGGTCGGTTTTCGTTCGCAGTTTCATTGCACTGGAGCGCCGCAATGGGTGTTCATTCTTGGCGGGCAAATGGAGATCGGTTTGCAAGACGGTAGCTCGCGCGTCTTCAAGCCGGGCGAGCATTTCTATTCCGCCGATGTACTGCCCGAGGGCGCAACATTCGATGCGGCAATCCACGGCCATTGGTCGCGCCAAATCGGCGATTCGCCGCTCGTCACGCTCTTTTTGCGCGACGCATAAGAATGTTTGAACGTATGAGCGTTGCCCGGTGGCTTGCATTTGCGTTCGCTGCAGGTTGCGCCTCGCTTGCGCTACATGCGCGCGAGATTCTATTCATCGATCTCAACAACGCGCAAGCTGAAATTGCCGCGATTCGCTCGGGCATGCAGCCCGGCGACCGACTTACGATTACGCCCTCTTCTTCGCGCATCGACGCAAAAACGCGCACGGCGGTGCTCGATGTGAAACGTCGCTATGACGCCGTGGAGTTGCGCGCGCGAAACTGCACCATGAAGCGAC
>JBOFBL010000345.1:0-4667 GCA_051645545.1 Casimicrobium sp. | reverse complement strand
CCCAAGTCAGATTTGTCGCCTTCGAGGGCGAGCTTGGCAGAGCCTTTGACGATCGGGATGTCGTCGCCTGGGAAGTCGTACTTGCTGAGAAGTTCGCGAACTTCCATTTCGACGAGTTCGAGGAGTTCTGCGTCATCGACCATGTCGCATTTGTTGAGGAACACGATGATGTACGGGACACCGACTTGACGCGACAAGAGGATGTGCTCGCGCGTTTGTGGCATGGGGCCGTCGGCTGCGGAACATACGAGGATGGCGCCGTCCATTTGAGCAGCACCGGTAATCATGTTTTTGACGTAGTCGGCGTGGCCCGGGCAGTCGACGTGCGCGTAGTGACGGTTTGCCGTCTCGTATTCGACGTGGGCGGTGTTAATCGTAATACCGCGTGCTTTCTCTTCCGGCGCCGCATCGATCTGGTCGTAGGCTTTGGCCTCACCACCGAACTTGCGCGACAAGACTGTCGTGATCGCCGCCGTCAACGTGGTCTTGCCGTGATCAACGTGCCCAATCGTGCCCACATTCACGTGCGGCTTCGTGCGCTTAAAGGTCTCTTTTGCCATGATAGTTCTCGTGAAACTGAAGAAAAAGTGCGGTTAAAGAAGTGGTGCTCATGATGCGGATTGAACGCACGACCTCTCCCTTACCAAGGGAGTGCTCTACCACTGAGCTACATGAGCTTGGGGCTTGGGCGACAGCAATATTCGCGCGTCTCGCCAAAGGCCGAAGGCCACGTGCCCTCACGCGTAGCGCGCGAGTGCTGGAGCGGGTGAACGGAATCGAACCGTCGTCTTAAGCTTGGAAGGCTTCAGCTCTACCATTGAGCTACACCCGCATGTGTGTTCGTCTAAAAACAGTCGTTGTCTTTCGCGAAAACCCACACAGACGCACTGGCGGAAAAGACGCTTTCTTCGCGTTACCCGTCTTGACGTAGCGTTGGTTTAGACGCTTTCAAGACCGGGTTTATGGTGGACAGGGCTGGATTCGAACCAGCGTATCCGAAGAGCCAGATTTACAGTCTGGTGCCATTAACCACTCGGCCACCTGTCCAATCGGAAGAACTCGCGATTATGTAGGAAATCGCGCATGTCGTCAAACGAGGACGGGCTCTAGTTCCGCGTTTGAGATGGTTGGAAAATTCTTTTAACTATTTTGCCTGTCGCCCAATTGTTTCAGGGCTTGGTGCGCATTTTAATTTTTATTGGTAAGTCGATTAAATACGATCAAGCCCAAATTGAATTAGGCGTTTCGAGGTGGGGTTGGCGGAAGTGGTGAGATTCGAACTCACGGATGACTTGCGCCATCGCCGGTTTTCAAGACCGGTGCCTTAAACCGCTCGGCCACACTTCCTGGAAATCGAATTGTAATTTTGTGCGTCGCCGGTTTTAACTTCGCTTCGCTGCGTTTGTCCACGCGCCTCGCTCGCTGGGACTAAGACCGGTATCCGGTTTTACGTAGAACCGCCGCTCGGCCACGCTTCGATTGCATGAATTCTAGCTTGCTAGCCTTGCTGCGTTTCAAAGCTGCCCGGCAACCCAACTCGCAATCGCCGCGCGAATCGAATCGACCTCACCAATCGCGGGCGCAACGGTGAAGCGCACATTCGGATGATCCAACTGCGCTTTTTCGATCAAATCGCCCAAGTCGCGACGCGTGTGCGCACCTTGCGCGAGGAATAGGGGAATCACTCGAATCGAGGTCGCACCTTTTTCCAGGAGCGTTTTTACGCCATCCGCAAAATCAGGCTCCATAAATTCGAGAAACGATAACTCGGCCAACTTCGTGGCGTGCATGCCGCGAAAGTCAGCAAGGATTTGTTCGAAGGGAACGCGCCATTGCGCGTCGCGCGAACCGTGGCAGAAGAAGAGGATCCCGTTCATGTTTTCTTTCGCCCGTCGAGACAAACCCGATGCAAGCGCCTCGCATCATAGCGAGCGATTCACAAATTCAAAGCGGTCGTTCGATCTGTGGCGACGAACGACCCGAGGGCGCGACGGATTGCGTGAAATGGGTGTTGAGTAAATCGCGTAGGGATGCGACCGCGAGCACGAAAAACGCAACCGCGCATAGTTGATAAGTAATCGTCGTCCAACGCGCATCAGCATTTTTGAAAATGCGTGCAACGATGCCGGCGCAGATGAAACACCAAAGAAACGACGCGAGCATGAGCCCTGCGAAAAACACCGCGTAATCCTGCGGTGTCGGCGAGTGAATGCCGAGTGCGCCCATCGACGTACTCAACGCCGCGACATAGGCGATGTTTTGCGGATTAGTAAGCGAAAGCGTAACGCCAGAGCGCAGTGCGTTTTTTTGTGCGGAGGCGCCCGTGCCAACCGTAAATTCCTTCTTCGCCGTTTTCCACGAATCCCACGCGAGGTAGAGCAAATACAAAACACCCGCAATGCCAACCGGCACCCGTAGCCAATCAAGCTGCAGTAACAAACCGATCCCCGCCAATCCGAGCAAAGCCCACGTTGCATCCCCAACGAGCGAGCCGAACTGCACCGCGAGCGCAGGCTTGTAGCCACCGCGAGCACCCTGCCGCACTGTCTCGGCAAACACCGCGCCGGGTGCGGCATTAAAAATCAGACCAAGAACGAACGCGGAAACGAATAAGGTCAGCATAAAGATTATTTGATAAATGTCCGGAAATGTTAACGCGGCGCGTCTTCTTGATTGTCCTCCTCCACCACAGAAAGACATTTATGGAAACCAAACAGTATGGTGCTGCCGCGTTCGCCTTCGCCGCGTTGGTCGCTTTCGTATACGTAGCGAAGCCCTCGTATCAAGAGGTCGCCGTTCAAAACGCAGCGCTTTCAGCGCAGTGGGCCAACGAAACACAGGTGGTCAGCGACACCTTGCTGCCCGATTCGTGTTTCGACGATAGTTTGCGGGCGACGAATTGCAACGATCTTTTGATCGCAGAAGCAGCGACCGGCCACGCCTATCCGTAACGCGCTTCTCGCACGGGTGCCACCGCGCAATCGTGCGGGTGTGCGCCTGCAAGCGCTTGCGCACGCTCGCGCATCGCTTCGCCAATCACCAGCACGGCGGGGCTCTGAAGCTTTGCGTCTTCAAAGTCGTTCACCATCGTCGCAACCGTTGAAACAATGCTGCGCGAATTCGCGCGCGACACGTTTTCAACAGCGATAACAGGCGTTTGCCCGAGCATGCCGCCATCGAGCAAACTCGCCCGCAATTGCCCCGCGCGCGCAACGCCCATGTACACCACGAGCGTTAGCTTGCCTTTGGCGAGCGCGTCCCACGGCACTTGCGCGCCTTCGGCGCCGTGCGCCGTGATGAAGGCCACGCCTTGTGCATGATCGCGATGCGTGAGCGACGCGCCCAGTTGCGCGGCAGCCGCGATGCCTGCGGAGACGCCAGGAACGATTTCGTAATCGATACCCGCCGCTTCGAGCGCGGCGATTTCTTCGCCTGCGCGTCCGAAAATCGACGGGTCACCGCCTTTGAGACGCACCACTTTGCGCCCGGCACTTGCTTCGCGCACCAAAAGTTTCTCAATGAACGCTTGCGGCGTGCTCTTGCAGCCGCCGCGCTTGCCCACATGCACCACGCGTGCACTTGGGCACAGCGAAAGCAGCTCTTCGCTCGCCAGATCGTCGATCAATACGACCTCTGCTTCGGCGAGCAAACGCGCGGCTTTAAGCGTTAAGAGTTCAGGATCGCCAGGACCAGCACCGACCAAAAATACCTTGCCGTTCGCGTGCGCGCTTGCATCATTCGTGCGGCGTTCCTTGAGCGTTGTTCGTTGCATTGTTTTCATGAGCGCTACTTTGCATTTCCTGTGCCAGCCATTCGATCCACGGCGGCATCGGACGCGCGCCGTTCATCACGTCGCGAATGAAAGCGCTCGTTGTTGCGATATCGAAAGTGTCAGGCAAATCGTGTGTCTCCACACCATGCCAATTCGCTATACGCGACATACCATCCTGGAATATCTGAACGTCTACTTTTCGCTTTGGGTGCAACACTGGCTCGCCCTCGCAACCGCGAAACACGATGGCCTTCGACATAGTCGTTTGCAGATGCACGCCCATGCGATCGATGTAATCGCCATGGGTGAGCGCGACGACGCGAGTGACGCTCAACGCATCAACGGGTTGCAAGAGTTTCGCAACCGTGTGCGCGGTCGAGCGCACGCCGATGCGCCAGCGATGAGAAATCAATTGCGCAAGTCGCGGATGAACGGCGTCAAGCGCGGTGAACACAAATCCGCGTTCGCGCAACGCACGCTCGGCCTCGTTCGCGTCGCGCGCTACCGGAAATTGCAGTGCATTGAAAAGCTCGAACGTCGTGACGCGCGTCGGATCATTTCGCACACCGTGCAGGAGCACGCGAACGCCGCGTTTGGCAAGCGTCCACGCAAGTAGCGGCGTTAAGTTCGGCAATTGCCGCGCACCGTTGTAGCAAGGCAGCACGACGCACGGAAAATCGCAACGCACGCGAAACGAAAGCGTCTCTTGCATCGCAGCTTCGAACGCGGCAAGTTCATCGGCGGTCTCACCCTTAATGCGCATCGCAAGCCACCACGCGCCGAGTTGCACATCGTCGATTTCATCGTTGAGCAACGCAAGAAAACTTTCGCGCGCGAGCGCAGGCTCAAGCCCGCGCGCGCCGCGTGCACCGCGACCGATCTCTTTGATCACAGA
>JBOFBL010000344.1:0-4121 GCA_051645545.1 Casimicrobium sp. | reverse complement strand
CGATTGAAGAGGCGGTCGAGGTGTCGAGCGCTTCAATGCGCACACCGAGACGGCGCAGCTCGGTCGCCTCCGACGGGCGACGGCAGGTTGCGATGACGTCGTAGCCATCCGCCGCGTATTGCTTCGCAAACTCAAGGCCAAGACCTCGGTTAGCGCCTAGAACTAAAACTGTTTTTGCCATAAAAGTTGCGACTCACACAAGCACATGAACGGAGACCAGCAAACCGTAGCGAGAACGCGTCAGGCGAGGAAAGGTGATCGCGCGAATACCGGAACGTACTTTCGTACGTGAGGATTTCGCACGATTGCCTTGACGAAGCATCACGCGTTCGCAGTAGGTTTGCTAGAGCATTTCTACTGCCATCGCGATACCCTCACCACCGCCGATGCAGAGAGCCGCTACACCTTTCTTACCACCGGTTTTTTTCAAACCACCGAGCAAGGTCACCAAAATCCGCGCACCCGACGCGCCAATCGGATGACCGAGCGCGCACGCGCCGCCGTGAATGTTCACTTTATCGTGCGGAATGTCGAACTCTTTCATCGCGGCCATCGTAACCACGGCAAACGCTTCGTTGATTTCGAACAGGTCCACCGACTTCGAATCCCAACCCGTTTTTGCGAACACTTTTTTGATCGCGCCCGCGGGTGCTGTCGTGAACCATTCCGGTTCTTGGCTGTACTCAGCATGCGCAACGATCTTGGCGATCGGTTTCAAACCGAGTGCTTGCGCTTTGGATTGCTTCATGAGCACGAGCGCGGCGGCACCGTCGGAGATAGACGAAGCATTCGCGGCAGTGATCGTGCCTTCTTTGATGAACGCAGGTTTGAGCGAGGGAATCTTGTCGAGCTTTGCTTTCGGCGGTTGCTCGTCGATCTCGATCACGGTGTCACCTGCTTTGCCTTTAATCGTGACCGGCGCGACTTCCCATTTGAATGCACCACTTGCGGTCGCTTCCTGCGCACGCTTCGTGGAAGCGATCGCGAACGCGTCTTGCTCTTCGCGTGTGAAGGTGTATTTCTTCGCGCAGTTTTCAGCGTGTACGCCCATCGCTTTGTGGTCGTAGGCATCTTCGAGGCCGTCCATCGCCATGTGATCGACCGTCGTCACTGCGCCATAGCGATAGCCTTTGCGTGCGTTCGGCAACATGTGCGGCGCGTTGGTCATCGATTCCATGCCGCCAGCGATCACGACTTCACGCGAGCCCGCCACGAGCGCGTCATACGCGAGCTGCACGGCTTTCATGCCGGAGCCGCACATTTTGGTAATCGTCAACGCGCCGGTGCCTTTCGGAAGGCCAGCCTTCAACGTTGCTTGACGCGCAGGCGCTTGCCCTTGTGCCGCGATCAAACAGTTGCCGAGGATCACCTCATCGATCGCTTCTGGTTTCACGCCCGCGCGCTCGACCGCGGCTTTCACAGCAACTGCACCGAGATCGGAGGCCGTGAGTGACGAAAAATCGCCGAGCATACCGCCCATGGGCGTGCGTGTGGCGCTGACGATGACGACGGGATCTGACATGTTTCTCTCCAGAAAAATCAACTAACGTGTATGAACCTTGTGCGCTGCAGATTTAAGGTGTGTTTTCTGCAGCAAAAAACTATCTTGATGGGCGGACCATCCAACGGCTCCATTGTGACGCAAAAGCGCCGATGATGCCGCCAGCGATCGCGGCGAAGAAAATGCCGCGGATCGAAAGTGGTGAAGCGGTCAGTGCGAGGGCAAAGGCAGACGCGCCGAGCAGAATTTGCAGCAAGCGTTTCCCATTCGGCGACCAGGGCTTTTGCTCAATCGCAATCGCCATCCCAAACCACGCGAACACCGCACCAACCCACACCATCCCCATGCCAATGCGCGGGGCGACGGCAAATGCGAACATGCCCACAATCGCGAGAAAGAAACCGAGCAGCATGACGGCATTCCGATTCACGCGAGGATTCCTTCGCCTTCACGAACTTCAATGCCCGCAAACGCGCGCTTCGTTTTTCGCGACACATCGTCTTCGGAACTCAAATCGAGATTCAAACTGCGCAGCAAGCCGTCTTCAATGCCGTACACCCAGCCGTGCAATGTGAGCGATTGCTCGCGCGCCCAGGCATCACGCACGATCGTCGTGCGTGCGAGGTTCACAACTTGTTCAACGGCGTGTAGTTCGCAGAGTTTGCGCAATTTCGCTTCGCGGTCATCGACCGCATCTAGGCTCGTACGATGATGCTCGACCGTGTCGCGCACATGTTGCAACCAATTATCCGAAATGCCCAAACGCGAACCATCGAGTGCCGCAGCGATACCGCTGCACCCATAGTGACCGCAAAGGATCACGTGCTTCACCTTGAGAATTTCAACCGCGAAGTGAAGCACCGACAAACAATTCAAATCGGTGTGTACGACGACGTTTGCCACATTGCGATGCACGAAGATTTCGCCCGGTGGCAAGCCAATGATTTGATTAGCGGGTACACGCGAATCGGAGCAACCGATCCACAAATATTCGGGGCGCTGTTGATGCTTGAGTTTTTCGAAAAATTGCGCATCGTCAGCGAGCATGGATTCAACCCATACTCGGTTGTTATTAAACAGATGTTCCAGCGAAGTGATTGACATAGAGAGCTAAACGCTGCCCCACATGTAAAGTCGACGATTCTCTACTAATGCTCTGTTAGAAAGTTGTACCAGAGCCTCGACCACGGGAAACATGTCCTCGGGGACGCAACTGATTTCCTCGGTCGCACCCCATGCGCTCGCAACAGAGTTCATATTCCCTGGAGTGAGTTTAGAAAGCAGCAATAAGTATTCGTGCTGAAATTCATGCAGCCACGACTCATTATCTTCCCCAAATGCGATGTCGATCAGCATATGCCTGTTTGCGTCCCAAGGCTGCTTTTCCAAGATTGACCAAAGAGTTCCAAACTCCAAGCTGGTCAATCCTTTGAGCTCAATCGGCGAGTATTTACTGCGGCGTGTTTCCTCATCGTTTCGCGCGCAGTTTTCGTACTCTAGGGCGTCTTCGGGCGAGCAGACGAACAAATCACACAATAGCCCCATAAATCACGCGCTCACTTTGTTTCATTGAAGAGTTCCCGCCCAATCAACATGCGTCGTATCTCGCTGGTGCCAGCACCAATTTCATAGAGCTTTGCGTCGCGCCAAATGCGTCCGGTCGGGTATTCGTTAATGTAGCCGTTTCCACCGAGCGCCTGGATAGCTTCGCCCGCCATCCATGTGGCTTTTTCGGAGCAAAAGAGGATCACGCCCGCCGCGTCTTTGCGCGTCACTTCGCCGCGATCGCAGGCTTGCGCGACCGCGTATAGATACGAGCGCGCGGCGGAGTAGGTCGCGTACATATCGGCAATCTTGCCTTGCATGAGCTGAAACTCGCCGATCGGCATGTTGAATTGCTTGCGTTCGTGTACGTAGGGCAGTACGACGTCGAGCGCGGCTGCCATTAAACCGACCGATCCGCCCGCGAGCACCGCGCGTTCGTAATCGAGCCCGCTCATCAAAATGTTGACACCTTTGCCTTCTTCGCGCATCACATTTTCGGCAGGCACTTCGCAGTCTTGAAACACGAGTTCACAGGTGTTCGAGCCGCGCATGCCCAGTTTGTCGAGCTTCTGCGCGGTAGAGAAACCTTTGAAACCTTTTTCGATGATGAACGCCGTGATGCCGCGCGGGCCCAAGTTCATATCGGTCTTTGCGTACACCACCAAAGTGTCGGCATCGGGACCGTTAGTGATCCACATTTTGTTGCCATTCAGAATGTAGCGATCGCCTTTTTTATCCGCTCGCAGACGCATCGAAACCACATCGGAGCCAGAGCCTGGTTCGCTCATCGCAAGCGCGCCCACGTGCTCACCCGAGACGAGCTTCGGCAGGTATTTTTTCTTCTGCGCGTCGTTGCCATTCAGTTTCAACTGATTCACACAGAGATTCGAGTGCGCGCCGTACGAAAGCCCGACCGCGCCACTCGCTCGGGAGATCTCTTCCATCGCGACACAGTGCGCGAGATAGCCCATGTTCGCGCCGCCGTATTCCTCGGGCACGGTGATCCCGAGAATGCCGAGGTCGCCCATCTTTTTCCACAATGGCATCGGGAATTGATTGTTGCGATCGATCTCTG
>JBOFBL010000343.1:0-8714 GCA_051645545.1 Casimicrobium sp. | reverse complement strand
AAGAAATACGTTGCCGAGCCGCGCGTGAATTTCGCTTCCGATGCGCTAGCGATCGATGACGAATACACCATCAACAAACCGAGTGCTAGAAGCATCACCACCACCCAGATGAGCGTGATGTCGAATTCCGACTCGCTCGCAGTCGCTTGTCGTGCGGTGTACGAACTCTTTGGCGTGAACCAGCCGAGCGCAACCTCGTGCATGTGTTTGAGCGCGTTGCTAAGCATGAGCGTGCTCCTTCGATAACGCCGCGCCGCGGGCTTTCGCCCATGCGGTTACAGTGTCGGCAAAGACTTGTGCACGATGCTCGAAATTACGAAACATGTCCCAGCTCGCGCACGCGGGCGAGAGCAATAGCGTGTCGCCTTGTTTTGCGGCATCAAGCGCGGCGGTAACTGCATCTTCCAGCGAAGCAAATTTGCGATGACTTACACCACAGGTGGAGAGCGCCGCACAAATCGCATCGGCATCTTTTCCGATCACATGAACTGCGCGGCACGACTTCGCTGCGGCGCTTGCAAGATCGTCAAACGACTGACCTTTGCCATCGCCGCCCACGATGAGCCACACCGGCGTTTGCGTGCCGTTGAGTGCGGCTGTCGTTGCAACAACAGTGGTTGCTTTACTGTCGTTGATGACATCGATTCCCGTCACTTGACCCAGCCATTCGTAGCGATGCGCCACACCTTCGAATGATGTGAGCGCCGAACGAATTGCATCATCGGATACGTTGAGCGAATCGGTGAGTGCGAGTGCCGCCATCGCATTCATCAGGTTGTGCGTACCGCGCAAACGAAGCGTGTCGCTGTCGACGATGTCGCGCGCGCCTTTGCAGAGCGCAACACGGCTACTCTTCTTGCGCAATCCAAATTCGTCGTCACGTTGTGGTTCACTCGCGCCAAACGAGCGCGCGTCGCCGTGAAAACGCCGCATCGAGGAGGACCACGCATCATCGCGATTGACAACTTGTCGCTTTGCACGCGCGTAGATACGCTCTTTGCTCGCAGCGTACGCGAAGAAACTCGGATAGCGATCAAGATGATTGGCGGTGACGTTGAGCACCGTCGCGGTGTCGCATTCGAGCGAGCTCGTCGATTCGAGTTGAAAGCTCGATACCTCGAGCACCCACGCCTGCGTGTTCGGTCGCTGCGTTGCAGCGTCAAGCACCGGTAAGCCGACGTTGCCAGCGACACAAACATCAATTCCGGCACTCTTCGCAATCGCCCCAGTTAACTGGGCGGTCGTCGTTTTTCCGTTAGAACCCGTGATTGCAATAATTGGCTTGTTTGCCCCGTTTAACTGGGCGAATAACTCAATATCTCCTATGATCATTTTGCCTTGTTTTTGAGCACCACTCAGAGCGTGCGATGCTCGCGGCACACCTGGAGAAAGCGCGATCCAATCGCACGCAGGCAATGCATCGCGCTCGACGTCGAATTGCGTAAACGACACGTGTGGAAAGTCGCGCGTCAACACATCGCGCCCCGCTGCATTCGCATCGCCGTCGAACACAGAAACATTTGCGCCGCGCGCAGACAAAAAGCGAACAAGCGAGAGCCCGGTAGCACCAAGCCCCACCACATTCACCTTTGCACCCGCGTACGCAATCGTCATAGAGCTACCTCAACTTCAAGGTTGAGAGCCCAGCGAGCACCAGGAACATCGTGATGATCCAAAAGCGAATCACCACGTGGTTCTCATGCCAGCCACCAAGTTCGAAGTGATGATGCAAGGGCGCCATGCGAAAGATGCGCTTACCTTTGCTGTACTTGAAGTAACCCACTTGCAGCATCACCGAAATGGTTTCGGCAACGAACACGCCACCCATGACCACAAGCACGATTTCCTGACGAACGATCACCGCAATCGTGCCAAGCGACGCGCCGAGCGAGAGTGCGCCCACATCACCCATGAACACGCGAGCCGGATGGGCGTTGAACCACAAGAAGCCAAGCCCAGCGCCGGCCATTGCTCCGCAGAACACCATGAGCTCGCCCGCGCCCGGAATGTAGGGAAACAGCAAATAGCGCGAATAGTCGATGCGACCGACGACGTAGGCAAATACGGCAAGCGCGCTGCCAACCATAACGACCGGCATGATCGCGAGACCATCGAGGCCATCGGTCAGATTCACCGCATTGCTAGTGCCGACGATCACACACCACGTGAGTGCAATGAATCCGAACAAGCCCAGCGGATACGCAACATTTTTGAAGAACGGCACGATCAGATCGGCGCGCGACGGAAGCTCGGTGGTGAAACCGCTTTGCACCCATTTGAAAATCAAATCGAAAATCTGCGTCGAATTCGGTGCCGATACGGCGAATGCAAGATACACGGACGCGACGATGCCGATGAACGCTTGCCAGAAAAGCTTTTCTTTCGCTGACATGCCCTTCGGATTTTTGTGAACGACTTTCCGATAGTCGTCGACCCAGCCGATCGCGCCAAATCCAATCATCACGAAGAGCACAACCCACACAAAACGATTCGATAAATCGGCCCACAAAAGCGTTGAAATCGCAATAGCGACGAGCACCAAGGCGCCGCCCATCGTCGGCGTGCCCTGCTTGGTCAAATGCGTTTGCGGTCCGTCGGTGCGCACCGCTTGCCCGATTTTCATTCGTTGCAACCAGGCAATCATGCGTGGCCCGAGCACAAGGGCAAGCGCCATCGCCGTGGCCGTGGCGAGCACCGCACGAAGCGTGATGTAGGTAAACGCCGAGAGCCCGGAAATTTCTTTACCGAATGTTGTCGCGAGCCAATAAAACACTACGCGGTTTCCTTTAATTGTTCTTTGAGATACGCAATCACGCGCCCCATTTGCATGCTGTTGGCCCCCTTCGCGAGCACAGTTGCGCCATGCGTGCAGGCCTGCGCGACGGCGCGATTCAATTCGTCGATCGAGTCGAAGTGTTTCGCCTTACCGTCGAACGCCGCGTTGACCGCGCCGAATTTGGTGCCGTACGTAAAAATGCGATCGATCGGTTGTGCCGCGAAAAACGAAGCGAGTTCGCGATGTAAGTCGAGCGAGTTCTCACCCAGCTCTGCCATGTCGCCAAGTACGAGAATGCGCGGCGATGCGGCCGCACACAAAATCGCGGCGGCCGCGCGCATCGATGCCGGATTTGCGTTGTACGAATCGTCGATTGCGGTCACGTCGTCCGCGAGCGAAACCTTGGTCAGTCGTCCGACTACATTGCTTGCTGTTTCAAGGCCGCGCTTCAACGCATCGCTCGGCACGTTGAGTGTCTTTGCGATCGCCGCGACGGCAAGCGCATTCATTTGGTTGTGACGTCCGGGTAGCGACATCGCAATCGAGATCGGCGGTTTGCCTGCATCGTAAGCAATCGTGAACTCACCATTGGCGCCGATGTCACCGCGCATCGACGCGCTCTTCGAGAAACCGAACAAGCTTTGTTTTACGTCGCGAGCAATCACGCGCCAATAAGCGGCGAATTCGTCGTCAGCATTGATCACTGCAATGCCATTGCCTTGCAGACCTTCGAAAATTTCACCTTTCGCTTTGGCAACCCCCAAGAGCGAACCCACGCCTTCAAGATGTGCGGGCCCCGCGTTAGTGATCGCAGCCACATCGGGCATTGCAAGCGAGGTCAGCAGCGACAGTTCGTGGAAATGGTTCATTCCCATTTCAATGACACCAATCTTGTGCGCTTCATTCAAGCGCAGCAAGGTCAACGGCACACCAATGTGATTGTTGAGACTGCCTTCGGTGGCGAGCACCGCCGCGTCGCTAAACGCAGCGCGCATGACCGACGCGGTCATTTGTTTGGTGCTCGTCTTTCCGTTGCTACCGGTGATCGCAACAATGCGACCTGAAAAGCGTTCGCGATGCGCCTTCGCCATGTATTGCAGGGCGCGCAGCGTATCGTCGACGCGTAGCACGACGACATGCGGCGGCGCAACGACATCCCGAGAAACCAACACGCCAGTCGCGCCCGCGTCGATTGCGTTTGTCACATAGTCGTGACCATCGAAGCTCTCGCCTTTGAGCGCAACGAACAGCGCGCGCGGACAGGGTTTGCGACTATCGGTAACAACGGCGTCGAACATCTGCGCGGGGCCGATGACTCGCGCTGCGCATGCGTACGCAAGAAATTCGCTAGTGAGCCGCATGCGCTGCCTCCTGCGAATGTAGACGCGCTTCAAGCGCTTCGCGCGCGACGTCCACATCCGAAAACGGATGGCGAACAGCCGCGATTTCCTGATAGTTCTCGTGCCCTTTGCCAGCAATCAGCACACAGTCGCCTGCGCGTGCAGAATCGATGGCATGAGCAATCGCAAGACGACGATCGGCTTCGACATTGACGTTTTTGCGAAGGCGCAGATCAAGTCCTTCGACAATATCGTGAATGATCGCACCTGCCGGTTCGCTGCGTGGGTTATCGCTCGTCACCACCACATGATGCGCATTCTTCGCGGCAATCTCGCCCATCAGCGGACGTTTGCTGCGATCACGATCACCGCCACATCCGAACACGACCCACAGCTCACCGCGACAACTCTCGCGAACGGCAGCAATCGCTTTGTCGAGTGCGTCGGGCGTATGCGCGTAGTCCACGTAGACGTTCGGCAAATCCGCTTCGTGTTCGTCAATCGCTACGCGTTGCAAGCGTCCGGCAGCAGGGCGTAGCGCTTCGATAGCGCCTGCCACCTGCTCGCGATCGATACCCATCGCAAGCAACGCCGCGATCACTGCGGTTGCGTTGTATGCATTGAACGTTCCGGTCGTTGCCACGTGGCTGCGCACTTCACCCCACGGCGATTCGACGATCAAACGCATAAAGCCGAGCTTCGCCTCGACCACGCGCGTGCGAACGAGGCCTGCGCGCAAGCCGTAGGTCACTACATTCGGGAGACGACGCGCCGCCAGTTGTGAGCCGAACTCATCATCGACATTGATGATGCGATGACGCACCGGATACTCAGTGAATAACTTCGCTTTCGCCTCGCCATACACGGCCATCGTTTTGTGATAGTCCAGATGATCTTGCGTGAGATTGCTAAACACCGCGCATTCGAAACGCACGCCCGCGACGCGCGCTTGATCGAGCGCATGCGAGCTCACCTCCATCGACACCGCGTGTGCGCCTTGCGTACGCAACTGCGCGAGCGTGCCATGCACCGTGGCGGCATCTGGCGTGGTGTTGTTGGAATCGCGAAGCTGATTAAGAAATCCGGTGCCTACCGTGCCGATGAAACCGCATTTGCGATCGAGCGCATCGTAGGCCTGTGCAAGCCATGTCGCGATCGTCGTTTTGCCGTTGGTGCCGGTGACACCGAAGACGGAGAGCGATGCTGACGGGCGATCGTAAAAATCATCAGCAATATTGCCAAGTGTGCGTGCAAGATTTTCAACGGGAATCACCGGAACACGAACGTTCGGCATGCTGGGGCCACCCGCTTGGATGAGCACCGCTGCCGCGCCCGCGCTCACCGCGAGATCGACAAATCTGCGGCCATCGGAGGCAGCACCGGGATACGCAGCGAACACATCGCCTTCGCGAATCTCGCGCGAATCGACGATCAAGCGCTCGCGCTTGATGCCAAGTTGATCGAGGCGTGCGACGGCGGCGTGCATCAGTTACCCTCGCGAATAACAGCAGCAACCGTCGTCTCGGCAGACGGCGCGGTTGGCGTCGGCGCATCGAACGGCACTTCGAACAAGCGAAGCGTTTGCGCCATAACGTGCGAAAAGACGGGCGCCGCGACCTGACCGCCATAGAACGAGCCAGTGCTCGGTTCGTCAATCATTACCGCGATCACGTAGCGTGGATTTGACACGGGCGCCAACCCAGCAAAAGACGCGACATAGCGCCCTTCCGAATACACAGCACCGGCGAGCTTCTTCGCAGTGCCAGTTTTTCCAGCAACGCGATAGCCTGCGACCTGCGCTTGCGGGGCGGTGCCGTCTTTATGGGTCGAACGCTCGAGCATTGGCAACATTAGTTGTGCCGTCTCTGCTGAGTAAACCTTTGTTTGTCGCGCGGCGCCCGCATTTTTAAAAAGCGTGACATCGACCAAGTTGCCGCGATTGGCAAAAGCGGTGTAGGCGCGCGCGAGTTGCACAAGATTGACCGAAAGGCCGTAGCCGTAACTCATTGTGGCCTTCTCGATCGGGCGCCAAGTTTGCGGCGCGCGCAAACGTCCGTGCGCTTCGCCCGGAAAACCCGTTTGTGGTGCACGGCCGAAGCCTGCTCGCTGGTAATAGCGCGCCAACGCTTCATTAGACATGCGCTCGGCGATGCGCGAAGTGCCTACGTTGCTCGACTTCTGCACGATTTCGAGCACGCTTGCGTAGCCGCCCGTGCCGATGGTGTGAGTATCGCGAATCGTTGCACCGCTGGCGGTGTATTGACCGTTCGTCATCGGAATGTACTCGCCGGCTTTTAGCACCCCTGCATCGAGTGCGGCGGCGACGCTAAACGGCTTCATCGTCGAGCCCGGTTCGAACAAATCGGCCACGGCGCGATTGCGCAGGCCGCCTGTTGCAGCCGCGCTTCGATCGGAAGGGTTGGCGGTGGGGTAATTCACAAGTGCGAGGATTTCTCCGCTACGCGCATCGAGTACTACCGCTGCACCGCCCTTCGCGCGATTGGCCTCGACACCGCGCTTCAATTCGCGAAACGCAATATGTTGGACTCGCGAATCGAGCGAGAGTTGCAGATCGCGTCCCTGTTGCGGCGCGCGAATGCTGCCTTGCTCTTCCACCACACCACCGCGACGATCGATCATCACGCGCCGCGCGCCGTGCTTACCCGATAGCCAATCGTTTTGCGCGAGCTCGATACCTTCTTGACCCAAGTCATCGACATTGGTGATGCCAAGCACTTGCCCCATGACCTCTTGCGAGGGATATTCGCGCTTGAACTCGTTTTGTAACGACAGACCGGCGATCTTGAGCGCTTTGACCGCTTCGGCCTTCTCTGTCGACACGCTGCGCGCGAGATAAATCACATCGCGATCGGAGTTCAGCTTCTTCTTCAAATCAGCGGGACGCTGACCGAGAATTTGCGCGAGCGCTGTGATTTGTTTTTCGTCGGCATCGACTTGATCTGGAAACGCGAGAATGCCGCGCGCTGGAATGCTCGACGCGAGCACCGCGCCTTCACGATCCAGAATGCGACCACGATGCGCAGGGACTACGACATCGCGAACTGTGCGCGCGTCGCCGCGACGGGTGAGATCGTCGTGTTGCACGATTTGTAAAAAGATGCCACGTCCGACGAGCACCACGAAGCCGGCGAGCAGTCCGAATACCACCAGTTGCACGCGCCAGCCCGAGAAGCGCTCGGCGAAGCTCATACTTGCGCCACGACGCGGCACTGCTTTCGGCGTTGAATTGCGAATCATTGCTTCGGTCCTTGCTTCGCAGCCACTTGCGTCGGCGCATCGCTACGCAGATCGACGATCTTCGTTTTCTGCGGATCGGGCAACTCCATACCGATGATGTCGCGCGCCGTTGATTCCACGCGCGATGGTGTCGACAAGCGCGACTGCGCGAGCGTCGCCTTAGTGCGATCGTTATCGAGCTGATATGCGAGATCTCGCTGGCGATTGATCTCAGTGGTTAGTTGACGCACGCGATACTGCGTACTCACGAGTACAAACGCGCTCACCCAGACGAGCACACCGATAAACACATTCGCTTTCGTCATGCGTTCGCTCCCGTGCGCTCGGCCACGCGCAGACGCGCGCTACGTGCACGAGGATTTGCCGACACCTCCTCCACGGAAGGCTCGATGTCTTTGCCGACAATTGCAAGCGGTGCGACGACATGATCTTCTGCGCGTTGAGGCAGGCGCAGCAAACGCGGATCAAGCGGCGCTTTCCCTGCCTTGTCGCGCATCCACTGTTTGACGATGCGATCTTCGAGCGAGTGAAACGAAATCACCGCAAGCCGCGCAGCGGGGTTCAACACCGACAAGGACTGATCTAGCGCCATTCGGAGCTCCTCAAGTTCCCCGTTGACGTGAATCCGAATAGCTTGGAAGGTTTTCGTGGCCGGATGCTGTTTCCCGCTCCGCGCTGGGACGGCTTTTTCGACAATCTGCGCAAGCTGTAGGGTTCGCTCGATTGGTTGCCGCTCGCGTGTCGCAATAAGCGCTGTTGCAATCCGCGTAGCAAACCGCTCTTCACCGTAGTCATGAATTACATCCGCAATCTCGCGAGCGCTCGCGTGTGCGAGCCACTCTGCGGCTGAAGTACCACGCGATTGATCCATGCGCATGTCGAGCGGACCATCGCGCATGAAACTGAAGCCACGCTCGGCATCGTCGAGCTGCGGCGAGGAAACACCAATGTCGAGCAAGAGCCCATCGATGCGATGAACGTCGATTGATGCAAGTGCTTCGACGAGTACGCCGAAATTGTTGCGAACGAAGGTGAAACGTTTGTCGTCAATCTCTCGCGCAACACGTTCAGCACTTTCGTCGCGATCGAGCGCGATGAGGCGCGAATCATTTGCCATGCGCGAGAGCAGCAAGCGCGAATGTCCGCCGCGACCGAAGGTGCCGTCGACAAGCGTGATCCCCGCGCGTTCTGGGAGAAGTGCGTCGCACGCCTCATGCAAGAGGACGGTGATGTGAGCTTGGGATTGCATCCGTCGGGGCTCATACCGAGAGTCCCGCGAGTTCCGCGGGTGGGTCTTCGCGCATGGTGCGTTGCGCGAGTTCGATTTGCGCTTGCCAGCC
>JBOFBL010000342.1:0-20754 GCA_051645545.1 Casimicrobium sp. | reverse complement strand
TCGGGCATTTGAAACAGCCCCATGTGAAACGCGAGCATTTGTCCCAAGCCACCGGCGCCGACGACGCCGAGCACCGCTGCCGCGCGAATGTTGTTCTCCCAACGATAGAGCGTATAGCTCATGAGTTGCGGTAGCACTTGCGGAAGCGTTGCATAGAGAAAAACACGCCCTTCACGCACACCGCGCGTGCGCAGCGCGAAGGCGGCGGTTTGTGGCGCGTTCTCAATGGCTTCAGCGAACAGTCGTCCGAGTACGCCCGTGGTGTGCAACGCGAGTGCGAGAGTGCCTGCGAGTGGACCCAAGCCTGCCGCGATCAAGAGCAGCGCGGCCCAGACGAGTTCGGGGATTGAGCGCAATGCGTTGAGCAACAAACGCGAGGGTTCGCGCCAAAACGCACGATCGCCATCGTGCGTTTTGCTTGCGGGTAATGCGAGTAACAGGCCGAAGGCAGCGGCGAGCAAGGTACCGAGCGCCGACATCGCTAGCGTTTCGAACGACGCGGCCGCGAGTTTTTTCAGGAACGCGAGTTCGGTTGTCGGGGTGAGCAATTCGGCGATGAATTTGCCCATCTTCCGCATCGAATCGGCCGAGAAGAATTTCGCGAATTGCAGATCGAGAGTCGCGAAGCTAGCGATGGTGAGGCAGATCAAACCGAACACGAACCAGCAGGCTTTACAGCGCGCGTCGAACAGGCGTGGTGGCAGGCGATGGGCTGGGTTGATGGGGCTGCTCATTGTGCGCCCCTTGTCGTCGCAAATTTGAATGAGCAGAAATGGTGACTCTGTAGGAGCGGCTCTGCCGCGACCCCACTCTGCATTCGATCGCCTTTGTAACGAGGCGTTGATCGCGGCAGAGCCGCTCCTACAGACTAAGTGATCGCGACCTGGGTCGCTCCGACCTTTCTCACGCAAGACTCCTTCTGAGCCAAGCGCTCGCGTAGTCCGCAAGCCACACGAGCGCGATGAACACGAGCAACATCGTGGCGACTTCGGAGCCGTTGAACATTTTCATCGACGTGTCCATTTGTTGTCCGAGCCCGCCGGCGCCGACGAAGCCGAGCACAGCGGAAGAACGAATCGCGCATTCCCAACGGTACACGGTGTAGCTGGTCAACTCCGCTGCGTTCTGCGGAAGCAAACCGTAGAAGAACGCCTGCAAACGACCGCTGCCGTTTTTAAGAAGCGATGTTGTCGCATGCGGCTCGCCGCTCTCCAAAATTTCCGCGTAGACTTTGCCGAGCATGCCACCGTAGGTGAGCGCAATTGCAAGTACGCCCGCCGTCGGGCCTAAACCCACGACGCGAACGAATACGAGCGCCCAGATAAGTTCCGGAATGCTGCGCAATACGATCAGCAATGCCCGAACACTGTAACGCACTGCGGTTGGCAATGCATTCATTCGTCCCGTGAGTCCCGAAATCGAGAGCACGCGCACCGAAATCAACGTCAGTGGAATCGCAATCACCAATGCAATCGCGATACCCGCCGTGGCAATCGCAACCGTACGCCATGTCTCGCGCGCAACCATTGCCAAGAATTCAGCTTCGATCTTCGGTGGAAAAAAATCGCTTAGGAATTTCTTCGTTGACTTAAGCGATTGCGCATCGAACATCACCCACGGTTTGAATTCCGTGGCGACCAGCATCGGCCAGGCGATCACGAGCGCGGCGAGGAACCAGAAAACGCGGCGATTCCAAGCAGGGTCGCGGGATTGCTCCCTCCCCTTCAAGGGGAGGGTTGGGGTGGGGATGGAGTTCGACTGCACCGCAGCTAAAGCGTCATCGACAGTGCATCACGGCAGGCAGCGCCGCTTGCTCCAGTTGCGCAAGATCGGGCGCGGGGCCGTTCAACTCTTCGAGCTTATTGGCGTACAGTGCGCGCAGTTTTTCTTGCGTAACTTCATTCGCGGGCAGATCGAAAGCGAGCAAGCCATCGCGCAATCCGATGATGCGCGGGAACGAGCCAAGCGCGGTATCCACTTGATGAAGGGTGCATACAAGCGTCGCCGCACGCTCTTTCGCCACTGTGGTCAAACTCGCGATCGCTTGCTTTGCTCGCGTTGGATCGAGCGCAGAAAGCGGCTCATCGACCAGAAAAAGCGAGGCTTCACTCACAAGCGCGCGCGAAAGACCGACGCGTTGCCGCTCTCCGCCAGACAATCGATCAACGCGTTCGAATAACTTATCAGCAACGTCGAAGCGAGCTAAAGCCGCTTCCGCCGCGGGAATATCGCTCGGATAGAACAGGCTTTTGAGACTCGCGAACAAACCCTGATGCGGCAAGCGCCCAGCGAGCACTGCCGTCACCACGCGCTGGCGCGGCGGCAATGGTGGCACTTGCGGTGCGAGAAAGAGCTTTCCTCGCGTCGCTTGCAATTCGCTCGTGGCAAGCGTCCATGGATTCACGCCATCAAGCGCGATCGCACCGTTCGCAGGCTGCATCGCACAAGCGAGCACATGCAAAAGCGTTGTTTTGCCCGAGCCGGACGCACCGATTACGGCGACCTGTTCGCCTTGCGTTATTTCAATTGCGATCTCACGAATAGCGGCAGTCGCGTCAGGCTTTGCCGCCGGATGACGCGCTGCGACCCCAGTGAGTTTTATCTGCAAGGCGCGATTGCTTTGCTTACTTCAACAGACCCGCGCTGCGCGCAGCCGTCTCAAGACCTTTGTAGTTCTCGGCTTTGGTCGGCACATATTTCGTGGCGCGATTGAGCGTGAGAATCTCTTTGCCAACCGGATCGTTCGGATCGATATCGAGAATCGCTTTCGTTACTTTCTCGCGCATCGCGGCAGGCATATCGGCGTGCACCGACCAGTTGTAATTGAAGTAACCCGGCGTGGTGTAGAACACGTTCACGTCCGCCGTGTCGACCTTCTTTTCATTCACGAATTTGTTCCACACCGTGATGTCAAGCGCCGCTGCGTCGACCTTACCGGAAACGACGGATGCAATCGTTGCATCGTGCGCGCCGGAATACGCCACACGTTTGAAATCTTTGTCGGGATCGATATTCGCAGCGAGCAAGAAACTGCGTGGCATCAAATGCCCCGAGGTGCTCGATGCGGAACCGAAAGAGACTTGTTTGCCTTTGAGATCGGCGAGTGTTTTGATGCCAGAATTTGTTTTGGTGATGAACACCGATTGGAATTTCGTGTCTTCTTCACGTTGCGCGATCGGGATGATCTTGCCGCCCGAGCGCACGTTCGCTTGCACGTGCGTAAAGCCGCCGAACCAGACCATATCGACATTTTTGTTGACGAGCGCTTCAACAGCGGCCGGGTAATCGTTCACCGGAATGAATTCGACTTTCATGCCGAGCTTCGATTCAAGGTACTTGGTGATCGGGCCGAACTTGCGCACTTGTTCGGTGGCCGCTTCTTCGGGGATGGTGGTGACTTTGAAGGTTTGCGCATGAGCGCCGCTCGCAAGCGCGCTAAACATTAATAGCGCTGTTGCAAGCTTCGAAAATCGAGTTGCGATAGCCATGAAAACTACTCCTAGTTAGAACAAAGCGAAGAATATCTAAATCGCAACGATTTGCAGTTCGTAAACACCCTTTGCATGATCGCGAAACGGGCGCTAAGAATCGAACCGCAGAAAAACTAAAGGGTTAGCCGCCGAATGACGTCTAACCCTTACAGAATATGGCGCGGCTGGCAGGAATTGAACCCACGACCCCTTGGTTCGTAGCCAAGTACTCTAATCCAACTGAGCTACAGCCGCTAAGCCACTAATTATAGCTGGGATTCTGGGATCGTCAAAACGAACTCAGCACAGGTTCGGGTGGTGGGAGCGCGCTAGCGCGCGAAACGGCGGCAGCAATACACGCGCTTTCGATTCAGCAAAAGCAAACTGCCACAACAGTCTTTTCGCGCGCCAGCGCGCTCCCACAATCCGTTCTACTCAGGCGGTGAGTGAGAGCACGTAGCGCTTGCCGTCCATGGCCAGACGCGCCCTCGCCCCCATCGGCAAAGTCGTTTTCTTCGCGACATGACCGAACGGAAAGCCCGTGAGCACGGGGCATGCAACCATTTCACGCAAGGTTTCGATGACCTCCGGCATGCTGTACGGATAACGCAAGGTCGGGCTCGGTTCGCATTGTGTGAACTGCCCGAGAACGATCGCCCGCTGGCGATCGAGGATGCCTGCGTGCTTCAATTGCCAGAGCATTCGCTCTACTCGATACGGCGATTCGGAGATGTCTTCGATCACGAGAATGCCATCTTCGATCTGCGGCATGAACGGTGTGCCGACCAGATGCGAAATCATTGCGAGATTGGTGCCCCAGAGCGTGCCGTCGATTGTTTGCGCAATGTGCACAACGTCGCTCTCGCATTCGGGGTACGCATGCGCTCGGTTCGTGAGCACATCGAAAAACTCGCTCGCGACGAATTCAGCGACGTCGGGTTCATTCGGAATGACGCCTGCGAGCACGGGGCCTGCGTAAGTCACGTAATTCGCTTTCGCGAGGGCTGCGAGCGAAAACGCAGTGACGTCGCTGTAGCCGCAAAACACCTTTCCGCTCGCAGCAACGCGCGAGAAATCAATACGATGCAAGATGCGAGACAAGCCGTATCCGCCGCGCGCGAAGAGCACGACATCGGCATCACTTGCGAGCACATCGTCGAGCGCTCGCAAGCGCGCATCATCATCGCCCGCAAAGTAACGCCATTCGGCGTTCGCCGCATCGGGAACGACGACCTCATGGCCACGCTCGCGCAGGCGCGCGGCACCCATCTGCAAGTGCGCAGGATCGACCGAGCCCGACAGCGCGAGGCAAGTGAACTTGAGCGGCGTTTTCACATGCTTTGGGTAATTGAATTTCTGCATACTAACTTATATCGCTATCGCCCTATTTAATTGGGCAATGACAGGCAAAAAATAGTTATTCGAAAAAAACATTTATTTTCAACTATCGCCCGATTCAATTGGGCTATTAACGCCAAAGCTATAAATAGAAAACACGCCCCACGCGAGCTGCGTACGTGAATGGCGACACTCTTGCCATCGCCGCATTCGCGTTGTCACTACTTCGCCGCAAGCGCCGTGAGCTTCTCACCCGTCACACGAACGATTCGCCAATCCGGCAACACCGTCGCGCCCATCGATTCGTAGAACTCAATCGACGGCGTATTCCAATCGAGCACGCTCCATTCGAAGCGACCGCACTTACGCTCCACCGCGATCTTCGCCAGATGCACGAGCAGCGCTTTGCCATAGCCCTTGCCGCGACACTCGGGTTTCACGAACAAATCTTCGAGATACAAGCCTTTGCGACCGAGAAAGGTTGAGAAGTTGTTGAAGAACAGCGCGAAACCAACAGGCGTGTCGTCCTCGCGCGCGATTACGCATTCAATCTTCGCATTCGCACCGAAGAGTTCACGATCGAAATCCTCAATCGTGCTCACCATCACGTGTTCGAGTTTTTCGTAAATCGCAAGTGCGCGAACGAGTTCGACGACGGTGTGGAGATCGTTGCGAGTGGCGGGGGTGATTGTGAAATTCATTTACCGATTGTAGGAGCGGCTTGCCGCGACCCGCCTCCCTATAAAAAACCAGATCTATTCATACTTCGGTCGCGGCAAGCCGCTCCTACAAAATCACGAATCCTGTTTCACATCAGCCAGCACCGCACCGGAAATGCGCAGCAATTCATTCGGCTCAATACGAAACATTGCTTGCGGCGTGCCGCCTGCGGGATACACGGCGTCGAATTGCAGAAGGTCTTTATCGAAAAACACTTTGCCGGGTTTCACATGCGCAATCGGCGACACACCGCCGATCACGAAGCCCGTGTGTTCGCGCACGAAATCGGGATTCGCTTTGCCAGGTTTTTCGCCCGCGAGCGCTTCGACTTTTTGCACATCGACACGATTGGCACCACTGGCAACCACCAAGATCGATTGCCCGCTCGTTTCGCCACGAAAAATCACGCTTTTTGCAATTTGCGCGACGCTACAACCGAGTACGACCGCAGCTTCGGCAGAGGTGCGGCAGGCTTCGGGGTGTTCGCGGATAGTGGCATTGCTGCCGAGAGACTCGAGCGTTTCTTGAACGCGTTGGGCGGTGGGGGAGAGCGCGGAGGTCATGGTACAGATTGTAGGAGCGGCTTTGCCGCGATCAGCGCGACGTAAAAAACAACGTCGACTCGCAAGCCGACGTTACCCTACGACGTACTGATGACAATTTCACCTATGCACGCAGTCAACGGCTGTTCGCGGCAGAGCCGCTCCTACAAGCCGAATGATCGCGACCAGAGTCGCTCCTACCGGACTACGCGGAAATTTGCGCGAGCTGGTCGGGTTCGTGGCGCTGATACGGCGGTGCGCTCGATTGCGTTTCGTCTCGTTCGACGACCGGCGATTTCACTTTCACGGGCGCTTTCAACAAGGCGCACACTTCGCGAACCACTTTGCGTCCCGGCATCGGGCGCGAAGCACGCGATGGATTGATGGGTTGATCCGGATTCAAATCGAAATGCGATTTGTCGCGACCGCCCGCATATGCGCTCGCGGTCGATGTCGAACTTCCTCCAACATCGCGCGAACGACGCGGCTCTTTCATCGCGCCGCGCACTTCGCCAGCTTCGCGCGATTCGCGACGTGGGCCATAACGATCGCCATAGCGCGAGAGATCCGGCATCGGCATCTCGTCGATTTTTCGTTTGATCAGTTTTTCGACTTCAGCGAGCAGTTTCACATCGTCGGGCGCGACGAACGAGATCGCGGTACCGCTCGCGCCTGCGCGCCCCGTGCGTCCGATGCGATGCACATAATCTTCGGCAACAAACGGCATTTCGTAGTTCACGACCGTCGGCAGCTGATCGATATCGATGCCACGCGCGGCGACGTCGGTCGCAACCAGAATGCGAATCTCGCCGTTCTTGAACGCATCGAGCGCTTTGATGCGCTCTTCTTGCGTTTTGTCACCGTGAATCGCGCCAGTGGTGAATCCGTCGCGCTCCAGCGCGCGCGCGAGGCGCGCGGTGTCGAGCTTCGAGCGCGAAAACACGAGCACTTGTTTTAAGTCTTGCGACGTCACGAGATGACCGAGCAAGCGTCGTTTGTCATCGCCATGCACGCGATAAATTTGCTGCGTCACATTTGCAGCCGATTCGTTGCGTCGCGCGACTTCGATCAAAGTCGGCGCTTTCAGCATGCGATCGGCGAGCTTCTTGATTTCCTCCGAGAACGTGGCCGAGAACAGCAGGCTTTGGCGTTTCTCAGGCAGCATGCCGATGATGCGCACGATGTCGGGAATGAAGCCCATATCGAGCATACGATCGGCTTCATCGAGCACGAGCACTTCGACTTGATTGAGCGACACGTTTTTCTGCTCGATGTGATCGAGCAAACGTCCTGGCGTCGCAACGAGAATTTCCACGCCCGCGCGAACGGCTTCTTTCTGCTCCTTGATGTCAACACCGCCAAACACCACAGTCGAGCGCAGTTTCGAATGCTTGGCGTAGGTCTCAACGCTCTCTTCAATCTGAATTGCGAGCTCGCGCGTGGGCGCTAGGATCAGCGCACGCACGGGATGGCGCGCTGGCGATGGCGAAGAGTTCGCATGCTTAATCATGCGATGCAGAATGGGCAAGGTAAACGCAGCCGTTTTGCCGGTACCCGTTTGCGCACCTCCCATCACATCGAGGCCCGCCATCACGACGGGAATGGCTTGCGCCTGGATCGGCGTTGGTTTTTCGTAGCCCTTGTCATTAATCGCACGCAGAATAGGCTCGGCGAGGTTCAATTGAGCAAAGGTGAGCGGAGGAGTCGCTTCGGGGGCGACCGTCGCCGCGTCAAGCGTTGTCGCAGTATTAGGGTTTTCCGCAGATGCGGAATTTGTTATTGGTTGGTCATCATGCATATTGCCCAAATTTTACGCGCTTTCCTGTGCGAAGCCCCGATTTTTATGGCTTTGGAGCCAATCGCCGATTTCACTACGGATCGACTCGCACGTGTTTGATCGGTTTTGCCACTCAGACTCACAAGGAATCCCCGTCACGCGCGTCACAAAAGAAGCCTACAGTTCGGTCAACGTAAATCTTGCGCGAGGTTGTCTCGTCCCGATTTGTGTTGTTCACGTTTGATCGATCAACGTTTTTTCAAGGAGTGCACCTATGAATCTCAAAGGCACCAAAACCCACCAAAATCTAAAAGACGCTTTCGCCGGCGAAAGCCAAGCGAACCGTCGCTACCTCTACTTCGCAAACAAAGCGGACGTTGAGGGCCAAAACGACGTGGCTGCCCTCTTCCGCAGCACCGCCGAAGGCGAAACCGGTCATGCCCACGGTCACCTTGACTATCTCGCGATGGTCGGCGACCCCGCAACCGGTTTACCAATCGGTGCAAGCCGTGACAACCTGAAATCCGCTGTTGCTGGCGAGACGCATGAGTACACCGATATGTACCCAGGCATGGCCAAATCCGCACGCGAAGAAGGTTTCGACGAAATCGCCGACTGGTTCGAAACGCTTGCGAAGGCTGAGCGCTCGCACGCTAATCGCTTTGCTAAGGCTTTGGAAGCACTAGCTGACTGAGGCGCAAGCGTAGGACGTCGGGGCTTACGCCCCTAAGACGACGCACGCTACGCGTGCTAGGACGACGCGGCATTCGCCGCTAGGACGCAAAGCTTCACATAGTTTTACGTCCTGTCGTTTGAGATTGTTTCGCAAACTATTTTTTCTTGTTAAGCAGAAAGATAATTGCGAAGCTTTGCGTCATAGGTGCGAAGCGCCGTCGTCCTAGCAGCGTTAGCTGCGTCGTCCTAGGCACGCAGTGCCGACGTCCTTCCCACAACGGAGAGCCGCCCTCATGAGAGAAGGCAACCTACAAGCCCCCACCCGACACGCCATCGATTGGAAGAATCCTGAGTTTTGGAACGAGGATTCACTCAATAAAGAGTTAGAGCGTGTGTACGACATTTGCCACGGCTGTCGTCGTTGTGTGAGCTTGTGCAATTCGTTTCCGACCTTGTTCGATTTGATTGACGAATCGAGCACGATGGAAGTCGACGGTGTCGACAAAAAAGATTACATGAAAGTCGTCGACCAGTGCTATCTGTGCGACGTCTGTTACATGACCAAGTGCCCGTACACGCCGCCGCATGAGTGGAACGTGGACTTCCCGCATTTGATGCTTCGCGCAAAAGCCGTGAAGTACAAAAAAGGCGAAGTGGGCGCGGCGGAGAAATTTCTTGCCTCGACTGATGTTCATGGCAAGTTCGCCGGCATTCCGATCGTCGTGCAAACTGCGAATGCGGTGAACAAAACGAAGTTCGCGCGCAAGCAGATGGAGAACATGCTCGGCGTCGATGAAAACGCGTGGTTGCCTGAGCTCGCAACGAAGCGTTTCCGTGGTCAAGCCAAAAAGATTTCAGCAAGCACAGCGCCCATCAAAAACGGCGAGCGCACGCCGGGCAAAGTCGCAATTTTTGCGACTTGCTACATCAACTACAACGAGCCGGGCATTGGTCTTGATCTCATCAAGGTGCTCGCGCACAATGACATTCCACATGTCGTGGTCGAAAAGGAGAAATGCTGCGGCATGCCAAAGCTCGAACTCGGCAATATCGAAGGTGTCGTTGAGCACGCCGAATTTAATTTACCGATGCTCGCGCGTTACGCGCGCGAGGGTTACGCCATTCTCTCTGCGATTCCTTCTTGTACGTTGATGTTCAAGCAAGAGATTCCGCTCTTGATGCCCGAAAACGCAGACGCGAAACTCGTGCAAGACGCAATGTGGGATCCGTTCGAATACTTGATCGCTCGCGAAAAAGACGGTTTGCTGAAGAAAGATTTCAGTGCGCAACTGGGCAACGTGAGTTATCACATTCCATGTCATTCGCGCGTACAAAACGTCGGTAAGAAAACCGAAGAGATGTTGAAGCTCGTGCCTGGAACGAATGTGAACACGGTAGAGCGTTGTTCGGGTCATGCAGGCACGTATGGCGTGAAAAAACTTCATCACAAGACCGCGATGAAGATTGGGAAGCCCGTGTTTCGTGCGATGGCTGACAAGGCTCCGAATTACATCTCGTCCGATTGCCAACTCTCCGGCCATCACATCGAACAAGGCATTCGCGAAGGTAACTTTGGCGATGCGAAGCCGGAGTTAGCGCATCCGTTGACGCTAGTTAGAAAAGCATATGGGCTCACGTAACGAAGGCTCTTGTAGGAGCGGCTTGCCGCGACCTGCATCCTAACGAATCACGTTGAAGGCGAACGCCTCAGTCGCGGCAAGCCGCTCCTACAAAGAAATTCCAGATTCATATGCCAACACTCAAACCCTCCGACCTCATGACGCTTGAGGCGTATCACAAGTACATCAAAACCGCGAAGCCGGAAATCATTGCGCATAAGCGTTTGCGCACCGTGCACGTGGGCGATCATTTCACGCTCTTGTTCGAAGACGAAACAACGATTCGCTATCAAGTGCAAGAGATGCTTCGTATCGAAAAAATCTTCGAAGAAGAAGGGATTCAATCTGAGCTCGATGCGTACAACCCGCTCATTCCCGACGGGACGAACTGGAAAGCGACGATGCTCATCGAATACGCGGATGTGAATGAGCGGCAGCGCGAGTTGGCGCGTTTGGTGGGCGTCGAGCATCGCATGTTCGTCGATGTCGAAGGTCATGCGCGCGTGTATGCGATTGCGGACGAAGATCTTGAGCGTTCAACCGAAGAAAAAACTGCCGCGGTGCATTTCATGCGCTTCGAATTCGATGCGTCGACTCGCGCGTCACTGCTCGCAGGTGCCGGTGTGAAGATCGGCTGCGATCATAAAAACTATCCGATGCACGTCGAGGTGAGCGCTGAAACACTCGCTGCACTCGTTCGCGATATTCGCGCGTAACGAACGTGAGGAACTGGCGCACATCGCTAAAATCGCATCCTAGCTACGCGCTCAATACCCCAATTTAATTGGGCGATTGAGCGTTTTTCATTATTTTTCGAAAATAGCTATTTTCTCTTCGATCATCCAATAGAATTGGGCAATCAAATCTAAAGCTCGCTAACACTCTGCGGCGGCCTACAACCGCTGCATCGCACCGTCCGCAGCAAAAAAATGCAGGGAATTTTCTTCTGCTGAAAAACGCAATGTGTCACCGATATTGAGTTGCGACGCTTGTTGTTCGTCGAGCGCGACACACATCGCTTCACCCTCGCAATCGCCGTAGGCGTAGGTCACAGCGCCGAGTGCTTCAACAGAATGCAAGTTCATCTTAAACGGCCCCTCATCATGCCGCACAAGGTGTTCCGGACGAACGCCCACTTTAAGCGTAGAGACGTCGCGTGGCATATCGCTTCGATGTCCAACGATCGCGCCGCTACGCAAACGAATCGATCGATCGCTATTCGCGCTCGCGGTCAACATATTCATTGCAGGCGAACCGATGAAACCCGCAACAAATGCATTCGCGGGTTGCCGATAGAGCGTCATTGGTGGCCCCACTTGTTCGACGCGGCCATCACGCAGCACGACGATACGATCAGCAAGCGTCATCGCTTCGACCTGATCGTGCGTCACGTAAATCATCGTTTTTCCAATGCGGCGATGCAGCGCGCGAATTTCGATCCGCATCTTGAGTCGTAGTTCGGCATCGAGATTGGACAGCGGCTCGTCGAGTAAAAATACGTCGCTGTCTTGCACGAGCGCGCGCCCGATCGCGACGCGCTGTGCCTGCCCGCCCGAGAGCTCCGCAGGGCGACGAGCAAGGTACGGCGCAAGCTGCAACATGTCGATCGCGTGCGCAAGTTTCTCGGCAATCACGTTCTTCGCAACGCCGCGCATGCGCATTCCGAAGCTCAAATTTTCTTCAACCGTCATGTGCGGATACAGCGCATACGACTGAAACACCATTGCACAGCCGCGTTCACTCGCAGGCATCGCGGTCACGTCACGGTCGCCGATGAGAATGTGTCCGCCGCTCACCGATTCGAGCCCTGCGATCATACGAAGCAGCGTCGATTTACCGCAACCGGAAGGTCCGACGAATACGGCGAATTCGCCCGCTTCAATACGCAGATCGACGTCTTTCACGACGTGCGACTGCGCGAAGCGTTTACTGACCGAGCTAAGCGTGATAGCTGCCATGTTGAGTTTGTTTAGAACGAAGAGAACGTAGAAGATCGGTGTCCCATGCGAGCGGAACACCACGCTGAACAAGCTCACGCTGCAGTTGCGACACGGCAGCAGCGCTCGTTTGAATCGCGAGCGGCGACCCATTCGCGCGAATACAGTGTTGCGCAAGCATCGCCGCAACTTCGCCTACGAGCCATTCGACCGGATGCACGCGCGTGCACGCGTTGACCAGATGCGTCACGCCGATGTTCTTGCAGGCAGGGATCAAATTGTCGAGCGCTTCACTCACAAAAACGCCGAGCGGAAGTACGAACGGGCGCACTTTCGCATTCACGCCGTGTCCGGAGACACAGGTTGGATGGATATCCATGTTGTACCAAGCGCAGCCGACGCTCTGCGTATGCGTCATCGGCGAATCGTTTTGTGATGTCGCGGCAATGTCTGGTTGCGTGAGCGTGTTAACAGTGACCATACGGCGCGACTCGCGCACGTAGATTTGTTGCGCAAAACCGTCGCCCGTGCCGAGCACGTCGCTTGCGAGTTCCATTTCACCGAATCCCGCGCTGCCATCGCTTCGTGGCGCTTCGTGGCGCAACCAATGTGCAAACGCAAGCGAGAGTTCACGCGCGTTTTCGCGTGTGCGCGAATCGTCGCGATCACCGTCAATCAGCGGCATTTCTGCGTAATCGTTCTGCGCCCAATTCACCAGCGTGATTTCTTCGCGCGGCGTGCGCCATTGTTTTTCGCTCACGATCCGGCGATAACGCCACCAATCCAGCGTCTGCGAATCGTTGCTAAAAAATGGCAGTTGCATACTCTGCCCTCGTCCACTACCCGGCCCGAATTCGCTGAATAACAAATGCGAATAATGCGGTGGACGATAGTGCGACCAGAATTCGTAGCGGTCGGGTTTTGCAATCGGCAACACCGCGCGCGATGAGGTCGATCGACGACGCAGCGCGAACACCATCGTCACCGGCTGTTGATCTTGCGCGGACGCAACTTCGGGCGCATCGGGTTCGCCAAACTGCGCACGACTTTCTTTGCCAACACGATATGGATGATTCGCCAACGCAAGCAGCAAACCGGTATCGGTTGCATCAAGAAACATCTTTGCACAGATTTGTGTGCGCTCGCCGTTCGCTTGCTCGACAATCACCGAATCGATACGACGATCGTTGCGCGCGATCCCTGCAATCGATGCGCGTCGTACGTGTTGCAGTCGACCGTCGCGTTCGTACGGCGCTAAAGCACTTTCGAAGTAATCAACGGCGACTTTCGGTTCAAAACACAATCGACTGACCCAACCATCGCCGGGATTGCAGACGCCGGGCGTCATCGTGCTCATATCAACGAAATCGCTTTGACTTCGATAATGTGCGCGCATCGATTCGCGAAACGCGCGGTAGCTGCGCGTGGCACCACCACTCTCGATGAGCGCATGCTCGTCGGGTGGTACGGCCTGCGCCGTGAACTGTCCACCGATCCAGGCATGCTCGCTCGCCCAAGCGACGCGAATACCTTGTTCGAGCGCAGTCAACACCGCGACAACACCGCCTAGACTGCCGCCAATGACGGCAATGTCAGCATCTATCGTTCGCGCGATACTCATCGTTTCGCGCCTGCACCATCTTCAAACTCGATATCAATTTCGAAGGTTCGATTCCAAGGCAATCGAATGCCGCGAACGCGCTGCGAGAAACCGTGCGATGCGAGCCACGCATTCGCGGCGGGCATAAACACATTGCGAACACGCTCGCGCAGTGCTTGTGCGGTCAACGTATCGTTCACCACATGCGGATAGCCGATACGCAACACTTGCCGATACACGGACTGATACAAATAATCCTCAGCCAGTCGCAATGCAAGCATTTGCCGATTGGTCGCAGCACGTGTGCGGCGATGCGCGAGCACGCACTGCGCGAGCGCGCAGCCGATGCTGTTGCTCGCAGTATTCCAACCCGCATACATCGCGATATTTTTTAGACCTACCGTTTCGGCGAGCGCATTGACGCACCGTGGATCGCCGCCGTTGGCGTATGCAACGTCGATCACACATACCGGTTGTTTTTGCGCGACGGCAGCTGTAACAGCGGCGAGCCATGACGGAGCAATTGATTGCGGCGAGGGAAGCGGTTTTTGCATCGCCCAATCGCCTTGCGCATCGCCTGAGCTGTGTACCGCAAGCAACACATCCGCCTCTTCTCGCTTACGCACAAGCTGTATTCGCGTCGCGGTGAGTTGCCGCGCGAGCGACGCAGAGATCGGGCCATCTTCGTAAAGCGCATTGAGTTCCGAGTAGTGCTTCGGGTCGCTTTTAATCAGATAGCACTTAAGCGGCGCACGCGATTCGAGCGTCGACACAAGATGCGCACAAAGCGTATGCATCACCTCATCAGCCCCGGGATAAATCAACACGCGATCTTGAAGACTTCGTGCGGCGACGATGGCTTCGAGTTCTCGCCGCTCTGCCACGTTAAAGCCAAACGCTGCCGTGTCGTCTTGTGGGAAGATCAGTCGATCGATAACGCCCGCTTCCAGTAAATCGACGCAGCGTTTAAGGATGTGATGATTGCGTGCACGTGTCGCGAGATAGTCTTCTCGGATCTCGGCAGGAATCGCGGCCTTCGCTTTTGCAGCAACTGCGGCGTCCGCTCGGTCCTTGTTCAACGTGGCGCGATCGGTGAAAAACGACCAGCGCCAGATCAGCTCGCCGTATTCCGACCAATAAGTCTTTTCTTCTTCGTTGACGTTGTTGTTCGATATCCGCATCGTTGCGGCAAACACATAAATCGGCGCCTTGGGCGCTCGCTTTCGCAGCGAGTGCAGAGTTTGTAAACGTGCAGCAATCGTCTCGAAAGAATCGTCAGCGAATCGAGACGGCACCAATCCGCCATAGAGCAACATGTCGAGTGACAACACGAAACCAGAGGCTTCAGACGCACTACGTAGCAACCAGCGCGCGAGGCGATCGCAATTCGCCGCTTCGCGGAAATGCCCTAAATCTTTGATGTCGGGCGCAACGAGCGACCACCCGGCACATGCGACGAGCGCTTGCACCTGCGAGCGCACGACGGGTCGCGCGTCAACGGGTAGGCCGTAGATGACTTTGCGCTGAGTCATAGTGTTTTCATTGCGACGCGTTGACGAAGCGTATGCATCGAATATGCGGGCACTTCGTGGACAGCGCGATCGCAAGTCGCACCGTCGGCGCGCACCGCAACCCACTCATTCGCACTGAGCGCGAGTCGTTGCGTTTCTCCCGTTGGATTCCACACGCGAAGTTCGAGCATATCGCCTATGCGTCGCACGCTGCTAGTCTCAACATCATCGTTGCCGATATCGACATTGGGCATCGCGTGGTTGACCGTACCGCGAAGTTTGAGCGGTGGCTTTCGCAGTGCACGCGCTTGCATTCGCGCCAGCCGCAATCGCTCGGCAGTAGACGACGCAGCGCACAGTCCGAATCTGAATTCGAATACGTGTTCACCCAGGCATTGCGCATCCGGTGTTTCCATGTCGGGACCGGCGCCGACACCACGGGTCACCAAGTCGCGTCGCGACATCCAGCCAACGCTGCGCACCAGCGTGACGGCGAGCGCGCGTCGTCCGTCGTGCTCAACACACTCGTATTCCTGCATCGCTCGGTGCGCGAACCACCATCCTGCGCCGACAACGAAACTCAAACTCGGCTCAACGGCAACCGGCATCTCTTTGCGCGAAATTTCGCGCGGGTAATTCGCAAGATGAATCGGACGCGCATCGACACTAAAGGCGCTGTCACTGTAGGTCACTTCGAACGCATCGTCCAGTAGCGCATCGAATTCGATTCGCGTGCGATGATCGCAGGCGCGATTGTTCATGGTGAGCGTTGCGCGAACTGCGGGTTCGTCGGCGAAAAGCTGCAACACGAGTTCGAATGTGCTCACAACGGTGGTGTCGCTTCCTGTCTTGCGATCTGGCGCGAGCTTTTCAGGAACTCTCATTTGGGTGCGAAGTCGCATCGTCTGCTTGCGCTCGCCAACGACAACATCGAGCACATCCCACTGCGATTGCGTGATTACGGTGCGTTCTGCCGTTGGCGAAAAATTGTACGAATCGCCAGCGTCGTGCTCGTGTGTGAGGCGAATGCAAGTCGCGCTCGCACGCAACGTTTTTGACTCAACAACTATTTCATTCTTGTCAGATGAATAAACGCGCGTTAAATCATTTTCAATGTATTTTCGAAAAACATCGTTTTTTACGCAATCGCCCGAACTAATTGGGCGATATGCGATTAAGCCAATAGCAGATAATCCACTCATCTTGAGTCGTAGCGCGAACGTATAGCGATGCCCAGTGAAGCGCTCAGGAAAATCGTCGAGTGGCGAATGAAATTCCTCCGCCACCTCAACGCGTAGCAACTCATCATCGAGCAAGCCTGCGCGGTCAGCACCTTCTGCGCGTAACTGCAACCCGTCAATACGCTCGCCACGCAGGAAGATCTCAGTGACGAACCAAGCCTCGAATGTCTGCGGTAAGGGATTGAAGATCGTAAACGTCGCGTCATCCGCAAATACGTTGAGCGCACGCACAGCGTGCGCGGCGCTCGCGTGCTGCACGAGTGAGCGGACACCCGCAGCCGAACACGCGCGCGCGACGAGCGCATCGAGTCTCTGATCGAGTTGCACGAAACGCGTTTGCATTTCCGCGTGCACTTCATCCACACTACAGCCGCAGATCGAATCATGCGCTTGTTGTTGGAGTAGCAATCGCCATGTGTTTTCAACGTAGCGATGCGGAAAGTTGGCAGCAGGATGCAGCGCAGCCAGTAGCGGCTCCACTTCGTAGAGCAAACGATCTTCCGCGCGTTGGTGCAACTGTTTCAGGTAGCGGCGCGTCGAAAGCACATCCGGTAATACAAATGCTTCGCGGTTGCTACGAAGTTCGCCGACGCGATCGGCGCGCTTTCCGTCGGTTGCCGCAAGCGTTACTTGCACAGCCGATTCGAGCGTACTTTGCACGAGTGTGACCTCACCCTCGTATGATGAAAACCGCGAGGCGAAGTCAGCGTGAGGAAGTAAATGGTCGCCGCCCTGGGTGAGTAGCAATTCGCTAGAAAGCGCGCGCGGCTTGATCTGCGCAACGTAGGCGTCAATCGCGGCTTGCCAATTATCGACGTTGAACGGATGCTGGTAGTAGCCCTGCGTCAGAAAGAGCGCACCGACGCGATCGCCGTTTTTCGCAACCCAATCGAATTCGGAATGAGCTTCATCCGCGCCGCGCCACACCACTGCGCTATCGATGCCGAACTCCCGCAAGATGTGCGGCATCTGCCCGATATGACCGAAAGTATCCGGTAGATAACCTACGCGCTGCCCGCTGCCGAACCGCGCGACATCGCGCTGTCCGATTTCCAGATTGCGCAGCAGCGATTCGCCGCACACCAAGAATTCATCGGCCATCACGTACCAAGGGCCGATCACCAGTTTGCCCGCACGAAGCAGCTTTCTCACACGCTCGGCGAGCGTGTCTTCGCAGTAATCAAGCAAATCTTCCAGCGCAGCCGTTTGCCCATCAAATAAAAAAGATTGAAGTTCGCCGCGCTCTAACATAGCTGCAACGCGCTCCATCACCTCGATGAGCCGCGCAACAGTGGTTTGTTGCGGCAAATACCATTCGCGATCCCAATGCGTTTGCATCACCACGTGCAATCTGGGTTTGGTCGATTTACTCATCCTTTAACCGCCCCCTGCATTGCACCAGCGATAAAGTAGCGTTGCGCTGCGATGAAGATCGCAATGATGGGAATGATCGAGAAGATCGCACCTGCCGCCACCAATCGCCAATCCATCGAAAACGTACCCACCAATCGATTCACGCCAAGCGGCAAGGTAAACAACGCCGAATCGTCGAGCACAATCAACGGCCACAGAAAGTCCCCCCATACGGCGATGAATGTGAAGACAGCAAGCGTCGCGAGCGCTGGCTTCAGCAACGGCATCATCACGTACCACCAAATGCGCCACCGTGAAATACCCTCCATGATTGCGGCCTCTTCAAACGCCTTCGGAATGCTCAGGAAAGCCTGTCTCATGAAAAAAATACCGAACGCCGTGCATGCGTGCGGCACAACGAGCCCGAGCCGCGTATTTTGCAAACCAAGCGCAATAGCTAATTCGTAAAGCGGAATCATCAGCAATTGAAACGGAATCATCATCGACGCGAGCAACACACCGAAGATCGCGCTGCGTCCGCGAAACGTAATGCGTGCCAGCGGATAGGCTGCGAGCGATGAGAAGAACACATTGCACGCAACGGCGATGAATGCGACAAGACTACTGTTGACAAGATATTGCCAAAGCGGTTGCGATGCAAGCACGCTGCGAAAATTGTCGAGGGTTGGCGAACTTGGAATCAGCTGCGGCGGGTACGCGTAAATGTTTTCATCCGCACCTTTAAGTGCGGTGGACAGTAACCACAGAAACGGCCCAATCGTGAGCCCAACGAGAAGCGCAAGCGCAACGTAGCGCAGAACAATCTCTTGCCATGACATTTTCTTTAACGGTTGATCGGCTCGCATGATGTGAGAAGTCTATCGGCTGCGCGTCAAGCGCAAATTGATCAGAGAAAAAACGAGCGTGATCGCAAACAACACAACACCGATGGCCGCTGCATAGCCCATCTCGAAATCGACGAACGCAGACTCGTAAAGATAGAAAACTAGCGTTTTAGTTGCGTCAAGCGGACCACCTTGTGTCATCACATAAATCTCTTCGAATACTTTCATCGCGGCAATCGACGACATCACGGCGACCACCGCGATTGACGGTTTAAGCATCGGTACCGTGATGTAGAGCGCTTGCTTCCAGCGAGATACGCCTTCCAGCTCTGCGGCCTCGTAGAGATGCTCCGGAATCGACTGCAAACCCGCGAGATAAATCACCATGTAGTAGCCCATGCCGCTCCATGCGGTTACCGCCATCACGCTAAAAATCGCGATACTCGGATCGGTGAGAAAAGCGACGGGGTTGTCAGTGATCCCAGTCGCGAGGAGGAAGTGATTGAGAATCCCTTTCTCTTCATAAATCCATTTCCATACGAGGCCGCTGATCACAAGCGATGTCACCACGGGCAAATAAAGTGCAGCGCGAATCCAGCGTATTCCAGGCAGCGCTCGATTGACGAGAATTGCGAGAAAGATAGGCAAGGTCACCAAAATCGGTACTACGCAGAACAAGTAAATCAAGGTGTTTTTAAGCGCAGACCAGAAAAACGGATCATGCCAAAGTGTCACGTAGTTTTTCGCGCCAACCCATTGCGCCGGTTTGATGATGCTGAAATCGGTCGCACTCAGCAATACCGTTTTTAACGCAGGATAAATCACAAACGCACCGACCAACGCACAGGCCGGTAGTAAAAAGAGAAACACAGTCCACGGACTAGCACTGCTTGGCAGCAAGTCGCTGGGTCGCGCAAACAAACGCTTCATGCGCGACACTCCAACACGCCTCGCCACACACGATCGATGTCGCGCATCGCTTCGCGCGCGCTGGTTCGTCCGAGCATCACACTTTGTAAATTGCGAAGGTAATTCACGCGCAGCTTGTTGTAGTTCGCAATCGGCGGAATGTGCACGACGCCGCGTCGAATTTGCGCGACCGACAGCGCCCGCGCTTCATCGAGTACAGCGTCGCCAGTCGTTGTCGTAAAAAAAACGTCGTCGAGTGTTGCATGCGTCGAAGGCAGAATTGGCACGCGCTTGGCGAGCGCCAATTGGTTTTCACTATTGGTGACAAACGCAGCAAAGCGAAACGCAAGATCGCGGTTGCGCGAGCTTTTTGGCACCGCGAGGTTCATCACTGCGATGTTCGGCGGCGCTTCGCCGCTTGCAACCGGTGGGGCAATGCCGGTCGTCGCGTAAATCTGCGGCGCGGCTTTTTTTACTTGAGTGAGAAACTGCATGCCCGTACTAATCATCGCCACTTGCCCCGAAAGAAATTGGCGCACGGCGCTGCGGTGCCCTTCGGTCAAGATATTGCGCGGCACAAGCGATTGCTGAAATAGTTCGCGATAGATTTCGAAGATCGCTTCGCCGCGCGCGTTGACAAACGCGGGCGCGCACCGATCGGCAGTGAGCAGCGCACCGCCCGCACCACTCACGATCGCTTCAAGCGCGGCACTACCATCGAGCGGCGGGAAGAACGCATAAGCATCAGCGCGGCTACGAATGGCTTTCGACACGGGAAGCACTGTATCCCAAGTTTGCGGGACGCTGGCGCCGGCGCGATCGAGCATCGCGCGGTTAAAGAGCGTGATATTGCTCGTTAAATACCAAGGCAGCGCGAAGGTGGTCTGCGCAAGGGTATTGGCGGCAAGCGATGCGGGTACGTAGCTCGCAAGCGTTTGTGCGGAAAGATGTTGTCGCGCATCCGCCAGCACGTCGAATTCCGCGAGTTTCGCGGCGAACTGCGGATTGAGGTTCACCACGTCAGGCGCGGTGCCGGCGGCCATCGATGCGAGCGTCTTTCGTTCGGCTTCGGCCCACGGGATGTCCACCCAATTCACACGTACGCCCGCATGTTGCGCTTCGAATGCGCGAATGAGCGCGAGCACATAGTCGTTATGAAACGGCGAGAGCTGCATCGTCCAAAACGTAATCGTTTTTGCGTCACTTAACACTGCATT
>JBOFBL010000341.1:0-3277 GCA_051645545.1 Casimicrobium sp. | reverse complement strand
GCGATGGTCATTCGTCATTTTCCCACGAGTTCCGTCGGTGTGGAACGCTGAGAAAGCATGAAAATCACCCTCGCCAGACGCCCAATAAAGTGGCACTTTCAGGCCGATGCATCGCCAGAACGTCCATTTCATTGGGCGTACAGAGCAACAGCATTTTCGAGTTCGGTGAGACGTAGGGCGGATACCCGAAGGGGTTCCGCCGAAGTAGTGGCACGAGGTGTTGCGATTGACGAGTCGGAACCCCTTCGGGTGTCCGACCTACGAACTACAAGGGACGAATTTGCTCGTCAAATCGCATGCCCTTCCAATTGCGTCGCACGAGCTCCTGCAGGCAAGCAATCAGGACGCTGCACGCGAAACCGTTATGTGAGATCAGGGTTGACATAACCTGCTGGGCTTTCTTGTCGTTATCGTAGACGACGACCGGATGCCATATATCGCTGCCACCGTGAACGAACGCATGCCTGATATCGAAGAACGAGCGCAACTTCTTGCGAAGATCGCTCGTTTCGGCTGCGTTAAGATCAAGCAGTGACGCGACGCGCGCGCAAAGAAAAGAGAATGCGCCACCGCTTGGAGTATCAAAGAGCGATTCGAGCGCGCTAGCGATCCAAAGCGTTGCTGTTTGCTCTGAGAACTCAATTTTCGACAAATGGAGCAGCGCTAGAAGTGCTCGTTCAACTGGTGAAGACGAAACGTTTTTTGATTTGATTCCCAGCGATAGATACCAATTACGTACTTGATCGAAAGCGATGAAATCAATCTTGAGCCAAGGGGCGTCCCTAGCCTCATGCCAAGCGTTCTCAAAAAGGTATTCGCTTAACCCAAGTTCAGTCTGTGCGAGCGGATTTTTTGCAGGGTCAAGCGCGGGATCGCGGAGATACGATCGGTATAAGTTGAACGCTCCGGGCGACGCCAGGTTTGATATTAGAAAAATCTCGTGAAGCGTGCGAAGTAATGGATAGTCAAATACAAACGCCGAGACGCGCTCTTTTGTCTCAACAATTTCTACGTTACATGCGTGAGCTTGTTCAAACTCAAAAGCTGCGATGTCCGCATTGCTGTATTTGGGCGTAGCGTTATAGAGGTTACAGAGTTTTTCTTTGTAATTGACGACTGGTTTCCAATTCACCGTGAAACACGCTTGCTGAACGGCGTCATCCGCCGAACTAAACGTTGCATATTCGACTGCAATACGTTTCCACACCTCAAAGTCGTGCAGAGACGTTAGCTCTTCGTATCCTCCGAAGCCGCGCGAATCATTGAGTATCAGATGAATAGTCTTTTTCATCGAAGGACGCTCGCCATTTAATGACTCTCCCGCATCACTGGCGTCCCCGACTTGCCCACTAGAAAATCCAAATCTGCGCCCGTATCCGCGCCCAGCACATGATCGATGTAGAGCTTCCAGTAGCCACGATCCATCGGGGGTTTCGGTGGTGTCCAGCTTTCTTTTCTTCTTGCTAAATCGGCGTCACTGACTTCCATCTTCAGTGCGCGGCCAGCGGTGTCGAGTTCGATCCAGTCGCCGGTTTGCACGAACGCTAGTGGGCCGCCCGCTGCGGCTTCGGGCGCGGCGTGGAGGACGACGGTGCCGTACGCGGTGCCGCTCATGCGCGCGTCGCTGATGCGCACCATGTCGGTGATGCCTTTGCGCAGCACTTTCGGCGGCAGCGGCATGTTGCCGACTTCGGCCATACCGGGGTAGCCTTTCGGGCCACAATTTTTGAGCACCATCACGCTGTTTTCATCGATCTCTAGCGATTCATCGTTGATGCGTTCGTGCAATTCTTCAATCGTTTCGAACACGACGGCGCGCCCGCGATGTTGCAGCAAGTGCGGTGTGGCGGCGCTTGGTTTGATGACCGCGCCGTTCGGCGCGAGGTTGCCTCGCAGAATCGTGATGCCGGCGTTTGCCATGAACGGGGCGTTGAGCGGGCGAATCACGTTACGGTCGTAACACTCTGCGTTCGCGACATTTTCGACGAGCGTTTTTCCGTTTGCGGTGATCGCGTCTGCGTGCAAATGCGCAGCGATTTCTTTGAGCACGACGGGCAGGCCGCCTGCGTAATAAAAATCTTCCATCAAATGTTTGCCGCTCGGTTGAATGTCAACCAAGTTCGGCATCTTGGAGCCGAGTTCGAAATCGTCGAGCTTGAGATTCACACCGATGCGGCCGGCGATCGCGAGCAGATGCACGACAGCGTTCGTCGATCCGCCAATCGCGGCGAGCGTTTTGATCGCGTTCTCGAACGCGTTGCGCGTGAGAATTTTTGAGAGACGGAAATCTTCTTTCACCATCTCAACGATGCGTCGCCCCGTGAGTTGCGCGAGGCGATAGCGCTGCGCGTCTACCGCTGGAATCGCGGCATTACCTGGCAATGAAAGGCCGAGCGATTCGACCATTGATGCCATCGTGCTCGCCGTGCCCATCGTCATGCAATGGCCTTTGCTGCGATGCATGCCGGCTTCGGCGTCCATGAATTCTTCGATCTTCATGAAGCCGCCGCGCACTTTTTCACTCATCTGCCACACACCCGTGCCGCTGCCGAGCGTTTCTGTTTTGTAGCGTCCTTTGAGCATCGGCCCACCCGATAAACCAATCGTTGGAATGTCGCACGATGATGCGCCCATGATGAGCGAAGGCGTCGTCTTATCGCACCCCATCAAGAGCACCACGCCATCGATCGGATTGCCGCGAATCGATTCTTCGACATCCATGCTCACCAGATTTCGATAGAGCATCGCAGTGGGGCGCATCAGCACTTCGCCGGTGGACATCACCGGAAATTCAAGCGGCCAACCGCCCGCCTCCCACACGCCTTTCTTTACGAAATCCGCGATCTCGCGGAAGTGCGCGTTGCACGGATTCAACTCACTCCACGTATTGCAAACGCCGATCACCGGGCGACCATCGAACAGATCGTTCGGGTGGCCTTGGTTTTTCATCCATGAGCGATGCGCGAAGCCGTCTTTGTCGAGTTTGCCGAACCATTGTTGGGAACGTCTTGCGAATTTTTCGTCGTCGTCGCTGTTGGCCATTGATTGCTTTCGGTGGAGAGTTCGAGCCTATTGTAGGAAGCGCTGCGCAAATCGGGCAACGCGGATTTCGAAGACGAGTCGATGAGTCGCAAATCACGTCGCACTCCACGAAATGCTTGTGTTGTCACATTTTCTGTGGCACTTTCGTCTTCTCTTCATAAGGAGCGACACTGCATGGTCGAGCGCACATCGGATGAAGCGATTACGAATGTCGACGCCGTTTATGGTGCCGAAC
>JBOFBL010000340.1:0-9983 GCA_051645545.1 Casimicrobium sp. | reverse complement strand
CTTGCCGCGACCAAAGCATCGAAACACCAATATTGGATTGGAGACATGGGTCGCGGCAAGCCGCTCCTACAAAATCGCGTTATGAAATTCGGACCCGAAATCCTCAAACAAGCCGACATCCTCGCAACGTTCACCGAGGATGCGCCGCGCGTGACACGAACCTACTTGTCGAAAGAACATCGTCAAGCGGGCGATTATTTGATCGGCCTCATGCGCGATGCCGGTATGACCGCAGATTACGATGCGTTTGGCAATATCGTCGGGCGTTATGAAGCGGGCGTGCCGTTCGCGCCGGTGGTGATGACGGGTTCGCATCAGGATAGCGTTCGCAACGCTGGGAAATACGATGGGCTCTTCGGCATTCTTTCGCCGATTGCTTGTGTGAAGGAATTGAATCGGCAAGGCAAGCGCTTGCCGTACACCTTGGAGATCGTTGGTTTCGGCGATGAAGAAGGTGTGCGCTTCGGCGTGACGCTCATCGGCAGCAAAGCGATGTCCGGCAACTTCGATCCGGCGTGGCTTGAAAAGAAGGATGCGAATGGCGTCACGATGCGCGAAGCGATTGCGGCATTTGGCGGCGATCCGGATGCGTGGCAATCGCTTGATCGTCGTGGGGAGGGGCATGGCGAAGTGGTTGCCTTCGTTGAAAGCCATATCGAACAAGGCCCGACCTTGCTCAATGAAAACTTGGCGCTTGGCGTGGTCACTGCGATTGCGGGCGCGACGCGCATGACGGTGAAAGTGACGGGACTTGCGGGGCATGCGGGTACGGTGCCGATGAACGTTCGCCAAGATGCGCTGACTGCGGCGAGTGAAATGATCCTATTCGTCGAACGTTACTGCCGCGACAATCAAAACCTCGTAGGAACTGTGGGGCGCATTGCCTGTTTAGCTGGGGCGATTAACGTTATTCCGCAGGATGTTGAGTTTAGTGTTGATGTTCGTTCTGGCTCCAATGAAATCAGGCGTTCGGCGATAGAGATGATTCGCAAAGAATTCGACGAGACCGCGAAACGTCGCAACGTGCGTGTCGAGGCGAATCCGTATTTCGAATTGAACGCCGCGCCGTGTGATCCGGGTTTGCAAAAGCAGTTTGCCGATGCCATCGCAGCGCAAGGTATCGCGCCTCGTTACCTGCCAAGCGGCGCGGGGCATGATGCGATGGAGTTCCCCAAAGTCTGCCCGATTGCAATGCTCTTTGTGCGCTGTGGCAACGGTGGCATTTCGCATCATCCGAGCGAAACGATGACGGCGGAAGATGCGGATGTGGCGACGAAGGCGTTGCTGCATTTTTTCGAGCACTATCAACCGACTGCGTTTGTTGCGAATAGTGCGCAGCGGGTAGATCGCACTTAACGTCATTCCCGCGAAGGCGGGAACCTAGACCGGGCAGATTGTTTTTCCATGCGAGGCAGAATTTAACGAACGCTCTCGGTCTGGGCCCCCGCCTTCGCGGGGATGACAGAAAAAAACATACTCACTCAAAGAAATGTCCCTCGAACAAATCATCGCCACTTACGTCGATCAACACCACGCAGAACAAATCGAATTCCTGCGCGAGATCGTGCGCGTTCCGTCTGACACGCCACCGGGCAACAACGCGCCCGCAGCAGAAAAAGCAGCCGAACTACTCACGAAGAAAGGCTTCACCGTCGAACGTTTCGTCGTGCCCGCCGAGCGCGTTCACGACTACGGCATGCAATCGATCACGAATCTAATCGTGCGCCAGAAATTCGGCGCAGGCACGGGGCCAATCATCGCGCTCAACGCGCATGGCGACGTCGTGCCACCGGGCGACGGCTGGACATTCGATCCCTACAGCGGCGAAATCAAGGACGGTCGCATGTACGCGCGCGGCGTGGCGGTGAGCAAGAGTGATATCGCATCATTCACCTATGCCATCGAAGCGCTCAAAGCGGCAGAGAAAGCGGGCGCGAAACTCAACGGCGCCGTCGAATTGCATCTCACCTACGATGAAGAGTTTGGCGGCTTGCTCGGCCCCGGCTATTTGCTCGAACAGAAAGTCAGCAAGCCTGATTACGTGATCGGCGCCAGTTTTAGCTACGCCATTGTCACCGCGCACAACGGTTGTTTGCAATTCGAAGTCACGGTACACGGCACAGCGACGCATGGCTCAATGCCCGAGACGGGCCACGACGCATTGCAAGCGGCGAATGCGATTTTGAATGCGATTTACGGTCATTTGCCCGAACTCAAAAAGATCAAGTCGAACGTTGCGGGCATCACGCATCCCACAATGATCGTCGGCCAAATCATGGGCGGCACCAATACGAATGTCGTGCCTGGCAAAGTCGTCCTCAAAATGGATCGCCGCATGATTCCCGAAGAGAATCCAGCGGACGTTGAAGCGCAAGTGCGAGCCTTGATCGAAAACGCGGTGAAAGGTCGTCCCGGTATTCGCATCGAAATCAAGCGGCTCTTGCTCGCGAATGCGTTGAAGCCCTTGCCCGGTAATCAACGACTTGTCGCAGCGTTGCAAAAGCATGGTGAACGCGTGTTTGGCGAACCGATTCCGGCGGTCGGTGTGCCGCTCTACACCGATGCGCGTCTGTACGGCGAAGCGGGCATTCCAGTCGTGCTCTACGGCGCAGGGCCGCGCACGGTGCCGGAGTCGAACGCGAAGCGTGCCGACGAGAATCTGCTACTGGAGGACTTGCGCAGAGCAACGCAAGTGGTGGCGTGTGCCGTAGCAGAGTTGCTCGTTTCGTGATGGCGAGACGCGTGGATAGAAGACAATGTGATGTGTTGCTCGCCGATCTTTCGCTGTACGCGAAATCAGCGAACGACTCGCAGCGCAATCAAGCTAATCGTATCGCGACATTTGTGCGATTGAGCGCAGCGCCGTGGCGCAGGTCGACGCTTGAGGGACATCTAACGGCATCGGCCTGGATCGTTGACGAGACGTTCGAGCACGCGCTGCTCGTTCATCACAAGAAGCTCAGTCGCTGGTTGCAGCCCGGCGGCCACATCGATGATACGGATGCGACCGTATTCGATGCCGCGCTACGGGAGGCATCGGAAGAAACCGGCTTGATCAATCTCAACGTCGTGCCGTTGAATCGGGGCACATCGCTCTTCGATATCGACGTGCATGCAATCTCAGCTCGTCACGACGAGCCTGCGCATTTTCACTACGATGTTCGCTACTTGTTCTCTGCGGCGCGCACCGCGCGAACGACGATCGATGCCGGTGAATCGAACGAACTTGCTTGGATCGCGCTAGCCGAGGTTGCCGACGATCATATGTTCGATGCGTCGGTCGCACGAATGGCTGCGTTGACTCTAAGCCGCGGGTGATGCGAAATGTGAACTGGGAATTTTTATAAGCGTCCATCTTATACGGGACGACACAGGAAAATAACTAACTTTCCTTAGTGCAATAAATCTGGTTCTGCGACCAATTAATTCGGCCAATAGCGAAAATGGCCAATAGACTTTCAACGGAGAGAAGTCATTCCGGTTCGCGAGCGTCACCCGAAACGCGCGTTCGTGGCTCCCGTCGTCAAGCTCAAGGTGAATTAGCTCACCACGAACGCTGTCTGGCCTGGCGCTGGCGGCTTTCCCAGCCGCGCGGTCACCATTTGCTCAATCAACCGCGCCGATCCCATCGCAAGAGTGAGTCCGAGCGCGCCGTGACCCACATTTAAAAATAGGTTTTCGTATTTGCTGCCACCTACGATCGGGCGCGAATCGGGTGTTGCCGGGCGCAATCCCGCCCAGCGCTGCATTTCATCAATAGTTTGCACACATCCGAATCGCTCGCGAGTGGCGTTGAACAACGCGCGAGCGCACTCGTCGTGAGCGATGGTGTCATGCGCGGAGAGCTCGGCGAACCCGGCCACGCGCAGACGATCGCCAAGCGGAGCGTAAACGATTTTTCGCGCGAGATCGGTGATGCTTCGCTGCGGCATGTGCGCGACTGCGTCGGCAGGTAGCGTGATGCTGTAGCCCTTGATCGGTTGGATCGGTACGCGAATGCCGATCGTGCGAAGTAGCGGGGTTGCGCCCATGCCGTTGGCAACCACCACAGTGTTCGCCTCAATGTCGCCGAGCGCGGTCGAAACACCAACGACACGTCGCCCGATGACGCGAAACCCGATCGCACCACAGTCGAAGCTGGTTGCAAGACCCTCCTCGCGCGCAGCCTCGATCAACGCGTCACAAAAGCGCTTCGGATCGCACAGTTCGTCGGCTTCGCTCCAAATAGCACCTGCGATCTGCGCGGCGCTGCGACTAAGCGAAGGCTCTTTGGCGATAGTTTCGTCTCTTGAGAGCAGCACCTGATCTGCACCATAACGGCACTGGAGGCAAATCGTATCGCGCGCGCGGCCAAGCGCGGCGACTGAGTCCAAGAGCACCAGTTTTCCTGTTCTCGCGTGCCCGAAATTCAATCCCGCATCAAGCAAACCTTGAATTTCGACTCGGCTTGCGTGCGCAAGCTGCAAGAGTGCGCGAGTGCTCTCATCGACTACGGATTCGCGACAGGAAAGTAGGAACCGCGCGCCCCAACGCCACTGAGCGAGGCTCATCCTCGGATGAAGTCGAAGCGCAGGGTCGCGCCCAAAGACGATGCCTGGGATTTTGCGAAGGATCGACGGCGTCGCGAGGGGCTCGACGAAGCTGTAGCTCAATTGCGCACCGTTAGCGTGGCTTGTTCCTGCGGCATGGGTAGCCGCGTAATCGATCAAGTGCACCCGGTGTCCTGCTTTGGCGAGCAAGTAGGCGCTTGCGCAGCCGACGACGCCCGCTCCAATGACCACTGTCGATCGCGTCATGGCGCGCTTGCCACTCGCGGTCGCGCTGCCGCCGCTTGCTGCGACGCGCCGACGCGGTACAGACGATTGAACGGCGCAATACCTTTCTCGGCAAGGAACAACTGTGCGCCAAGGTGCAGTGCGATCGGGCTGATTTCGGCGTGTTCTTTTGGCGTGACGCGGTTCATACTAGGCTGAATCATCGCGAGCTGCGTGCGCTGTGCGTCGATCGTCTTCGCCAAGCGATACGCCTGATCGACGCTCATTTTTTCATCGACCACGAGCAGATCCCAAACGTCGAGCGTCGGAATCGCGCGCGTCTGGCCTGCATACGTCTCCGCTGCGATTTCGCCCGTGGCGTAGAGGCGGCCATGCCGTCGATTCATCTCGCTCACCAGTTCTGACGAGGAGAGAAACCGAATCGGCAGCGACTGCGAAAGCTTTGCGATCGCATCGACTGGCGCCGCGCTGCCGAAGATAAACGCATCGATCTTCCCGTCGCGCAACGCAGCGATGGAATCCGATAGACCAAGGCTCGAAATCGTTAGATCGAGAGCGCGATCGAAGCGCAGAATGTCGAACAAGCGAAACGCGATTTGTTCCGATCCGCTGCCCTTGGCGCCGCTCGACACGCGTCTGCCGCGTAGGTCCTCGACGCTTTGCAGCGTCGAATCGGCGCGTACGACGATGTGAAGATTGTGGGGGTAGAGCGTTGCGACCGTGCGCACGCCGACGGGCGAATTCGCGAACGAACCGAATCCCCAGCTTGCTTCGTATGCGACCGCCGCATTGGCGAACGCGGCTTGCGCGCGCCGGTCGCGAATCGCGCGAACGTTGTCAACGCCCCCTGCGGTGGCAAGTAAGGCGAGGTTTTGCTGCAAGGTACTCCGCGCGTTCTTTTGCATTTCAAGCGCGAGCGGAAATGGTTTGCCATCGCGACTATAGGTCGCAAGCGTGAGTTCTTGCGCAATCGACGCGCCAGTCGCAAAAAACAGTAGACAAAGGGCGCAACGACGCCCGACAAATGTGTTCATCGTAACCTCCGGAATGGTTGCTGGGCTTTATCGTTTGCGTCTAAGTGCGCAATCAGTTGGTTTGATTCTTTGACCGGGTCGCTCTCCCGTCGCTTGTCCGTTGCGTAGCGTGAACCGGCCATTGCAAAGCACGTGTTCGACGCCGATCGCCGACTGTGTCGGATGTTCGAACGTTGCGCGATCGGCGATGCGCGCCGCGTCGAAAACACACACATCGGCCCGCATGCCAACCGCAATCCGGCCGCGATCGATCATGCCGAAACGCTCTGCGGGTAGCGTGGTCATTTTGCGTACAGCCTCTGCGAGCGCGATCAGCGGCCGCTCGCGCACGTAGCAGCGAAAAATTCTCGGGAACGTGCCCCACAATCGCGGATGCGGGCAACGATCGTGCGGCAAACCATCACTGCCGATCATCGATGCATCGTTACAAACAATCGCATCAACATCGCGCTGCGACATCATGTGATAAGTCGCACCGGCAGGCTGCAATCGTTCAACCGCCTCGTTGACCGAGCAGTCGAGGACGTTTGCAATTTGCTGGATTTCACGTCCCGCGAATTGCGGCAACGACTGCGACCAGGTGACGATTACTTTCTCTGCGAGCGCAACGCGGTTTGCTTGCAACATCGTGGAGGACGCGGTGTACGGATACACGTCGAATCCTGTGGGCTGCGTTTGTGCGGCCCTCGCAATGCTTTGCAGCGTCGCCGCCGAACGTCCGTGATTTCGTGGCCCCGCGAGTTTGTGATGCGAAAGCACGAGATGGGCGCTCAACCCGCGCGCGAGGGAATACGCTTCGTCGAGCGCATCGAGAATACCGTCGGTTTCGTCGCGCAGATGCACAGCGAGCACGCCGCCAAAATCGCGGAGCGCGCGCGCAGTGCATTCGATTTCTTGATTGTCGGAGGCAGCGGCAGGCGGATAAAAAGTACCGATCGAGACACCAAGCGCGCCCGCCGCGAGCGCTTCGTCGCAATGCTTACGCATGCGGGCGACTTCATCGTCGCTTGCGCGGCGGTTCACATCTGCAACTTCGCGAACGCGCAGGGTCGTCATGCCAAGCAGCGGGTAGACGTTCACCGCCGCCGGATCGCGATCAAGGGCGGCGAGGTAGTCCGAAAACGAACAAAACTCGAACGCGGAAGCATCGCCAAAGATATCCAGTGGTGAGACCGGCGTCTTGCCGCCGAGATCCGGTGAGAGACTAATGCCGCAGTTGCCGCTGACAACCGTCGTCACCCCTTGCGTCACTTTTGCAGGCACGTCGGGCTCGCTCAACACATATCGATCGTCGTGACTATGCGCGTCGATGAAGCCAGGCGCGACGATCAAACCGCTGACATCAAGCACTTCGCGAGCACATTTTTTATCGACTTTCCCGATTTCTACAATCTCACCCCGATGAATTAAGACATCCGCTGCGAAGCCGTGTGCCCCACTGCCGTCGATCACGTCGCCGCCGCGTAGCAAGAGATCGAACATCGTGGATCAATCCGCTTTCGCGCCGGAGCGTTTGATCACCTCGGCCCACATTGCCGTTTCGCTGCGCGAATGCTTCGCGAAATCGGCCGGGGTGCCGATGAACGGCTCGAAGCCCATGCTCACGAGGCGCGCTTTCACGTCGTCGCGTGCGAGGATTTTGTTGAGTTCAACGTTGAGGCGATTGATGATCGCATCGGGCGTTTTGGCAGGCGCGACGAAGCCGCCCCACGCGGTGGCGACGACGTTTTTCACGCCTGCTTCTTCCATCGTCGGTAACTCCGGAAACAGGGGCGAGCGCTTGTTGCCGGTCACAGCCAGCGCACGCACGCGACCGCCTTGGATATGCGGACCAATCGATGCGAGATTGTCGAACATCAATTGCACTTGTCCACCAATCAAATCGTTGATTGCTTGAGGACTCCCACGGTACGGCGCGTGAACGATTTGTGTGCCGGTTGCCGCTTTGAACATCTCACCACTCAGATGCCCCGTGGTGCCGTTACCTGCTGAGGCCATCGATAGTTTTCCCGGCTGTTGCTTCGCAAGCGCGACCAGCTCGCCGACGTTTTTTGCTGCAACGCTCGGATTCACAACGAGCGCATTCTGAGTGAACGCAATCAGTGCGATCGGCGTCGTATCTTTTTCTGGATCGTAACTCAGCGTTGGCAGCAAGCCTTTGTTGATCGCATGGGTCACAACATTCGCATAGGCAATCGTGTAGCCGTCGGGCGCGGCGCTTGCGAGATCGCGCATCGCGATTTGACCGGCCGCGCCCGGCTTGTTGTCGACGACGAACGCTTGCCCGAGACTCTTCGCGAGCTCACCTACCAAGTACCGTGTCAAGGCGTCGGGCGAACCGCCCGCCGCAGAGGGGACGACCACGCGAACGGGCTTGTCCGGATAAGCCGCGAACCCAAACGACGAGGTCGTTGCGAGCGCCATTATGCAGAGAGATTGGAGAAAGCGTTTCATGATTACTTCGAGAAAGTTGCGAGTACGACTCGAATCTTAGATAGCATTTAGGTACTTTGGTAGCGAATCGTTTTCCATATTTATGCACTTTTTCTCATGAATCAGGACAAACTCCGCCGCTATCCGGCGATGCAGGCCTTAGTCGGATTCGCAACCGTCGCGCGAACGCTCTCGCTCGCGCGCGCGGCGGAGCAATTGAACTTGAGTGCGAGCGCGATCAGCAAGCAATTGCGCGAATTGGAGAGTTTTCTCGATTGCGAACTCTTCGAGCGATCGACACGTAGCGTAAGTCTGACAGCCGAGGGACGCGACTACGCACTCGCGATTCAAGAGAGTCTCGGTCGTATCGAAGAGGCAACACTTCGCCTGCGCGCGAAGCATGCGATGTCGAGCCATCTCGACGTCGCCGTCTCGCCGACGTTTTGCAACCATTGGCTGATTCCGCGGCTCGCGTCGTTTTATGCCCAGCATCCGGGCGTAACGCTCAATCTTCAAACCTCGATCGGCGTGCCGAATCTGGCGGCGCTCAAAGCCGATTGTGCGATTTCATTTTGTGAAACTGCGCCTAGCGAATTCGATGCGGAATCAATTCTCGCGCTCACCTTGACGCCGATTGCTTCACCCAAGCTCGTCGGGAAAAGAAGTGCGCGCGAGTGGCGAAAAACACTCTGCGAGTTTCCGCTGCTGGGGCAACTGACGTTGCCCGATGCCTGGCGTGAGCTTCTTGCGCAAATCGGTATCGAAGCGAGCGCCACGCGCGAGGGGCCGCGCTATCAATTGCTCACGCTCGGGCATCAAGCGACACTCGTCGGGCTTGGGATTGCGTTACTTCCGGACTATGTGGTGCGCGAAGATGTCCGGGCAAGGCGGCTCGTGAGAATCGGGGACGCAAGCTATCGACCGAAAGCAAGTTATCAGTTGCTCGCGCCCGCTCGCATGCGCGAGAGCGAGGCATTTCGCCCGTTTCGAGCTTGGCTCAAGGAGACTGCAGCAGAGTAAACAGATGCTTCAGCGAAGTAGAGTCGAGCCGGTCATCTCGCTCGGTTGCCTAAGCCCCATCATCGCAAGCAAGGTTGGGGCGATGTCGCGCAGCGCGCCGCCTTCGCGGATCGTCACTTTGTCGTTGCCGACGTAGACAAGTGGCACTTTGTCGGTCGTATGCTGCGTGTGCGCTTGATTGGATTCGGGGTCGAACATCTGTTCGCAGTTGCCATGATCGGCCGTGATGAGCACTTGCGTGCCGGTCGCGCGCGCTGCGGCGAGTACGCGCGCGAGGCATTGATCGAGCGTTTCAACCGCTTTCACTGCCGCTGAAAGCACGCCGGTGTGCCCCACCATATCGCCATTTGCGTAGTTGCACACGATCGCTGCGTATTGTTTTGATTCAATCGCGGCGACCAATTTGTCGGTGACTTCCGGTGCGCTCATTTCGGGTTTCAAGTCGTAGGTTTCGACTTTCGGCGAAGGCACGAGGGCGCGGTCTTCGCCTTCGAACGGTTGTTCGCGTCCACCAGAGAAGAAATAAGTGACGTGTGCGTACTTCTCGGTCTCGGCAATGCGCAGTTGCTTGAGGCCGTTCGCTGCGGTCACTTCGCCGAAACTGTTCGCGATGTTTTCGTTGCGAAACGCAGTCGGCAAATGAGAGTACGCGTCGCCGTAGTGCGATAAGCAGACAAACATGGCTAGCTTGGGCATCGTGCGCGCGAAGCCGCTGAACGCG
>JBOFBL010000339.1:0-3335 GCA_051645545.1 Casimicrobium sp. | reverse complement strand
CGAGCAATCTGCCGAGCTTCAATCGCGCAGCGCGTCCGCTCACCCCGCCCGCAGTCGGCGGTACGATGAAAGCGGCGGGCTTCAATGTGCTCAATTACTTTAACGGCAACGGCACCAATCAAGATGGCGCAGCAGGCGGCTACCCCACTGCGCGCGGTGCGAATAACTTAAACGAATTCACTCGCCAGCGTGCGAAGACGATTGCGGCGGTGTCGCAGCTCGGCGCGGATGTTGTCGGTTTGATCGAAATGGAAAACGACGGCGATGCGGCGACCAGTGCCTTGCCCGATCTGCTTAGTGGATTGACTGCGCTCGATAGCGTCGCGCAATGGTCGAGCATTGCACTGCCTACCGGTTGGGGCACGATCAACGGCAGCACCGATGCGATCACCACGCGCTTGATCTACAAAAACGCGAGCGTCGAGCCGGTCGGTACACCGCTCTTCTGCGACAACGCATCCTTCGTCAACGCTCGCACGCCGCTCGCACAGGTATTCCGCTCGCGAACGACGGGCGGCAAAGTGATCGTGTCGATCAATCATTTCAAATCGAAGAGTTGCGGCACCGCGCCTGAGGCCGCGACGGGATTGGAAGCCGATCAAAACGATGGCCAAGGTTGCTGGGCGCCGCGTCGTCTTGCGCAGGCGCAAGCGCTCATTGCGTGCGTGGCCGATTGGCAAACGGCAACTGGTGAAAATCGTGTGCTCTTGCTCGGTGACTTCAATGCGTACGAGCAAGAAAATGCAATGGATGCATTCCGCGCAGCAGGACTCGTCACGCTCATCAACGACAGTTATTCCTTCGTGTTCGATGGTGCTTCGGGCGCACTCGATCACGCCATCGCGTCGCCACCACTTGTCTCGCAAGTCACAGGCGCGGACAAATGGCACATCAATGCGGACGAGCCGATCAGTCTCGACTACAACACCGAATTCAAAACGGCAGGACAACAAACATCGCTTTACGCACCCGATCCGTTCCGCTCCTCCGATCATGATCCGGCGCTCGTCGGCATGAATCTCGTTGCCGATCCAGCGGTCGTGACGATCACAAGTGTGACGAGCGGCGCGGTGTTCGGGCAAGCGGTGAATGTTGCGGTGACCGTCGCGGGCGTGGGCACGCCGACGGGCAACGTGAATGTCTCAGTTGCTGCTGCGACGTGCGTGATCACGCTCTCCGCAGGTGCGGGCAATTGTGATTTAAGCGGCGTGCCAGTCGGCGCTGGCCAAACGGTCACCGCGAACTACGTGGGTGATGCCACCAACGGCGCCGGCAGCGATACGGATAGCGTGACCGTCGTGAAAGCAAATACGACAGCAACGATCAGCGCTAACACACCGAATCCATCGATTGTGAATTCGCCAGTGAACGTCACGGTCGCACTCGCACCCGTGGCGCCGGGTGCGGGCACACCGAGCGGTGCGATCACAGTGAGCGACGGCACGGCAAACTGCACGATCACCTTGCCCGCAACCAATTGCAATCTCACGCCGACAACGACGGGTGCGAAGACGATCACTGCAAGCTATGAAGGTGATACCAATTTCAACGCGAGCAACGCAACGGGCGTTGGACAAACGGTGAACCCCGTGCCGCAAGCGCCCGTGATCACCAATGCAACGCCACCACCATCGGGCAGCGCCGCCTCGGGATACAACTATCAATTCACCGCAGCGGGCGATGCGCCGATCACGTTCGCAGTCACCGCAGGCGGCCTGCCGCCGGGACTCACGCTCTCGGCCAATGGTTTGCTCTCGGGCACGCCGACGGCACCGGGCAGCTACACGTTCACTGTGACTGCGAGCAACAACGTGTTGCCGAATGCTTCGCAAGAGGTGACGATTGTGATTGCAGCCGCAGTCGCCGCCACCGCAGCGATCGTGCCGACGATGAGCGCGTTGCAATTTGCGTTGTTCGCTGCGCTCTTGCTCGTATGCGTGGCGGGTGTACGCATACGCGCGAAGTAAGCAAATTTCTAGTGTGAAATCCTGTACGAACTAAATCAATGATCGCCCAAAAAAATTGGGCGATCATCGGAATTCATTTCGATATTGAAAATAGAAAAAATTCTCTGCTACGCCCAATTAAAACGGGCGATGTATAAAAAAGCTGGAAGCGTGTTTCTGGCTTTTTTTGAACACCATCTGAAGCACGCGCTACACTCTCGTTCATGAAATTCACCCAGCAATTCGCCCAACGTTTATCGAGCTTCGCCTCGATACGTTCGCGCGCGCTTGCCGTGCATCAGGGCGCGTTCAGCCGCTCCTCTCGCTCCCGCTGAAGCGGGACGATTCTTTTCTCTCTCGCTTTATCGCGCTCGCTGCGTTGTCGCAGGGGGCTTTCAGCATTCAAACTTCGCACACAGACCATCATCATGTTCGACATCAATTTACTTCGCAACGATTTGAAAGCCACCGCCGAGTGGATGAAGAAAGCGCGTGGCTACGACATCGACGTCGCCGCCTTCGAAGCGCTTGAAGCCGAGCGCAAAGCGCTGCAAATTCAAACCCAAGATTTGCAGCAGCAGAGGAACGTACTCTCGAAAGCCGTCGGCCAGGCTAAAGCGCAGAAAGACGACGCGAAAGCACAGCAACTGCTCGCCGAAGTCGCAGCACTGCCTGAAAAAGTGAAAGCGAATGAAGTGGCGCTCGCGCTCGTGCAAGAGCGCGTGAACGCGATGCTCTACACGATGCCAAACATCCCGCAGCGTGGCACGCCCGTGGGCAAAGATAGCGATGACAATGTTGAGCAACGTCGTTGGGGCACCCCGAAAAAATTCGATTTCGTAGTGAAAGATCACGTCGCGATCGGTGAAGCGCTCGACACCAACGGCGCAGGCTCGCAGCTCGATTTTGAAACCGCAGCAAAACTCTCGGGCGCGCGCTTCGTGGTCATGAAAGGCCAGCTCGCACGACTGCATCGCGCGCTCGGCCAATTCATGCTCGACACGCATGTGAACGAACACGGCTTCACCGAGTGTTACGTGCCGTACGTTGTAAATGCCGATTCGATGATGGGCACCGGGCAATTGCCGAAGTTCGAGGACGATTTGTTCAAAGTCCCGATGACGAATGACGACGGCACGGTGAAGAATCGCTATCTGATTCCAACGTCGGAAGTCTCGCTCACCAACTTCGTGCGCGACACGATGGTCGACGTAGCGGCGCTGCCAATGCGACTCACCGCACACACGCCCTGCTTCAGAAGCGAGGCTGGCAGCGCCGGTCGCGACACGCGCGGCATGATTCGTCAACATCAGTTCGATAAAGTTGAAATGGTCTACATCGCCAAGCCCGAGGAATCGGATGCGATGCTCGAAGAGATGACGGGTTTCG
>JBOFBL010000338.1:0-2657 GCA_051645545.1 Casimicrobium sp. | reverse complement strand
CGTCGTATTGACGAATCGACCAATCGTAGAGATCGTTGATGTAGGCGGGACGGTACGGTTCAAGCAATTTTTCTTCGGCGGCTTGCAGGAACGGATCACCCGTGCCGCCCCACCAAATGTCGGTCTTCGGATTGGCCGCCTCTGCTTTCAGGCGCGCGAAGGCTTCACCCGTCGGCACACGCGTTTGTTGAATCTTGATGCCGGTGGCTTTAGTGAATTCGCTCGCAGCGAGTTCGCACCAGCTTTGATTGGTCGAGCAAATTGCAGTGAGTTGTTGCGCCATCGCAGTTGGCGCAGCGAACAGTGCTGCAACCGCAGCGGCAGTGAGAAGCTTTTTCATAGTGAAAACGAAAAGGGTTTCGATGGCGCAAGTGTATGCAATCGAGCGCGCTCCGCAATAGAAAAACCCGCAGATACGAGCGATCTAGAGGGCGCGTTCAAGTCGGTAGCCAGCGACAAATTTCTTTGCCGCGTATTACTTCGGTGCGTTCTTCACCGTCGCATCCCATTTTTCGATCAAGCGTTTTCGCTCGGCACTTGAGCCGAATTTTGCGAAGTCGTAATCGATGAGCTTGGCGCGTTCGAGCGCCTTCACGCGCTCGGGTGCGAAGGCCGCTTTGTTCGAAGGAATCGCAATCACCTTGGTTTGATCGCGAATGGTTTGCGCGTCGGCTGTGAGCGCCCAGTCGTAGAACTTCTTCGCGTTCTCGGGATTGCGCGCGCCTTTCACGAGACTCATCGCGCCAACGCTGTAGCCCGTACCTTCACACGGCACCGCAGTTTCAATCGGCGCACCCGCGAATTGCTCGGGAATGAACTCGTCCAAAAACGTAATGCCGATCATCGATTCGCCACGCGACACACTTTGCTTTTGCGCCGTGCCGCTCGTGGTGTAGCGATTGACGTTTTTGTTGAGCGCACGCAGGTATTCGAAGGCTTTGTCTTCGCCGTAGAGCTGCACCATCGTCGCGAGAATTGTGTACGCCGTGCCGCTCGTCATCGGATTCGAAAGCTCTACTTCGCCCTTGAATTCGGGCTTCGTAAGATCGCTCCAGCACGTAGGCATCTTGAGTTTTTTCTGCGCAAGCAAATCGCGATTGACGCCGAAGCCAAGTGTGATGCGATAAATGCCGACGACTTGATTTTTCGTTTTCGCGAGCAAATCGCCTGACCACACGTACTGATCTTTCATGTTTGGCGAGACATACGCATCGAGCAGATTTTCATTCGATGCCTGCACGTGCGGATCGTGCGTGCCACCGTACCAAAGATCGGTTTTCGGATTGTTCGCTTCGGCTTTGAGTTGTGCAAACACTTCGCCGGTCGCCTTGCGAATCATGTTCACTTTAATGCCGGTTGCGAGCGAGAATTCGCGCGTTTTCGATTCGCACCAATCGGCGTCGGTGGAGCAGAGGATGTTGAGTTGGGCGTGGGCTGAAAATGCCGTCAGGCTCACAACTGCAATAGATAAAAATTGACGAAGCATGCGCATGCGAATCAGTTTAGCTGCCGAAGATTATCTCTTGTCATCCCCGCGAAGGCGGGGCCCAAACAGGGTAATGCGCGCAAATGCTCGTGTTTGATTAGGCGGCGTGCTCGGTCTGGGTCCCCGCCTTCGCGGGGATGACAAACTAGTGACGTGCAACGCCACCGCAAACACTACTCAAGAACAGCGATGCCGTTCGGCGTATTCAGTGTCGCAATCAAATGCGGCGACGTGCTTTGCCCGACGAGCACTTTTGAGTCGACGAGTTGCATCGCTTGCAGCGCTTGCGTCACTTCCTCATGCGAGGGATCGCCGAGTACGAGCGAAGAGAGCGAGACACCCACGTCCGGTAAACGATCGCATGGATGTACAGGCACATCCCATTGAATAAAGTAAGGCAATACACCGCCGCGTGGCCGTGCGCCATCGCGCGTGAACGCGAAGCGCCAGCGAAAATCGCCGCGTTCGGCGGGGCGCACGACGTTTGCAGCGTTTGCGGGAATCGTTGCGAGTTGATCAATCGCATCGGTCGCCACCTGCGATCGCGCAACGCGGGCGACCCAACCGATTAGGCGCGGTTCGTTGCGAATGAGTGTTTTCACTTCGTCAGTATCGAGACCGAACCAGCGCGGAAACATGGGCGTTGCGCCCTCGGGATCGATCGCAATGATTTCTAGGTAATGCGAGGCGGCGAGACCGAGCAAGGTGTTGTGCGTTCCGACGTTTGCATGTTTGCCGCCTCCGGTTGCTTCAACGCCGAGCACTTCGCGACACCAGGCGCGACCTTCGTCAAGTGTGTTGCAAGCGATGACGATGTGATCGAGTTCTGTTTTGAAATTCATTAGTGCGTCTTAAAAAAGTTCGTCGCTGTCGAGCCAAATCGTTACGGGCCCGTCATTGACGAGGCTCACTTTCATATCGGCACCAAACACACCCGTTGGCACTGGTTTCCCGAGTTTCGCCGCGAGCTTCGCAACGAAACGATCGAACGCGGGCGACGCCTGTTCGGGGCGCGCGGCATTCGTGTAACTCGGGCGATTGCCGTTCTTCGCAACAGCGTAGAGCGTGAATTGCGAAACGGCGAGTACGTCGCCGCCGACATCAATGACGCTCTTATTCATCTTGCCTTCGTCGTCGGAAAAGATGCGCAGCTTTAGGAGTTTTTCAACCA
>JBOFBL010000337.1:0-15359 GCA_051645545.1 Casimicrobium sp. | reverse complement strand
AACTGTGAAAAAGCACTAAGCGCGCACGACGCAAAAAAGAACGCAACAAACATACGAATGAATGGAAGGATGTTAGGAGCGTTGGATCTTGTAGTGTGACGATGAATCATGGCAAGCGCGAAGCGATGTAAGGTTAAGTTGCGGACGACATGTGTCGTCCGCAACTTAATGATGTCCCAAAAGGCAACATTTTTGTCGAAAACCGAAGCAATTCGCGCTGCTTTGAGCTCGAAAAGAACGAGTGAAAAGGTCTAATAAAATTTAACCTGACCCGCGCGTTGTACGTGGCAAGACGTGACATCAAGCGATTCGCAAACAGACTACATCCTGGAAAACGCATCGTGGTACGCGCGACTCACTGGCAGCTCGCGGTTGTGCTCTTTGATCTTTAAAAACATGCGACCGGATTCATCGCGGCGCGTCGCGTGCACAAATTTGAGATTGACGAGCGTGGAGCGGTGAATACGTTGGAAGAGCGATGGATCGAGTTGTGCTTCAAGCTCCGATACTGAGGTGCGTAGAAGTTTTTCGCCGCTTGACAAAACAACGCAGGTGTACTTATCGGCGGCATCGAAGTACATCACATCGTTCACGTCGATTTGAAGCACTTGTTCGCCCTTCGCGTTGCGCTCGTGTGCGCGCACGAAGCGAAGGAAGGTCGTCGGGTGCGCTGTGCTGTTTTGCAGGAGTTTTTGGAGTGCTGCAGCGAGATCGGGAGTGGACTCAGCCTTTTCGTTGTAAGCCCTATTTAATTGGGTCTTTAAACGATCTACTGTCTTTATCAATCGTTCAGAATTAACCGGTTTAAGCAAGTAATCGATGGCACCATCCTCGAAAGCTCGCAGCGCGAATTCATCATATGCGGTGACGAACACGCAAAGCGTTTTTCCTTCAACACCCTGCGCAACTTCGAGGCCGGTCATGCCGGGCATTTGGATGTCGAGAAACGCAACATCGGGTTCGAGTGCGTCGATTGATTTAGCGGCGTCGGTGCCGTTGCCAAGTGTGGCGACGATCTCTAACTCGGGCCAGACTTTTTTGAGTTCGTCGGAGAGATAACGAGCGAGATACGGTTCGTCGTCGGCGATGATGGCGCGAATGGTCATGTTTTATTCTGCAATGATGATGGAGGAAACCGTTCCCGGTTTCGAATCGGCGACTGGTTTAACTTCAAGTGCTGCTCGCGCGCCGTAGATCGAAGCGAGTCGTTCACGCACGTTCGCGATGCCGGTGCCGGTGCCTGCGCGCGCTGTGGATTTTGTATGTAAGCCGACGCCATCGTCTTCGACGTCGATGCGAATCGCGCCGTCGTTTTTCGATGCGCGAATCGTGACCGTGCCGCCCTCGATCTTAGGTTCGAGCCCGTACTTCACAGCGTTTTCAACGAGCGGCTGCAACAGAAGCGGTGCGAACGGCGTATCGCGCAATTCTTCGGGGCAATCGATCACAAATTTCAACCGATTTGCCATGCGAATTTCGAGCAGTTGCAAATACGACCTGAGCAAATCGAGCTCACCGCCGAGCGTCGCATGCGTTTGCCGCGATGTATCGAGGCTTTGCCTTAAATGCGTGATGAACGAATCGAGCATCTTCTTCGCGGTTTGTGGTTCGTAGTCGATCAGTGCGAGTACGTTGGCGAGGGTATTGAATAGAAAGTGCGGTTCGATCTGCGCTTGTAGTGCACGAAGCTCTGCGCCTTTGGCCTGCGCAGCCAATCGAGCGCGTTCTTCTGCGTAACGCGCTTCTTCAACCTGCGCGCGAACGCGGCGTGTTTGCCCGTCCATGAAGAGCAACCAAACCATACAACCGATGAGCCCAATCAACAGCATGCCGAACGCAAAACGCGGGTAATTAGCGAGCATCGCAGTGAAATTTCGACCGAGGATCCCGAACGCGATGGTGTAGCCGAGGTAAATGCCGAGCATGGCGAGCGCAGCGGAAATAGCAACGCGCTGCCAGTGCTTAGAAAACACCCATTTCCGGCGCGGCGCGAGCCAACCGAAAAACAATTCCATCAAACCGTGGATCGAAAAGCCAATGCAGTTTGAAACGAGTAGCGTTTGCCAGAGGGTCTTCCACAGCGTCGCGTTGCGGTCGAACACTAGGAATGCGATGGTGAGAATGACCCCGAACAGACTGTTGTAGATCAACGTGGCCAGCAGATACATCGATTGCGAACCTTGCCGAGTAGGCTCGAGTGTCCACCAATTGCTCATTACTTGGCGAAAACCGAAGACTGATTCGCGCGGCTCTTTGGCGGCAGTGGTATCGGATTGGATTTCTGCGGACATCATCGAAGTTTAGTTTGAGTAGATGGCTTATCGTGGCGGAAGTCTAGGCAGAACGTCTGGGGCCTTAGAAGTGAGTTGCGATGAATGGTGAGAAAACGGCGTGAATCGCCGTCAAAGCTCAAGGCAGCCATTCGCGCCCAAAATCGGTGAATGGTCGCAACGGTGCTGACTAGACGAATGCGCGAAAACAGAATCTCTCCATCGCCCAACCGGGTTTAGTTGCTGAATGGAGAAATCGTATGAAAAAGTATCTCGTCGTCTTCCTCGGACTCGCTCTGCTCGCGCTCGCTGCGTGGGACGCAAAAGCTCAATCGGCAAGCACTTGCCCAACGCTCAATGTGACCGGTCTGAAGGCCGACGAGGGCGTGTTGATGATCGCGGTGTATACAAAAAGCGAAGAATTTTTCAAGCAGGCAGCTTGGATGACGGCGCAAAAAGTATCGAGCACGTCGATACAAATTCCGGTTTGCAACTTGGACGTCGAAGAGATCGCAATCACTGCGTTTCAAGACATGAACGGCAATCAAAAGCTCGACATGAATCCGATCGGCATTCCAACTGAACCGTATGCTGCCTCGGGCACGCCTGCGATGTTCGGCGCACCAACCTGGAAAGACACGAAGGTCGCCTACAAAGGCGCAACCGCACCGATCGCAATCAAGTTCTAGGAGCACTCAATGAATCGCAGAAACTTTCTCTCAGGTGTTGGCGGCGGTGCCGTACTCGCGGCCACGGGCGGCTCGCTATTCGCGAACAACGCATTCGCGAATACACCGTCAATCTTCAAAACCGAGTTCGCGGCAGCCGCAGCGAACAATGCTTACTTAACGCCGTATCGCGGCGCGGCGAGCGATCTCTATTGCGAAGCGCTCACAGTCGAAGGCAAACTCCCCGCCGAACTGCGCGGCCGTTTCTATCGCAATGGGCCTTCGAATTTCGAACGCGGTAACGAACGCTATCAACATTGGTTCGATGGCGACGGCATGGTGCAACAGTTCTCGTTCGATGGCAAAGGCGTGAGCCATCGCGGACGTTTCGTGCAAACGAACAAGTTCAAAGCAGAAGCCGAGGCGAACAAGTTTCTCGTGCCTGCGTTCGGCACTGGCATTCGCGCGCAAATGCGCGTGACCGGCCCCGACTCGATGAACACTGCGAACACTAATGCGATTGAACACGCGGGCCGCGTGCTCGCGATGTGGGAGGGCGGTAGCGCGTTCGAACTCGATCCGAAAACGCTTGAAACGAAAGCACTTGTGACGTGGAAGCAGGGCTGGGAGCAAATGCCGTTCTCTGCACACCCGAAGCTCGACCCGCAAGGCAACTTGTGGAACTTTGGCAGTGCGGGTAACGCGTTCTTCGTCTATCAGATTGATGCCAGCGGGAAGGCCGTGAATACGCAAATGGCTAGATTGCCGATCGACCGCAAAACGCATGGCGGCATGTGTCACGATATGGCGATTACCGAGCGTTTCATCATCGTGCCGATTCCTCCCGTGACCTTGCATTTCGATTTGAGGGCGCAGGGGAAAACTGGTAGCGACGTGATGAAACTGCACAAAGAGGCCGCGCTTCGCTTCTGGGTTGCGCCGAAAGACGACATCAGCAAAGCGCAGATTTTCGATTTGCCGCACGAGATGGTGTTTCATGTGGGCAACGCATATGAGCGCACGAGTGCAAGCGGCACCGAAATCGTGATGAATTACGTCGGTAGTCGCGACGACAATTTCCTCGCGGGCGCAGCCGTTGCGATCATGCGCGGCGCGCACGAAGCGGCAGGCGAATCGGTGATGCGAACCGTTACATTGAATCTCGCCACGGGGAAGGCAAGTCTTGCCACGTACGACAACGCCAGCGAAGAATTCCCACGCCTCGATCCGCGCTTTATCGGACGCCGCGCCGATTGGCTCGTCACGCCGACTTCATGGCGTATGCGAAAAGAGGCCGATCACGGCTTTCATGCGCTGCAAGTGCGCAACGTCGAGAGCGGTAAGACAACACGTTTCGACTATGGCGACGATTTCGTTGTGGAAGAACATTTGGTCGTCGCGCGACCGGGTTCGTCGAAAGAACTCGACGGCTGGATCGTCGGCACCGCGTTTAACGCGAAGCGGCAGAAGACCTGTGTGAGTGTGTTTGACGCGAGCAACGTGGCGAACGGACCGATCGCACGTGCGTGGCTTCCGTACTGGCTACCGCTTGGGTTTCACGGCAACTTTATGCAGGTTGCCTGAATGAGTGCGACGCGACTTTGAGTCGCCGTTCATGGTGAGCTTGTCGAACCATTGAAAAACTCGATCAGTCGCTTTGGCAGCCAATCGAGTTTTCCAGGAAACGGTGCGGTTACAAATCCAACGTGACCGCCGTCGCTTGGTTGTTCGAGTGTGACGTTGTCTGGGACTTCGGCCTCGTTGGGCATGAGCCAACCCGGAACGAACGGATCATTCGCGGGATTCAAAAGCAAAAACGGTACACGAATCTTCGCAACGAAACCGCGAGAAGAGGCGCGTTCGTAGTAGTCCCAAGCGCTTGTGTAACCATGCATCGGCGCGGTGTAGTGCTCATCGAATTCGGGAAAGTGTCGCGGCGTTTTCAGAAAATCTTTCTCGCGCAATTCAGTATGCATCTCCATGCGCTTCGCGAAGCTCTCGCCCATCGACTTCATGAAGTAGCGATTGAAGATGCGATTCTGAAAATGAAGGATCGCCACCGCAGAAACGCCGAGATCGAGCGGCGAACACACGGAAGCCGCCGCGTCGATGATCGTTTTTGCGTTTTCACCTTGCTCGCCACACCACTTCGTGAGTGCATTGCCGCCAAGCGACACGCCTACCGCGAAGATGCGATGTTCTGGAAAGCGCGAGCGAATTTCACGAAGCACAATGTCCGCATGTTCGCTATCGCCTGAGTGATATGAGCGCGGGAGGCGATTGGGTTCTCCAGAGCAGCCTCTGAAATGGGCGACGACGCCAAGCCATCCGCTCTTGTTCGCTTCGCCCATAGTGTGCAGGCAGTACTGCGAATTCGATGATCCTTCGAGACCATGAAAAAATACAACGATCGCCCTGTTTAATTGGGCGTTCGTGCTTGGCGCTTGAACTGCTTCTGACCAGTCTAAATCGACGAAATCACCGTCGGCCAATTCCAGTCGCTCGCGTCGATAGGCAAGTTTCGGACGCCGAAGAAATTGCGCGTAGATACTTTGCGCGTGACCTGTGGGAAGCCACCAAGGCGCGCGATAGGTCGATTCGATGCGAGGCATGATTCGATTGTAGGAGCCGCTTTGACAAAACGGCCTACGGCGAGCGTCGCTCTTTCCGAACTACTCCGGTTGCGCGAGCCTGCGCTTTTGCACGTCGCTTGCGAGTTGGCGAAGCACGTTCTCGGTGGCGGCCCAATCGATGCACGCATCGGTAATCGATACGCCGTAGTCGAGCGCTTTACCAGGGGTGAGATCTTGACGTCCGCCGTTCAAATGCGATTCGATCATGACGCCGAAGATGCGCTCGTCGCCTGCGGCCATTTGTCGTCCGACGTCGGCAGACACTTCGATTTGCTTTTCGTGTTGCTTACTGGAATTCGCGTGTGAAAAATCAATCATGATTCGCTGCGGCAATGCAGCTTTCGCGAGTTCAGCCGCGCAAGCTTGTACGCTAGCACTGTCGTAATTCGGCGCTTTACCGCCACGCAGAATGACGTGGCAATCTTCGTTGCCGTTGGTCGAAATAATCGCGCTATGACCGCCCTTGGTCACCGAGAGGAAGAAATGCGGTGCCGCAGCGGCTTTGATCGCATCGACTGCGATCTTGATGTTGCCATCGGTGCCGTTTTTGAAACCCATCGGGCAGCTCATGCCGGAGGCGAGTTGGCGATGAACTTGACTCTCGGTCGTACGTGCGCCGATCGCGCCCCACGAGATCAAATCGGCGTAGTACTGTGGTGTGAGCGTGTCGAGAAATTCAGTCGATGCAGGCATGCCGAGCTCATTGATGTCGAGCAGCAGTTCGCGCGCGAGACGAAGTCCTTCGTTGATCTTAAAACTGCCGTCGAGTAGCGGATCGTTGATGAGACCTTTCCAGCCGACAGTGGTGCGCGGTTTTTCGAAGTACACACGCATCACAACGACGAGATCTTGTTTCAATTCTTCGCGCAATACTTTCAGACGGTTGGCATATTCAAGCGCAGATTTTTTTTCGTGAATCGAGCAGGGGCCGACGATGACGACGAGGCGATCGTCTGCGCCATGCAGCACTTTGTGAATGTCGCGGCGCGTGTCGAAAACGAGCTGCTCGACGGTGTCGCTAGGTTTGAATTCGCGCAACAAATGCGACGGCGGCGCGAGTTCGAAAATGTCGCGAATGCGAACGTCGTCAACCTGGCGATTAAGGGAAGCGGGCATGATGTCTCGGAATTAGAGTTTTTGTGCAATGCAGCGATTGTACGTTAAGCAGTTAAATTGCGTGAAATAGATAAAAATGACATATTTTTGATATTAAATGCGAATAATTTCGTTTGCGTGGACATATATTGCTGCGTGTTGTAGTTGATTAGCAACTTAGTTCATGTATATCCAATTTATTAGGGCAACAATAAAAGAAAATATAAGTAACAACAATTAATAAAAAACATCGTATGCCCAATTTAATTGGCGCGATCAATGAATAGGTTGATCACCAAATTTTGCGCCCTTAGATGTCGCAGACCAGCGTTCCATGCCTCGTGCTCGAACGATCTCTTTGCGGGTTTGGCAAAAAAAAGCCCGCGCAAGGCGGGCGAGGAGAGCTTTGCATGGAACCTGTGGAGGAGTCAGGCACCATGCGCGCGGACGTACCTGCGAGGCGCAGGCGGCGTCTAACGCGAACCGATCCGGGGGAATCGGTGCCGGAAGCGAACCGAGGGGATCGCATTCCTTAACCCATGAGTCGCGAGGACCGACGCATTGGTTCAATCTATAAGACGCAATTGCCACGACAAAAGTGACAGTGCGCGAAATAAAAAGCGCTACAAAAAGTAAAAACTGGGAAGCGGCTCAAGCAAGAACGCGTTATCGGTGTGACCGAGCGCTCGCGCAAGTGCGTCGCGCGCGCGGGTGCGTGTCACCGCGTCCGCGTTTGGTTCGATCACGACGGCAACAAAATCGACGAGCGCTCGCGCATAGTGATTTTTCGGAATGGTCGGTGGCAGCGTTGCTCGCGCTTCGGCCAATGCGGCGCGCGCCGCGTCCGGGTTGCGAGCCGCAACGGCGAGCGCGTATTCAAGGTGAGCACCGATCACGCGCTGTGAAAACCCGCCTTTCTGCGCTGCAACCGTTGCGGCGCGCGAGCTCTGTAGCTTGGCGAGCGAATCGGCGGCGCCAGTACGCCGATCGATGCCTGCTTCGGCGCGCACGATGCGTCGCAGCCACGGACCTTCCGCGAGTTTAAGTTCGCGAGCTATCTCGCGCGCTTGCGCGAGCAGGCTGCGCGCACGCGCCGCGTCGCCGCATGCGTCGACAATCAGCGCCAGCCGTGTGTAGAGCCATACACCGCGTTCGCTCTTTGCTTTTGGTGTGTCTGCGATACGCGCCGCGAGCGAATTGCTGGCGACATCGATTTGCGACAGCGGCGCGCGTCCAAACAGCAACTGAATCTCAAGTAAATCGATTTCGGTGGTCCATTTGCGCAGCGGCTCGAAATCTGGGAGCTCGTCTTGAAGACGGCGCAGTTCGCGATAGATTTCCTCGGACTTTTTGCCTTCACCCAAACGATAGTAGAGATAGCCAAGCTCGTTGTGCAGCTCGAACACTTGCATGCTCTTCGGTCCCGCGAGCGCCGTCCACGCATCGCGCAGTGCGAGCATGCGAACCTCGGCGCCATCGTAGCGCCCAAGCACGACCTGAGCGCTGGCGAGCGATTGCCGATTGAGCAGCGCAAGTTTTTCTTGACCTTTTGGCGGTATGTTGTAAATCGCCTCGTTGCGCAGCAGAATGTCGTGAGCGTCGCTCCAGCGACCTTGCGAGGTTAACGAACGCGCGTAGTCGCCCTCCGCCTCCGCGCGCGACCATCGCGCGGTGTCGCCAGCGCCGAGCGAAGAAAGATGCGCTTGAAACGCCGCTTCGCTTTCTTCGAAGCGAAACAGGCGTGCAAGCGTGTTGGCGCGATTGAGCACCGCGCGTTGAAGTCGTACATCGTTGGCGGCCAAGTTTTTCTGAAGTATCGGGATTGCTTGATCGAAGAGATAGAGCGCGTCGCGCTCGTCTTCGAGCCAATACTGAATTTCCGCCAGAGTCGAGGTCGCGAGCGCTGTTTCGAGCGACGCTTCGCCGAACTGCTGACGTGAAAGCTCGACCGCTCGCTTTGCGACAGGCAGCGCTTCGGTATCGCGCGACAAAGATCGAAAAGTCGACGCGAGCATCGTCGATAAACGCGCTTCCGTTTGCGGGTCGCTCGCAAATCGGCGCTCTACGTCTTGCTTGGCTCGTTCGAGCAGTGACAGCGCAGTCGGCCATTGACCACCGTTGATTTCCGGATCCGTGCTGCGAAGCAGATCGACCAGATAGTCGGCCGCCTTGGTTGCCCGCGCGGCCTCGGTTCGCGCGCGTACAGTTTGCCAAACCGATACGCCCAGCCCTGCAACCAGCGATCCAAGCAGCGTCGTGCCGAGCAGCGCCGGGAGCCAGTGTCGACGCAGCCAGCGATACACGCGATAGCTGCGCTCGCCGCTTCGCACGGAGACTGGCCGTCGCGCGTCAAGCCGCCAAAGATCGGCAAGCAGTGCATCGGCGCTTCGATAGCGCGTTTGTGGGTCGCGCCGCAAGGCGCAGGCGATGATTGCGTCCAAATCGCCATCGATACGATGCGCGTCACGCGGCGGGGCGATGGAATCCTTCGCGCGCGCGCCTGAAGTTTCGCGCGCCGTCTGCGACAGACGCGGCGCGTCAGTATGCAAGATCAGGTATTCGAGCGCGGCGCGACCTGGTTTGTCGCTCAGGTGCGCGCGGCGGCCAGCGAGCATGTGAAAGCCGAGCGCGCCCAGCGAATAAACGTCGCTTGCAACCCCAGTGGCCTCACCGACGATTTGCTCGGGTGACGCATATTCGAGCGTGAGACCTCGCCCCGTCGTTCGAGTGAGCGCGGATTCGGTGATTTCGTCGTTTTGCTGATCTTGCAGCAATCCGGCAACGCCGAAATCGAGGAGCTTGACTTGTCCGTCGGTTGTTACCAGTACGTTCGATGGCTTCAAATCGCGGTGCACTACGAGTTGCGAGTGCGCGTAGGCGACGGCTTCGACGATTTGCCTAAGCACGCGAAGGCGCTCAGCCACCGTGGCTGCCGATTCGTTTAAATAATCGAGCAGCTGTTTACCTTCAACGTACTCGAGCACCAGAAATGGTGTACCAAACTTACGCCCCGCGTCTAAGAGCCGTGCAATGCCCGCATGATTGAGTCGCGCGAGCAGCATCCGCTCTTGGCTAAAGCGTGCTTCGAAGGCCGCCGCATTGGAATCCGTGCGCAAAAACTTCACCGCGGCCTTGGCGCGATAAAGACCGTCGGCCCGCTCTGCGAGCCATACTTCTCCCATGCCGCCTGCACCAATCATATTGTCGAGTCGCCATGCACCGCAGAGCTCACCCCGATGGCGCGCACTCTTTCGCGTGTGCTTTTCGGCATGCAGAGCGCGCTGCGAAAGTGGATCGAAATCCACAGCATCATCGGCTTTCCGGGATTGATGGCTGTGTGACGCGGGCTGCCCGAGCGCAGGTGTCAATGCGCCAAGTGCGTTATTTGGCGCATTGACTCCGATTTGTTCGATTCGCGTCAGCAAACGCGTGACTTCGGTGGCGAGCTCAGGATCGGTATCGCCAAGTGATGTCACGAAGGCGCGTCGATCGGCATCTGGCAAGTCGAGCGCGCGATCGAGAGCGTTATTTGCAGCGCGCCAAAACGAAGCATCGAATGCGTCGTCTGCAGACGAGGTAGCGGAAAAATTCATCAAACTAACAGACGGAAAATAAGCCGATGTTGCGTCAAAGGAAATACAAACCGGTGATGATTCGTGGCATTTGGTCTGTGCGGCGTCCGAAATAGCGGGCAAATTCTGCGAATGCGGCTTGTGTGCGAATAGACGCTTCGCCTTCTTCGAACAGGCTGCGCAGCCACGCGTGCTGCAATCGGAATAGGTCGGTTGTTGCAGCCGAGATCGGCAGGGCACGCTGCGCGCTGTCGAGCGAGGCAAGCAACTTGTCTTTCGATCGCTCGCCGGTCAGCCAAAGTTCGTAGCTGCGGCTGAGCTCGACCAATGCTCGTCGGCGGGACTTCGCTTCGCCCCGCGATTCAAAGCTGCGTACACGTTCGTCGAGAAGTGAAAGCGCTCGACGATGATCGCCCTGCGCGCGCGCGAGTTGACTTTCAACTTGTAATTCGCGAATTGCACTCGACGGCGCATTGTCGCGTCCGCGTTCTTTTGCAAGCGCAACGTAGCGGCGCGCTTCGTCGAGACGGCCGTAGGTCAGTGCGACGATTGCCGCACGTAGCAGGTGTTGCCGAAACCTCGGGCTATCCGCAGATCCTTCGGTGACGACCGTGTGCGCGATGCGCTCAGCCTCGGTGAGGATGGCCTCGGGCGAATCGAGATTGAAGAGCGCTTGTGTTTCGAGCAAACCCAGATTCGGCTGCAATCGCTCGGTGGCCTCGGAAAAACCTTTCTCCTTCGTGCGATCAACGAGTGTGCGAAACGTTTGCGCAGATTTTTGCCCTTGTCCAACGAACTGATAGTGATTAGCGAGTGTGTATAACAGACGATCAATACGGTCGCTTTTCTCCCCTGCGAGCGATTCCCAGCGCGCTATCAATGAGCGAATCCCGACTTCGAGATTGTCGGTGTCACCGAGCACCGTTTGTACGGAAAGTCCGAATTCCAAATGGTAGAGCGCGTCTTTGACGTTCGCTGTCGGTGGATTTTCGTAAACGGCGGTATGTTTTCGCAGCAAATCGGCGGCCGCCTGCCAATTACCGCTTCGGGTCACGCACGATGCGAGCTTTCCGTCGTTGTTTGCAATGGTCCATCGACGTGTGGGCTCGTCCATCGCGTCGAGCGCTGGGTGCGTCGTGAGACTCTGAAACATCGACTCGGCACCTGCCACAACGTAGACCGCGCAAAGCGACTCCGCACCGAATTGCTTAACTTCGAACGCTTCCAGGCTGGCAGCGGGCAAGCGCGCGAGCAACGGTTGCACCGACGACGCGAAGATTGTTCGTGCGGTACGGAAATCGTTGTTCCAGTAATAGGCCGTTGCCAGCGCGCGCGTCGCACGCAGCGCTTCGATCGAGTTTGCGCCGAATTCCAGCTTCGCAAGCTCTACAGCGCGCTGCGCAATGGGAATCGCATCAGCGTCGCGCGACAGCGAACGCAATGTCGTAACGAGCATACTCGATAGACGCGCTTCAGTCGCTGGATCGTCGGCGAACCGGCGACCGACGTCGTCACGTGCGCGATCGATGAGTGAAATACTTGTGGGCCACTGTCCACCGTTCAAATCCGGGTCGGCGCTGCGAAGAAGTTCAACCAAATAATCGGCAGTCTTGGTCGCACGCGCAGCTTCGATGCGGGCCCGATCGGCCTGCCAAAGCGACACGGCCAGTCCGCCGACCAGTGAGACTAAAAGCGTTGCCGCGAGCGATGTTGACAACCAGTTGCGGCGAATCCACAACTTGCCTCGATACACCCGATCGTTGCGTCGCGTGGCGATGGGTCGCTTCTCTGCAAATCGCCGCAAGTCGGCAAGAAATTCCTCGGCTGTGCGGTAACGATGCGCGGGATCGCGCCGCATCGCACGCGCGAATATCGCGTCGATGTCGGCGCCGATCTTCAGTGCATCGCGTGGCGGTGAAATGCTGTCTTTTGCAACCACCGAAGGGCGCGTTTGCGCTGCTTCTGACACGCGTGGCGCATCGGTGTGCAGCACCGCGTGTTCAAGCGCTGCGCGTCCGGATTTATCAACGAGGTGAGCGCGGTGTCCTGTAAGTATGTGAAAACCGAGCGCGCCAAGCGAGTAAACGTCGGTTGCAATGCCAGTGGTATCGCCTGAAATTTGCTCGGGCGCCGCGTATTCGATCGTGAGCCCCCGCCCAGAAATTTTGGTGACTGACGATTCGGAGGCACCGCCACTATCGTCACCGAGCAAACCGGCGACACCGAAGTCAAGAAGCTTGACCTGTCCTTGCGCGGTGACTAAAACATTCGAAGGCTTTAGGTCGCGATGCACGATGAGTTGCGTATGTGCGTACGCAACGGCTTCCACGATTTGCCGAAAAATGTGCAAGCGCAGCTCAATCGTTGGTGCATGTTCGACCACATAGTCCAGCAGCGGCGCACCGTCGACATATTCGAGAACGAGGAACGGTGTGCCAAATTTGCGTCCGGCATCGATGAGCCGCGCGATATTGGAGTGATTAAGTCGAGCAAGCAGGGCTCGCTCTTGCGCGAAGCGCACCTCGAACGCTTCGAAATTCGGGTGAGTGCGAAGAAATTTAACGGCAACCTGGGCGTTGTAGAGCCCGTCCGCTCGCTCAGCGAGCCAGACTTCGCCCATGCCACCGATTCCGATCATCGAATCGAGTCGCCACGCGCCGCACAGCTCACCGCGATGCCGCGCGTTCTTGAGCGTGGCTTTTTCAGCGCGAAGTGCGCGTTGCAATAAGCCATCGAAACCACGCTCGGAGGCAAGTGGCGAGCCGGTGCTGAATATGGTGGCGAGCTCTGTTGTAAGTCCGATCCGGCGATGTGATGTTTCGACTACGGGCTCGGCTCGCGCAAGCAGCTTGCGAACGTCGCTTGCAATGGTTGCGTCTTGCACATCGAGTGATGCTAGTAATGCCTCGCGCTCGTCACCTTCGAGTTCAAGTGCCTGATCGAGCGCTTGATCGATGCGCCGCCAACGATCGGCGTCGAAAGCCTCATCGTTATCGTCAGGCGGGGTTACGCTGCTAACCATTGCTTAAAACAACATTCCAGGCAAACTCGGATGCAGGTTTGCGACTTCGTGAACATTGAGTTCGCGCGCGAGTTGTCGCTGCGAGAGAACGATATCCTCTCGATGCTTGGCTTGGGCAACGCGCTCAATGTGCTCAAGCACACGCCAAAGCCGATGTGTTTTTGGAATTGTTTCGGGCAGCGCCTGACGTGCTGCGGCGACATGTCGTTCGCTATCGATGGAATTTGCAAGCCGACACAGCAGGGCTCTGCGCAAATACATCGGCGCTGCGACGAGCGTTCTGTTTTTTTCGCCTAATCGGTCTGCCGCAAAATTCATTGCGTTGCATGCGTGCTCGTATTTGTCCTGCATTGCGAGCAACATTGCGGCGGTGCTCCATCGTGTCGCCGCACGATCCGCGCGCATCGTGTTTACGTCGAGCGAAGGCGGCAGCGCAAGTACTGTGTCTGCGAGACGACTTGCGTTGCCCGTAGTCGCATCGACGAGCGCCAAACGCTGAATGTAGCGATCGCGTGTCGCGATCTCAATACTCGTTTCGTCGAAAATTGTTTTCTTTAAGTGTTCGACTTCGCGCGAGATTTCGTCGCGCGGGATCAGGAAGTACTTCGCTTGAGTTTCAAGTAAATCGACGCGCACGCTCATCTCCGCTCGCAGGTCTGGTGTTTTTAGCGCTTGCAGCCGCTTGAGTTGTTCGCCGTACATCGCCATTGCGTCAGTAGGGCGCTCATAGCTGAAATAGAACAGCGCTAAACGGCGCGCGGCTTCGATACTGTGTTGATTGAGTTTTCCGGCGAGACGATCCCACTCTTGCAAATTTCGCCGAAACGCCTCCTCAAGGCCATCGGGCTCGCCCATGTAGAGGCGCATCATGTCGCCATTGTTCAGATTCGCGAGTGAAATGCGCTTCGCGACTTGTTCTGGAGGATTGAGCAGTGTGTTGCGGTACTTCTTGTGAATTGCGAGGGATTCTTTGTGACGACCCTCAACCATCATTGTCAATGCACGATCGGTTTCGACCTCGGCTTCTAACCACACTTCCTGCGGGTGCCCGCGGATGAGCTCTCGATATTGATCGTAGCCCGCATGGGCGTCGCCAAAGCGGCGCAATTCAGAGACAACGTTAGTGCGAAGGAGAAACGCTTCGCGCCACCACTCGGGCATTGGCTTGGGAGCGGTGGTTCCGAGCGCTTTGTCGAGCATCGGTAGGGCTTCGTCGGTCTTGTCAAGCCAATACAAAATGTCTGCCAGCAGTGCGCCGGCCATGCGCGTGGATTCGGCCTCATCGCCGTAGTGTGCGCGACTAAGTGTGTACGCGCGCTTTGCAATCGGAAGTGCCTCCTGAAACCGTGAAAGACGTCGCAATGTCGTTGCCACGTTGAGCGAGAGCTTTTGTTCAATATTGGGTTCGTTTTTGAATTTCGTTGCCAGATCGCGCTCGGCACGCTCGATTAGATCAAGTGCGGTAGGCCAATTGCCGCCGTGTAAGTCCGGGTCGGCGCCACTTAGCAATTCAACCAAGTAACCAGTCGTTTTGTTCGAAATCTTTGCTTCTTCGCGCGCTTTTGAAGCTTGCCAGAGAGAAGCGCTGAGCCCGGCGAGCAACACGACAACGAGAATCGAAGTTAGCGCAGATGTGAGCCAATTCCTGCGCAACCAGAGCCGCGTGCGATATGCGCGATCCTGCGCTCGTGCAGCGATCGGACGATGCTCGCTAAAGCGATTGAGGTCGGCCAATACTTCACCTGCAGTGCGATAGCGGGCATTGGGATCGCGACGCATGGCGCTCGCCACGATGGCATCGATATCGGCGTTAAGCCGTGTCGGATCGCCTGGTGGTCGAATGGTTTCAATCGCATGTTTCGGCGGTTTGCGTCGAACAACTTCAGAAACGCGCGCGGGATCGGTGTGAAGAATCGCGTGTTCGAGCGCTGCGCGCGTGTGCAGCGTCGGCAAATACGCCCGCTGGCCGGTAAGCAAGTGAAACGCAATGGCACCCAGCGAATAAATATCGCTGCCGACGCCGCTCGCCTCGCCGACGATTTGCTCTGGGGCGGCGTATTCGAGTGTGAGGCCACGCCCGGCGATACGCGTTGCGGGCG
>JBOFBL010000336.1:0-1432 GCA_051645545.1 Casimicrobium sp. | reverse complement strand
ACATGATGTTGCATGCAACAGAACCTACTTCGCGTTCCCAATGTTGACCGCATTCGACGAGCAGCGCACTCTTCGGCGATGCCGGATCGCCAAACTCGCCGTAGTCGCGCAATCGCTTGCCCGCTGCATGCCCCGAATCTACCAAGATGTGAGCGGGCGCACCGATCGCGCGCGCGAGTGCGAGCCCCTTCTCCGTATTGCCCGCGAGCGCAATCGGTGGCGCGGGCTCTAACATCGAATGCAAATCCAGCAAGTGATCGACGGTGTCGTAGAACGATCGCAGCGCGCGGGCACGTACGAGCTCGCGCGAGCTGCGTTCGCTGTCGAGCGTCGCCGCGTCCCACACGCGATTGAAATCTTCGTCGAGTGCGCGCGAATCAAAGGGCTTGCGACCATCGAACGATTGATACGCCTCGACATTGGCAAACACGACTGAGAGCTTGCCGCGTACTGCGCGCACGCCGCTCCACAGTGCCGTAAGTAGTGCGTTCGCCGCAATCGCGCCGCACACCTCGTTGCCGTGCACCAGCGCCGTTACGCACACATGCGGCCCTTCAACGCCGCTATCTGCGCTCCAAACATAGGGAATTCCGCCATTACCTTCTTCCCACCGCTCAATGCGCGGGAACGGAACTTCAAAATTCACTTCACTCATAGAAACTCGACGCCGTACCAAAAACACAGAACGGCTATTCTTCCACGCGAAAGGGTTCGAGTATGAGCACACACTTCATCAACAACCAACGCGTCGAGGGCGCGAGCGGCGAGACCATTCCTGTGCTCGATCCGAGCGATGGACAAGTCTTTGCGCAACTCGCACGCGGCAACGCAGAAGACATTCGACGCGCCGTGAAAGCCGCGCGCGCTGCGGCAGACGGTGGCGCCTGGAGCCGGCTCGCACCGGTCGAACGTGGGCGCTTATTGCGCAAATTGTCAGACGCAATCGCCGCGCATCACGATGAACTTGCAACGCTCGAAATGCGCGATTGCGGCAAACCCGTGAGACAAGCGAAAGCGGACGCCACCGCCTGCGCGCGCTACTTCGAGTTTTATTCGGGTGCGTGCGACAAATTGCATGGCGAAACGATTCCGTACACACCGGGTTTCGCCGTGATGTCGATCTACGAACCGCATGGCGTGACGGGTCACATCATTCCGTGGAATTACCCGATGCAGATTTTTGGGCGCAGCGTCGGCGGCGCGCTCGTGGCCGGGAACGCGTGCGTGGTGAAACCTGCGGAGGATGCGTGCTTGTCGTTGCTGCGAATTGTGGAGCTTGCGGCTGACGTTGGTTTCCCCGATGGCGCATTGAATATCGTCACGGGTTACGGTCACGAGGCAGGGCAAGCGCTCGCCGACGCCGAAGGGATCGATCACATTTCATTCACCGGCTCCGCGCGCGTCGGCACGATCATCGCGCAGAGTGCGGCGA
>JBOFBL010000335.1:0-7274 GCA_051645545.1 Casimicrobium sp. | reverse complement strand
ATGTTGAAATCGTAGAGATCGCCCTATGTCATTGCTACCCGTTTCGGTTTCTGTGCGTGACGATTTGTTTCGCCGTTGAAACATTCGGCGAATCGCTCCAATAGCGAAAATCTGACGCCTATACTTTCGCTATGGCATCGCACACAATTTTGTTGGTTGACGACGACACCGAGTTGGGCTCGCTTTTGATTCGACTCTTCGAAAAACATGCGATCGCGGTGCGTCATGTCGAAACCATTGCCGCGGCTCGAAAAGAAATATCGCAAGCAAAATTCGACGCGCTCGTTCTCGACATCATGTTGCCCGATGGCAGCGGTTTGGATTTGTGTCGCGAGATGCGTGCGTCGCACACGCAACTTCCCGTATTGATGTTGTCGGCACGCGGCGAGACATTCGATCGTGTGCTCGGGCTCGAAATCGGAGCCGACGATTACGTTGGAAAGCCGTTCGAAGCGATCGAGTTGGTTGCGCGCGTGCGCGCGATGTTGCGACGCGCAACCCGAGACGATTCGCAACACATCAAGCGTGCATTCGACGACATGGAGATCGACTTGCTAGCTCGGCAAGTCAAACTAAAAAACCAAACGCTCGACCTCACCAGCACCGAATACAAACTCCTGTTGACATTAAGCGAGTCGCCAGCGGCGCCACTTTCCCGCGAAGCGCTATCGCGTGCGGTGCAGCCTGGAGCGTATATGCCATCGGATCGAAGCGTCGACGTACAAGTTGCGCGGCTACGAAAGAAACTTCACGAGATCGACGTGGAGCACGATTGGATCGCCACCGTGCGCGGCGAGGGCTATGTGTTTACGTTGCCGCCAAAGTCATGAAACTGCATCTAGACAGTTTGTTTGTTCGTCTACTCGCGATTCAACTGATCGCAGTGGCTGCATTGCTTGTAACGTTTGTGTTCACGCTAGGGCAAAGCCGTACGGCGGCGGCTGCGCGAGTAATCGCACCATTGTGGGCCGATGCGACGCATCGTGCGCTTGGCTCTCGCGAATCAAACCAAGGATCTGCCGCGATTACGGCGTTCACGGGTTCGCCGCCGAGCGAGGCGGCGATTGTTCGCGCGGCGCATTACGACGTGTTGCGAGAAGAGCTCGCGGGGTATGGTGTTAGTGTCGATTCGGTCCGAGTGAGTCGCGTGCGTGGACAAACAAGCACCTGGCTTGAAGTGAAGTTGTCTGATGGAAAACTCTCGTGGGTCGGCTTCCAAGGTAACGTGTTCGGCCCGCGACAAGCAAATAGGCTTGGCGTCATCGCAGTCGCTGCGCTCCTGGCAGTCCTCGTGGTGAGTATTGGCCTCACTTGGATGGTAGTGCGCCCGCTACGCAAACTTCAAGGTGCGATGAGTACTTATCGGCAACAAGGGCGCATTTCTGAGACCGTCGAACTGCATGCCGTGAGTGGTCCACGCGAGACGCGCGATCTTGCGCAAACCTTTGTCGACCTGGCCAAACAACGCGCGCGACAAGACGAAGAACGCGAACTCATGCTCGCGAGCATTTCGCACGATTTGCGCACACCGCTCGCGCGTATTCGTTTGCACGCGGAGCTGATGCCCGACGATATCGAAACGAACGAAGCGAAACAAGCGATTACGCGCAACGTCGCCATCGCCGATCAACATCTCGCGTCGTTCCTCGATTTCTCTGCACCTTTCTCGACCGAGGAACGAACGAGTATTGACGTGGCCGCTCTCTGGGAAACCCTGGTCGCGCAGACCGAGCTCACCAATAACGAATTCGATGTCGCCGTCGCGCCCGACGCCGTCAACACCATCGGCTCGCAACGCTTGCTGACGAGAATACTTGCAACCGGTCTCGAAAATGCGATCAAACACGGCAGAGCGCCGATTTACTTGCGTACGTACCGACACGGCACAAACATCGTTTTCGAAATCGAAGATAGCGGTCGCGGTGTTCCCGCGAGCGAGCGCGAACGCGTGATGCGCCCATTCGAGCGCGGCGAGCAGAGCCGCACTACGCCCGGCACCGGACTCGGTCTCGCGCTCGCAGCGCAAATGGCGCAACGGCTGGGTGGACAAATCACACTCGATCAGCGAGAGCGAGGATTGATTTATCGATTCGAATTGCCGATTCGATAATTTAGAAACGTAAGTGATTGACTTCGTTCGTATAGTCCAAAATAGATTGGGTCGTAGTCGAATAAAAGCTTTGTAGCGACATATACGGTAAATAACTCAGAAGCCAATATAAATAGGGCGAACAATAGAGGGCCCGCGTTTGTCTTTCGAGCCACTTGCCTAGCCGATCACTTTGACAAGTACGTGCCGATCCGCGAAAATAGAAGGCTTCGCTAGAAAAACAGCCAACAAAAGCTTAAAAAGGCACAGCGAACCCACTTTCAAGGCGCTTTAGCTCAGTCGGTTAGAGCGATGGAATCATAATCCACAGGTCCGGGGTTCGAATCCCTGAAGCGCCACCAACACAAAGCCCGCCGATGCCCTCATCGCGCGGGCTTTTTCATTTGTGTTTTTTTGCCGCATCAATGTTGCGATGAGGGCTGAATTTGCGATACCGTTATGCTCGAATACGGGTTGCAATCCTGCACGCAAAGGGTATCGCGCATGAAAACGAAAACAATTGTTTCAACGGCTTGTGCAAGCGCGCTCGTTGTGGGACTCACGGCGTGCGGTGTGACCGTCGAAATTCCAAGTGTGAGCTTTCAACTCCCGAGCGTTCCGGGCGCGCAGGTGCAGCTGCCAACGCCAGCGCTTAAGCTACCGGATTTGAAAACGCAGGAGCTCATCGCAAAGATCGACGAGGCGCGACGCAGCGGCGGCGTGACCGCGCTGAAAGCAGAATCGGCGACCTTGAAAACGATGTTTGCGAGTGCGACGGCAAACGATTTTCTTGCGTCGGTCGAAACATTGCCGAAGATTACGCCGCGAAAAATCTATTTCAACGAAACCGAAAACAAATGGATTTCGTCTGCAGCGTTCGATGCCTTGCCGAAGAACGCGCGTTCGAACTACAAATCATTCGATCACGACGAAGATCGTTATTACGCGGGGCATTATCAATCGCCACTGGCCTACGCGCGCGCACTCGACGTCGCGAATTTGCACGGTGTTGCGAGCTTAAACGGCGTGAAGCTACTCGATGTGAGTTATGGCGCGATTGCCGCGTCGAGATTGATGGCCTCGACCGGTGCAACAGTCGTTGCGCTCGACGGCGATAGCTCGCTCGCAGCGCTGTATTCGCAAGGCGCAGATACGGGCAGCATTAGCGGTGTCTCGAATCGCCGTGGTGCGCTCTCGCTCGTGCACGGCGCGTATCCGAGCGATACAGCGGTTCGTGCTCAGGTTGGCGCGGGCTACGATCTGATTGTGATGGTCGATATTCCGCGTCGCGTTTCATCGGAATCGAAGCGCACGAAGTTCGCGCTCGATTCAAAAGCGCGATCGTCGGAGCAGCTGCGCGCCTTGTCCGAAGCACTCAAACCGAACGGGCTCATGGTGGTGTACCGCATTGGCGTTGGCGGTACGCGCGACGCGAAGCGAAGCCCCACATCGATCAAATCGCCCTTCACGAGCGACGAGTTGCAAGAAGCGGGCTTCAAGCTACTCGCGTTTGAGCAGAACGACGATGCTGCCGTTCGCCAGATGGGGCAATTGCTGCGCTGGGATCGCGCGCTCGGCGTGTCGGAAGGCGAACTCGTCGCGAGCTATACAGTGGTTCGGCGATAGCGTTTCGGACTCGATTTCCAAGCCCGATTCGGGCTTACACGCGAGCGCAAGCTGGCATAAACTACGCAGTCTTATTGACGGCGAATTCACGCGGCGGATATCCCTTTGATTGAGATTTTTGTCATTTCATATTCGGGAAGTGCTGCGAGCGCATCCACCTCGGCGATCTTTGATTCTGCAGGCGGCACGATCGGCCGTGGTGCAGGTAACCATCTGACGCTTGCCGATCCCGATCGGCATTTGTCGCGCGTTCAGGCAAAGATCGTGAGCCTGTCTGCGAGTTCATTTGAAGTGTCGAATCTGAGCCGAGCCAATTCGATGTTCGTCGGCACCAGCGAAATCGAGCCACAACAGCGAACGATTGCGCAAGTTGGCGCTGAGCTTCGCATGGGACTCTACGTACTTGGTACGCGGGTGACGCAAGGCGCCGCGCGCGGTGCAAGCGAAGGCGTGGGCGAAGCGCTGACACCGACCGTGTCTGCGACGCAGTCGGTGCCCGATCCGTTTGCGATGGTTCAGGTTGCGCCAGGCGCGACGAGCGCTAATCCATTTGCCGACATCCTTGATGCGCCTGCAGCTGCTTCGAAAACAACCGCAAACGCGACACCGGCAACGCGCGCACCCGCGTCGGCGCGATCGGCGAAGAGTGTAGGTGTATCGGCGCCTGCAGCGGCGGCAACGAGCATGAGAATTCCCGATGATTTCGACCCGTTTTCGATGCCAAGCGCTGCTGCGCGCAATAGCGACAATCCGATACACGACCTCGCGCAATCGAGCGACGTTTCGCTCCGCAATGTGTTCGAAGATTCGACCCATGTGAATCAGTTGGTTGACGGTAGTCTTGCGCCTAACCAACGCGATAATCCGCAGGCTTTGTTCGACGATGCGTCGAGTTCACTCAACGACAGCGTGAGCAGTGATCCGCTTGCGCTATTCGGCGGCGGTGGCGCGCGGGCTAACAATGCCAACGATCCGTTCGCGATGATTGGTGTGGGTAACCATGCAAGTGAGCTAAGCTCGTTTTTGACGCTGCCGAAGGTTGAAACATTCGAAGATGCGCAGAGAACACCCGCTGCGCCTGTCGCTGCGCGTGTTGAAACGCCGATCTTGCCGCCGCTAGTCGAAGCTGACGAGCAGCGCACTTTTGAGTTGCCGCCATCGCCACCGGCGCCGACGCTGGCAGCACCAAAGCGTGATCTACTCGCGCCCACCGTTTCAACTGCGAGTGCTGTACCGCCGACCAAGGCCGGAAAATCGGCGCGCGCGACGAAGGCATCTGCGCCCGCGAGAGCCAAATCGGACGACGCGGGCGATGCGCCGCCTGACGCACTCGTTCGTGCGTTCATGGAAGGTGCTGGCGTCGCAACGCTCGATATTCCCGACGCCACCGATGAAGAATTTATGCGTCGCGTTGGTGCGATGTTGCGCGCGAGCATCGACGGCACTGTCGATCTTATCTCGGCGCGCGCATCGACCAAACGTGAAGTGCGCGCGGATGTCACGATGATTGTTTCGCGCGGCAACAATCCGATCAAGTTTGCGCCGGATGGCGAAGCTGCCGCGATGCAATTGCTCGGGACGCCGTTTCCCGGCTTCATGCCGCCAGTCGATTCGATGCAGGACGCGTTTGATGATTTGCGCGCTCATCAAATTGGCGTAATTGCCGGTTCGCGTGCTGCGTTTGCGGCCGTGTTGCAACGTTTCGATCCAGCGTCGCTCGAAGAAAAACTCGGCGCTGGCGGCGTGCTCGATTCGCTGATGCCCAATGCGCGCAAGGCCAAACTTTGGTCGCTCTACACCGATTTGTTCCGCGAAATTCTCAAGCAGGCTGAGGACGATTACGGCGCTTTGTTTAGCGAGCAATTTCGGCGTGCGTACGAGGACGAGGTCGAACGTGTGCGCGGTGAAAAACGCGATCGGGGCGCACGCTAATGCAATTTACATTCGGCACCCTATCCCGCATTGGCGGACGCGAACGCAACGAGGACGCTTGCGGCTACTGGACGAATGAGCGCGGTAGCTGTTTTGTGGTGAGCGATGGCGCGGGCGGCCACAAGGGCGGCGCGATCGCCTCGGAGATCGCAGTGCGCACGATCCTCGCATCGTTTGCCAACGAGCCACGTTTCGATGTCGAACGTGTCGAAGAAGTACTAGCCGATGCGGAAGCCGCGATTGCTGCTGCTAAATCTAGCAATGCAGACGCGCCGAACATGAGTGCGACGGTGACACTATTGGTGATCGATTCGGGGCAGGATTACGCGCTCTGGGGGCACATCGGCGACACGCGCCTGTACTTGTTTCGTCGTGGCCGTGCGCATCGGCTCACGCAAGATCACAGCGTTGCGCAGTCGCTGATCGATGCGGGCTACGCCAACGATGTCGACACCCGCAAGCATCCGCAACGCAGTGTGCTCTACGGTGCACTGGGCATGACTGGCGAGACCAAACCCGCAGTGCAGGAGCGGGCGTTTGCGATTGAAGAGGGCGACGCATTTTTGATTTGTAGTGACGGCATGTGGGAGCCGCTCGTCGAAGTAGAGATGGAGCGCGCTCTTGCAAAGGCCGAAGGCCCGGAACAGTGGCTAGTGGCAATGGGACACGCCGTCTCCGAGCACGAATCGCCGCATCAAGATAACTACACCGGTGTTGCGGTCTGGATCGGCTCGCCCCACGATTTCACGGTCACGCAAGTGAGCGAAGACATTCGTCGTCAACTTGCGGACGCAGCCGCCGAACCGGTTAACGGCCCGGAGTAGCTGCAGGGCGTCGCGTTGGGCTCGATAGCGCCTGCTTTGCTTGCCTGAAAATCGGCGTCCAATCCGGCTGTCCGGTCTCGGCGGGTGTTAGCTCGAACGTTGGATCGATCTCGAGCAAGCGATCGAAATATTGACGACAGGGCGTTCGCTGTTTGCTCAGGCACGCAGAAAACGCCATGTGCTTAAGCGCTTCGACGCGAATGGTCGGCGTCTCCGACCAAATCTCCGGCGACTCTTGCAGTTTCTTGATCGCCCCTGCGTAGTTACCTTGGTTGTAGAGGTCTACACCTTCGGCTAACGCAAGTTCGCCGGCACGTTTCTGCGGTGGCAGCGGTGGTGGCGGTGGTGACGGCGCAGTGCTCGTTGTCGGAGGCGCGTCCGATGGCGCGGTCGGCGTCGTCGGGCAACCATACAGGAGTAGCAGCGATGCTGCTACAAGCCCAATTTTAATGGGGGTTCGATTGATTTTATTCATAAAACAATAATCCATCAATTTTTCCGTACCGCCCAATTAAATTGGACGGTTACGAAAAGAGCTTGCTGCTCGTTCTGCTAGGCAAATTCATAGGCAAATTCGCCGTTGGCCGCAGTAATTTTGATCAATTTCAACGCACCGCCATCGACGATTCGTTGCAAGTACTCCGCACTGATTCTAGGCAAAACAGTGTTCGTGAGTATTGCATCGATCATTCGACCGCCGGATTCGGTTTCGGTGCAACGATCGATCACCAAACGCACAGCGGTGTCGTCGTATTCGAACGACGCATCGTGATTTTCGCGCACCCGCTTTTGAATGCGCTTCA
>JBOFBL010000334.1:0-1125 GCA_051645545.1 Casimicrobium sp. | reverse complement strand
GAACATGTCGTGCCCGCGATCGACGCGCTGATCGACGCCGCGAAGAAAACGGTTGCGCAAATCGAGAAAACCGAATCGGTCACCTGGGACACGGTCATCGAACCGCTCCAAGATGCTAACGAACGTCTCGGTCGCGCGTGGGGCGCGGTGGCGCACATGAACGCCGTGGTGAGTACACCCGAGCTTCGCGAAGCGCACAACGCAGCGGAACCAAAGATCACGCAATACTGGACCGAGCTCGGTTTGAACCGCGCACTCTTCGAGCGCTACAAAGCGCTCGACGAACATGCAACGAATTTGCTCGACGAACAGCGCGCGCTACTTAAACACGAAGTACGCGACTTCCGTTTAAGCGGCGTCGAGCTCGAAGGCGCCGCTCGCGAGCGCTACGCAGCGATTCAAGAGGAACTCTCCGCGCTCGCCACGAAGTTCGAGGACAACGTGCTCGATGCAACGAACGCGGTCACGATCGACGTGCCGCTCGTGGAGTTGGATGGCGTCCCCGACGACGTAAAACAGGCCGCGCTCGAAAAAGCAAAAGCTACCAATTTGCCCGAAGGCACGGCGCGCATTACGCTGCATTCGCCAAGCTACTTTCCGGTGCTGCAATATGCGCACTCGCGCAGTCTGCGCGAACGGGTGTACCGCGCAAATGCGACGCGCGCAAGCGAGCTGGCCGATCCAAATTTCGACAACAGCGATGTCATTGAAAAAATCATGGCGCTGCGCGAGGAAGATGCGGGTTTGCTCGGCTTTGAGAATTTTGCTGCGCTCTCCCTCGTGCCGAAAATGGCGGACTCGCCCGCGCAAGTGATTGAATTCATCCGCGATATGGCTAAACGTGCAAAGCCGTTTGCGGCGCGCGATCTCGAAGAACTCAAAACCTTCGCGAAAACTGAACTCAAGCTCGACGATATGCAGGCCTGGGACGCTACCTACGCGTCCGAAAAGCTGCGTGAAAAACGCTATGCATTTAGCGATGAAGAAGTGCGTCAATACTTCCCCGAGGATCGCGTGCTCGCCGGACTCTTTCGTGTGGTTGAACAAATCTACTCGGTAAAAATCGTCGAAGGTAGCGCGAGCGCGTGGCACAAAGACGTGCGCTTTTTCGAAGTGCGTGACAAC
>JBOFBL010000333.1:0-2372 GCA_051645545.1 Casimicrobium sp. | reverse complement strand
AATATTTGAAAATGTGATGTTGAACGGCGAGGTGATTCGTCTCGACGGCGCGATTCGAATGGCACCGAAGTGACGCGTCGTTCGCGCGCTCTGTGAAGCTGCAACAAATTCTCTTCAGCCAAGGCTTCGGCACGCGCCGTGAATGCTCTGCGCTCATCGCGCGTGGCGCGGTGTCGATCAACGGCGTCGTGATGACACGCATGAACGAAGAGGACAGGTTTGACACAAGCGATCTTGCGTTCTCGGTCAACGGCATCGCATGGACGTTTCAATCGCCCGCGTATCTTATGCTCAATAAGCCCGCTGGCTACGAGTGCTCGCATAAGCCGAAGCATTGGCCGAGTGTGTATGAGCTTCTGCCGGAACCACTGCGCAACCGCCCCACGAAAACGGCGACGCCGGGCGTGCAAGCCATTGGTCGGCTCGATCAAGACACCACGGGGCTGCTGATTTTTTCCGACGATGGGCAATTTATTCATCGCATGGCTTCGCCGAAATGGCATGTACCCAAGCGCTACGTCGCGCAGTGCGCGCGTGAAGTAACAAATACGCAGCTTGATGCGCTGCGCGCGGGTGTCGTGCTCAACGACGATCCAGCGCCAGTGAGTGCAATCGCTGCGGAATCGAACGTTGCGAACGAAATTCAACTCACGATTGATGAAGGCAAATATCATCAAGTCAAACGCATGATCGCGGCGGTTGGCAATCATGTCGAATCGCTACATCGCGCGCAGATTGGCGCACTTGCGCTGTCGCCCGATCTCGCGGAAGGCCAATGGCGCTGGCTTTCGTGCGACGAATTCGCAGCGCTGTCTCATCGTTAAAATTAGACAAAGCAGCGCACTCAATCAGTAAGCGCTGTGGCCAAGGAATTGCACGTGTCGCAAGCGGATCTATCGAAACTCTCTCTCAACAAAAGCGCGCCACAACAAGCGCTTGCAAAACGCAGAAAAAGACGCGTCGCTAAATGGGTTGTGATCGGAATTGCGATTGCCGCAGCGATCGGTTTCTTCGCGAGCAAACGTGCAAATGCGCCGCTGCCGGTCGAGATCGGCAGCGTAACGACCGCGTTCCCAACGCAAGGGTTCACATTGCTCAATGCCACCGGTCGCGTGGTCGCAGCAAAAAAAGCGGCAGTATCGACCAAGGCCACAGGGCGTCTTGAATTTTTGGGTGTGCAAGAAGGCTCGAAAGTTAAAGCGGGCGATGTGATCGCGCGCATCGAAGCGTTCGATGTAAACGCAACGCGCGATCAGGCGCGCGCGGGTGCGCAAGCAGCACGCGCGAACTTAGAGCAAGGCAAAGCCGAATTGATCGATGCCGAAGCGAACTTCAAACGGCAACAAGATTTGTTCGACAAAAAATTCGTGAGCGCCGCCGTGCTCGATGCTGCGAAGGCGCGAGTCGATCGCGCGCGTGCGACGATTTCAAGTTTGAATGCATCGATTGGTGTCGCCGACGCGCAAACGCGTGCAGCGGGCGTGAGCGTCGAGCAGACTCTGATTCGTGCGCCGTTCGACGGCGTGATCCTCACTAAAAACGCAAACGTGGGCGACATCATCACGCCGTTTTCGTCCGCCTCGGGTTCGATTGGCGCGGTGGTTACGATGGCGGACATGACAACACTTGAAGTTGAATCCGATGTAGCAGAAGCTTCCATTGGCAAGATCGTTGTTGGCGCACCCGCCGAGATCACGCTCGACGCTTTGCAAGACGTTCGCTTGCTTGGCGAAGTCTCGCGCATCGTCCCGACGGTCGATCGTGCGAAGGCAACGGTGCTCGTGAAAGTTGCGTTCGTTGAAAAAGATCCACGCGTGTTGCCGGATATGAGCGCGAAGGTTTCCTTCTTGAAACAGAAACCTACAGACGCGGACCGTAAGCCTGTGGTGGTGGTTCGCAAAGAAGCGATTGCCGAGCGCGAAGGTAAGGCGAGTGTGTTTGTTGTCGCAGATAACAAAACAAAGCTCACACCAATCACGAAAGGTCGCGAGATTGGCGAGCTCGTTGAAGTAAGTGGCGTGAAGGCAGGCGACAAAGTCGTGCTCAAACCCGCTGAGAAACTTGCGAACGATGCGAGCGTCGTGCAGGCGGCGAAGAAGTGAGCGATAGCCGTACGCTCGTCGAGATTCGTAATCTCACCAAGAGCTACACGCGCGGTGATCAAGACGTACCCGTGCTCATGGACATCACGCTTGATATTCCCGAAGGCGATTTCATCGCCCTCATGGGGCCATCGGGTTCGGGTAAATCGACGCTCTTGAATTTGATCGCGGGTATCGATAAACCTACGAGCGGCACGCTACGCGTCGCAGGTCTTGACATTGCCGAACTCTCCGAGGCGGAACTCGCCGATTGGCGCGCTCAGAACGTTG
>JBOFBL010000332.1:0-4200 GCA_051645545.1 Casimicrobium sp. | reverse complement strand
CGTAGCCGATTCCTGCACGCAGCTTTGTTTCGCGCCGCATCATATGTCGTCCGCGCGACGTCACGATATGTAGGCGATAGCGAGAATGACTGAGCACTTCGTGTTCGCGGTCGCCGAAGGTCATGGCGATACCAGCGCCAAATTTTTCGCTGACGTGATCGGGCGTAGGGCCTTTTTTACCCGGCGGTACGTCGTACTCTTGATGGATGTAGTCGTGTTCGAGCTTATCGATCGCCGAGACAGGATCGTTTAAACAGGCCGCTGCCATTCGCCATGCGCCAATCGACGCACCAAGCAAATCAACGGGCTCACTCGACTTCGATTGCGGCAACCATTCACCGAAAAGAAAGCGATCAAGCGCAAGCAGCATTAGTCCCTTCGGCCCGCCCGCCGCAGCGGGGATCACGCGCACGTCCGATGGCGCGAGCCCGCGCTCGCGGATGCGCGCGAGTGCGCGAGGGCCAGCGTAAATTCGAAGTGCTTTCATCGATCCGATCTTTCAACAAGCATTCGTATTGAATCGAATTTTTGGTTTGCCGATCATGGTTCGCAACGACCGAAAGGTGAGAGTTTACAAATTGCTTCCTTAAATGATGGGTAGAGCCATCGGTTTCCAGCAGCACTGACGTGATCGCCGTCGTAGTAGAGCGGCGTTACGCCGCGCAACGCACTGCACAACGCGTCCGGACAAAGTGTCGGCAAAGGATCCCATGCAGATACCAGCGTATTCCAGCGAGAGAGCGAATCCATCGCCTCGACCACTGGTCGGCGATAGTTCAGAAAATCCTCGCGCTCAATGGTCAAACCGCCTGAGCAGACTTCATTGGTTCGGTTGAAGTGATCCGAGCAGCGGAATGGCGGCGATCGGAAAATCGGTTTCGGGTACTCGAACAAAACATGCATTCGCTTTTCCGTGAATGTGACGAGCCATTCTTTCGCTTCTGCGACAGCACGAGCACGCGTCGCCAACGCGACTTCGCCTGACATGCGCTCGCGAGCCGCACGCTCGTCGAAGCGCATCCACTGATCGCTAAATCTATTGACGCGAAGCGACGGCAAGAATGCAACGTCACCCTCTTTAAATAGGGCCGACGCATCCTGTAGCGCAGCCTTGGTTGGTGCAGCACAAATACCGCCGTAGATTTCCAACATCGGCACATTGAGGCCGAGAAATTCGCAACCAGGCACGTGATACACACGCACGACAGCGCCGGTTTCAGCGGCAAATTGATCGAACATCATGAGATAGGCGCCAGCGTGCGAGTCTCCGAGCACGAAGAGCCGCATTTCGAGAGGCGCTCGCTTGCAATCGCGCGGATGGTATTCAACAACATTGCTTCCCTGAATCGCGCGATGACGCAACTCGACTTGACAGTGCCGAGACGCATCCATCCCAGACATCCGGTCGCCCGCGTACCAGTCGGCAGCGTTGCGAACGACCGTGCTCTGCGTCAGTTTTGCGCGCGAATCGAACAACAAATGCGCGACCATCGCGGCGCCAATCACCAGCGAGATCAACAAAACCAGTTGCAACCAAACGGATCGTGCACGCAACCATGCGCTTTCACGAATCGGTCGCTCGACCAATCGATAGGAGCATTCAGCGAAAAAGAACGTCAACGTAATCGCAAGCGCTTGTTGCGCCACACTTCCAAGCCCCACGGTCCAGCGCATCAACACAAATACCGGCCAATGCCAAAGATATAGCGAGTAGGACCGCAAGCCAATCGCGACTAATACTCGACTCGCAAGAACGTTGCGCACGACGTCTCGCGGCGACTCGACCCCGGCTACGCCGATGAGTAACGCAGAAGCAGCCACAGCGAGCACTGCATACGGCCAAGGAAACTGCGCGATGGGTGTATACACATAGCTTGCGATCAGTAGCCCGAGGCCGACGAAGCCGGTGAAGTTTGCGGCAATGATGGACTTGTGCGTATTAACCTGCGCATTGCGTGTATGTGTGAAGAGCGCCAAAAGCACACCGATTGCGAGCTCCCAGAAGCGACTGGCGAGCGAGTAAAACGCATGCAGCGGTGCGTTGGCTTGTGCCCAGCGCGCGAATACAAGCGATGCGATGGCCAGCGTAACAATCAGCGCGGCAAAAAGCACGGCTCGCCGACTACCGCGTAAACGCAAGCTAAACCAACCAAACAGCAGGATCGGAACGACCAAATAAAACTGCTCTTCCACGCCGAGCGACCACGTATGCGTCGATGCGTTGTACTCCGTGCGCGGCGCGAAATACGCTTCGGTGTTTTGCGCGAGCAGAATATTGCTTAGGCCGAAAAATGCGTACAGCGCCGTCTTTTCATTAAAGCCGCTTAACCATCCCGGGGGCACGAAAAGCACGCAAGCAAGTACAGTTACGAGCAGCATAACGACAAGCGCAGGCGCAACGCGAATCAAACGACGCACATAGAACCCCGCGATGAATCGCCCGATCGATTCATGCGCACGCGAGGCAAGCGATGCGGTCACTACGTAGCCGGAGATTACAAAGAACACGTCGACGCCGGCGAATCCGCCCGGCAACCAGGCTGCGTGCAGGTGATAAACGATCACCGCGAGCACAGCAAGCGCACGCAAGCCGTCAACGTGCGCCAGGTAACCCCTGTGTGCCGTGTGAGATTGCGCGCTCAAAGCCACCTAAGCCGCACAAACGTGTTCACGCATTCCATCGGGTAAGTCATCTCAATACTGATTCCTGGCAACAAAGCGATTCACCCAAATTTATTGGGCGAATAAGCAATTTTCTATTAATTTCAACAATTTTCAAAAACCACCTTTTCGCCCAAATAAATAGGTTTTTCTCGAAAAAAGTTTGAATCTCTTTCGGAGCGACTCACTGCGAGGAAAACTGAATAAAATCACAGTTATCTGCAATCGCTTCGTTCCGGCACACAACTATTCGAGTCATGCTCCGCGCTCTGTACGTCGATTTCAACAGCTATTTTGCCTCGGTGGAGCAGCAGCTGCGGCCCGAGCTGCGCGGTCGGCCTGTGGCGGTGGTGCCAATGTTGGCAGACACGACCTGCGCCATTGCTGCGAGCGTGGAAGCGAAGCGCTTTGGGGTGAAGACGCTCACCAATGTGGCGGATGCGCGGCGCTTGTGTCCCGAAATCGAATTCGTCGTTTCGCGACCGGCGGTCTATGTCGAGTTTCATCACAAGGCGAAAGAAGTGGTCGAGAGTTGCGCGCCGATCGCTGATGTGAATTCGATTGATGAGATGTGGATTCGCTTGGGTGGTCGCGATCAGCAGCGTGCGAATGCTGAGAAGTTGGCGCTCGAAATCAAGTATCGCCTCGCGCGACAACTCGGCGAATGCATCACCTGCTCGATCGGCATTGCACCCAATACGTTTCTCGCGAAAACGGCGAGCGATATGAAAAAGCCCGACGGCTTGATTGTGATCGAGCCGAAGGACTTACCGCACGTGTTGATGCCGCTTAAGTTGAACGCCTTCGTTGGCATTGGTCGCAACATGCTCGCGCGACTTAACGATCACGGCATTTTGACCACGCCACAACTCCTTGAAGCTTCGATGGATAAGTTGCGCGAGGTGTGGGGTGGCGTCGAGGGTGAGCGCTTTTGGCAAAAGCTGCGCGGCGAAGATGTGCAGCAACGCGAAACGAAAACGTCGTCAATCAGCCACTCGCACGTGCTCGCGCCCGATGTGCGCACGCATGAGAAGGCGCGCGCGATCCTCTCGCGGCTTACTCAGAAAGCCTGCGTTCGCTTGCGCGAGTCGGATTACGTCACTACTGATGTGTCGCTCGCCATCAAGCTGCGCGGCGGCGAGAAATACAAAGCACATCGACGAATCGACTCGACCGATCGCTCACAAACAATTCTGAGTTTGATCGGCGCGCTCTATGAAGAAATTCTCGAAGATCGCAACGCGAGAAACGGCGCGCCGATGCAAGTCGCGATGGCGCTCGGCGGTCTCACGCCGCGCGAAGGGCAATCGCTCTCACTCTTCGATCAACAACCGAATACCGAAAAACTCGATCGCGTTGTCGACGAACTCAACAATAAATTCGGCAAGGGTTCGCTTTTCTGGGGCGGTGCGTTCGGCACCGAGAAATCCGGGCGCATGGCGATTGCGTTTAATCACATTCCGGATTTAAAAACCGAAGCGGATGATGCGGAAAAGGCGCGCAAACGGAAAACGGTTTGACGGGTTGTAGGAGCGGGGG
>JBOFBL010000331.1:0-4502 GCA_051645545.1 Casimicrobium sp. | reverse complement strand
AGCAGCCTCCGAAGCATCTAGATTAGCGAAACCCTCTTCTAGCTGAGACCGAATGATCCGCGTCGTCGTCTCAACAAAGGCTGAAATCGTTGCGTGAATCACTCCAAATTCACTTTCAATCACAAGGTCGTTAGCATGGAGCGCCTCATCGACATTCAGCGCGATCGCGATATCGTCCTCACCGCGCAAAGATTGAAGCACCTCCTCCATACGATTGAAATCCGTGCTTGAACAGTACAACTTGACATTCCGATCGGCGATATCAATGATCAACTTTCGCACGCGACTCTCCGTCACCTTCACTGCCGATTCGTCGGCAAGAATCGTTTGCAAAGCTGCGCGAGTCGCAACAAGCACGCTGTGCATCACGACTCGAGTGAGTTCAACCGTCCTTACAGCAAAGCACGCAGCTTGCTCACTGATTTCCCCGCGCGCATCTTCAAAGGCTTGCCTCAGACCCGCTTCTCGTGCCTGCGCAACCAGCTCGAATTCGCGCTTATCCAGCGCCCTTTCGCGAGCGACTACTGCAGCGAGTCGGGCGTCAAGCGAGTCGGAAAACGCGATTGCTTGCGCAGGAATTCGTACACGCTCAAAAGGACGATTCATGGCGGTCATGACGTGGCACCACTAGCAACAATAAACAGAGCATCGCAGAGCGTTCTCGCCCATTCGCAATCCCGTTTAGCCCATTCGCACGCTGTCTTTGTTTTGGGGAACGGTAATCGGATGGCAAGCCGCGAACATAGTGCTTTGTTACTCACAACATAGGGATGAAGTGAAGCACGCAAAATCTCAGCGCCGAGCACGCTATACCCAGAAAAGTTAATTGTGTCAATGCGCTCACGTAAACTGCTATCGAGCATGTGCTTTGCGCTCTGCGTGTCATACAACGCAACCACTTCTCGCACGATAGGCTGCGTTTTAACGAGCCTCACCGACGAGGCATGAAGGAATTTTCGCGCCAACATCAACGCCGTGTACTGCCCCACAAAACCCGATAAACGTCGTACTTCTGCGCCAGAGCTCACAAACCATCGCGGCGCAGTGTCACCCGATGCAATTTGGGTAGCGACCCCGCCATCAAGCCATGTTGCGAACTCCTTCGTCGCGCCCGGTTGACCTAGGCGCACAGTTGGAAACGACAGATTCTGCAGTGGCTCCGTCGAATGAGCATGATGCTCTCCATCATCACGCTGCTCGCGATTCGAATCCATTATCTCAGCGTGGTTGGATACGAATTTCAGACGCCGCCGCTTTGAAGACTCCGCAAACCAACTTTGGTCAATCTCTGAGTCGATCAACCAACTCCATCGAAACGCCGACACGTAATCGAAAGTAAACGTGCTGTCGCTCGCAGAAACTCGGTTTGCAGGTAATGGCTTATCCACAATTTAGCCTCACTAAACAAACATCACGAAAAGTCTCAACAAGCGTCACAAAAAACGGACGCCTGCAACCGTACTAAGCAGCAGCGGATTTATTACGTACAACGAGTTTGCGCAAACGGTCTCGCAGCCCCTTTGCCCAAGGTGAAGCAAGCAATCCCAAAAGGGCAAAGACTACCGCTAAAGGCGTCGCCCACATCCACCACTTAATCTTTGTTTCATCGAGATTCGGAGGCATCGTTGGCTCTGCAACGCCTTCGCGCAAAGCCTCAAACTCTGCTGCACGTACCGCGAGCACACTGACTAACTCCGCTTTCACGCCATCAACGGCGTTCACCGCCATCACTTTGATCCCTGGAATCATTTTTTCCAAATCCAGTCGATCTCGATGCTTAATCATGATCGCCACAGATGGATCCGCGGGCTTCTCGGCAAGCGCGTTCGGCGGCGGTTGCGTGACATGCACACGCGCTGTCACCACGCCGTCAATCTGTTTAATCGTACGCTCTAACTCCTGTGCCGTGGCGAGCATCATTTTCGCTCGCTCCTCAGTCGGCGAGGCAACGATTCCTTGTTTCTTAAAGGTCTCACGCAAACCACTAAAAGAATCGTTCGGTAAGTTCACGGCTCGAAGCGCGCGCACCGCGCGATCAAAATGATCGCCTTCGATATCGATCGAAAACGTGCCGTCTTTGTTTTGTCGCTTAACGCTAGGTACGCCCACAGCAAGCAAGGAGGCTTTCACTTCGTTAGCTTCTATCTCGGAGAGCTTCGAATACAGCGCTTCTTTGCAACCCGATAAGCAAACTGCGCAAGCGACAAAAAAGACAATTGACATTATCTTCATTGTGACGACGCCAATTTCTGTATCAACTCTGAACTTCGTTTGAGTAAAGTAGAAATAACATCGATTTTAATTTGCAGCGTGTTATGTTGTGAAGACATAAGCATCGCGTTAGGGGCGGCTTTTTTTCCTGTCATCAGGGCAGTTATTTCGCTTACATCTTGTCCGACTAGCTTACCTAAATCAGACATTGAATGCGCGTCTTTTCGCCCCTGCTTTCTACGGTAGAGGCTGATTTCATCGAGTTTTTTCTTCGACACCGCGCTACCCATTGCAATCATCGCATCTGTGTTGGCGTTCATCATCTGGATAGCAGCATGCGTTTGCGAAGTGCTGGCAGCAGGAGCAGTGTCGTAGTTACTTTGAAAACTCAATCCGGAGACAGATTTTTGTGATGTAGATTCAAGTTGAAAGTTGCCAGTGAGTGCCGGGATAGCTTCAATCATAAATACTCCAATTTCTGACGTGTGCTGTGGCTACAGATTGCGTAAGACGGCTATCGTCGTAAAAACGATCCACCCCAATTGGAGTGAATCGTCACGTTACATTGCTATTCAGCTAGCGCTCTACGAGCTTGACAGAGCAGCTTTGCTGTTTTGTCTTTGTGCTTTGTTCGTTTCACTAACACCGTCGAATGTGGCTTGACTAGCGGTGTTATTACTGTTTGTAACCATGCCTGAAGTGTCCGCTCTCATTTTGTTGTTTGACATCGCTTCTTGCATCCGTATCATGTTGTCAGTATTTACGGTATTGGTGTCAATTCCTCTGTTTGTGCTTTCTGTGCTGTTTACGGTTGCCATTTTCTTGCTCCTTGATTACTAAAAGACGTAAATTAAGTTATTACGTTGTTGCCGCTGAAAACAGCGGTACTAGCCCATTTTCAACTCGCGCTTGATCGAGCTCGGCGAATGAGTTAACGCCGTCGTCAAACACCCCCAAAGGGATGTTGTGTCCACCGATGTCAACCGTTTCTGCATCGGAGCCAAGCTGCTCTAGCAACTGCTCTAGTGCTTCGCGGTCGAATTGATAAGTCAAGCCTGTTTTGTCTTTAAACGCGACCGTTGCGTCTTTATTTAAGAAGCGCAGGCGTGCCTGCATCGTGGCCCGCGCCTTCAGTTTTTCTTTGGCGGTACTTTGTGCTGATGCTGACTCTCGAGCCAAATCAGCGGCGTGCGTATTAGCCTGTGGCGAATTGGCACTGCCCTTTGGCGGAGATGCATCTACTGAACCACTGCCACCATCGCGTAGCGATGAGCGCAAAGCGTCGCTTGGGCTCGCCGTAGTAGCGCTACGACCGCTCATGTGAGTTTTACTGCTTGGAATCGAGTCCTGCGACGACGTACGGCTGTCGATACGCACAGCGTTTGCGATCATCGCCTCACGGTCGACTGCTCGCTCCCGCCAGCGCGATTCCTTGGTCAGAGGTTTCGCATCGGTACCGCTGAGTTTTTCGATATCTTGGCTCATGTCTTTTAAGTAGTAGTGAACTAACTACGAGACGTGACACTAGCTTGAAACGCACTAGGATCGCCTGTCACTTGGGCAAGTGTTACGGCGTTACTCACTTTGGAATCTGCATCGGCTTTTGATATCACGCGATTTATGCGTCGATCAGTGTCGTTTCTAAGCGCCTCAACAAATTCCTCTGCCGCCTCAACAAGTTTCGCCGCCGTCTCACTAGGCGGTCCGTCATTGGTCCCCGCAAATTCATATTCAACGTCAGTCGTATCTTGAGCCACAGGCAGATCGCTTTCCGCAGGCGACGTAACACCTTGATACGCATATATCGTCGTATTTACCAAATCAAGCTGCCCTTGAGGTGATAACGCATTAAGAACATCTCGCGGCACAAGATCGGCACTTCGTGTTTTTGATCCACTACCGCTTTTTTCTGTATTCGACTTCAACTGCGTTAGATCGAACGCTTGGGAACGAACACTCGATCTTTGACTAGCCTCGACTTTATTGAGGAGAGGCAGGTGTGGTCGTCCGAAGGTGCTCATGGTTGTGCTCTCAAGAGGTTAGCTATTGCTGCTTAAACGGGGGCAGTAGGATTGGTTTGCGTGGTACCGGTATCGAGACCGACGTCACCCTTATCACCGCCCTGTACGTTGGCGATCAGTTTCTGAAACATCTCCATGATCTGTTTCATGAAATCGCTGCCGCCTGCGCCCTCTGCCTCTCCAGGTGGTGTTGTCTCACCACCACCCACGTCCTCGGCGTTTGCGTTCTGAATGCCCTCGCCCTCGGTGCCTTCACTGCACTCGGTTTGT
>JBOFBL010000330.1:0-2821 GCA_051645545.1 Casimicrobium sp. | reverse complement strand
AATATTATTGGGCGATGGAACCATTTATTGTTATTTTTAAGATATAGCTTTTATTCTCTTATGACCCAATTAAATTGGTCGATCCGCTAGTTTGTTGGGAATGATTTAGGTTGTTGTTTTTTGAGTGCGTTCATGGTTCCCTTCGACGAGCTCAGGGTGAACTCAGGCTCACCATGCGCGGAACGAACGATTACCCGGTCTGGGTCCCTCCTTGCAGGACGCACTCGCGCAAGCATGCGCGAGTCGTTCCGGCGGCGGATCGCATGCGATCCGAAACCCCGCCTACACCCTCCGCGGGGATGACAGCGAGGGATGATTCGTCCTTCGTTAAGCTCAGGATGCCCAAGCTCACCACGATGGTTCGACCAGCTCACCATGAGCGCGGTGAAGTTCACTTCGCGAATAAATGATCGCGACCAGGGTCGCTCGTACCTCATCGCGATCGCAATAAGGCAACCCTACGAACCCGACCTCTTCTTTTCTCATAAACCTACCGGCTTACGAGCGCGGTTGCATCAAGCTGCAGCTAGTAGCAGGTGTCCGATCTCTGCTTTCGATGGACGCACTTTAATTTCGATGTCATAGCCGAGTCGTGTAAGGCAGTCCATCAGTTTGCGCTCCGACAAATTGGTGAAGTTGCCGCGCATCATGTCCGACACTTTGGGCTGCGTCACACCCATGCGCTCGGCCGCCTCTTGCTGCGTGAGTCCGAGTTTGTTCATAGCTTTTCTGATTTCGATCACCAAGCCCGTTTTTATCTTGAGCTTTTCTGCGCTGGGTACGCCGAGGTCCGCGTAGATGTTGCCGGAGCCGCGACGAACTTCAACATCTTGAACTAGTCTTTTTTTCATTTGCGCCACTCCTTCACAATGGCCTCGGCTAACCTAAGCCGCGCCTCAATGATTTGCATGTCCTCTTTCGGCGTTGCGATGCCCCGTTTGCTCTTTTTCTGAAAGCAATGAAGCACAAAAATCGCCTCTGCGAACTTCACGGTGTAGACGGCGCGATAGGTTCCGCCTACGTCGTCTTCTACAACCTCAAGAACACCTGCGCCACCGAAACCTTTAAGCACCTTTGCCGCGTCATGCTTATCGCCCGCTTGTGCGAGCGAAAGAGCGAAACCGAAGAAGCGTCGCACTTCGACCGGAAGCGCCAACAAATCTTTGTAACTGCTGCCGATCCACTCTAGTGGTTTTTCGGATTGCTGCATAGGCAAATTATATATGAACAGGTATTTATTTTATGCAGCGTAGAACTCGCGTATCGAGTCGATAACGCGACCCATCGCAAAAGAAAAAGGGCGCTTTCGCGCCCTTTTCTCAATCGAGAAACTTCGTGGATCAGTTCGTCGCGACCGCCGTTTTCTCAAACGCTCTTAGCGCTGCGTTGCCGCGCTTTTGCGCGTTCTCAATCGCTTCTTTTGCGGTTTGTTTGCCTTGTAGCGCTTTCTCGACTTCCTCATGGTAGAAGTCGCGAATTTCGGTCCAGCGACCGAAGCGATAGCCGCCGGTGTGGTCGCCCTGTTTGCCGTTGGCGAGCGTGCCAATGGCGACTGCCGCGCGCGGGTTTTGTGCGTAATAGCCTTCGTCGGTTAAGTATTTGAATGCGGCGTTCGTTGCGGGCAGGAAGCCGGTGACTTTCGCCCAATCGGTCATCACTGGTGTCGAGCGCAGGTAATCCAGGAACTTGGCAACGCCTTTGAATTCTGCGTCGCTTCGCTTCGGTGCGTTGAATACCCAGAGCGACGCGCCGCCGACGGTGGTTGCGTACGGGCCGCCTTTGGCGTCGGGCCAGTACGGCAGTGGTGCAACACCCCAATCGAATTTCGCGTCGCGCACGTAGCCGCCCATCGCGCCGGAGCTTTGCGTGATCATCGCGCATTCGCCGTTTTGGAATGAGGCGGAGGCGTCGTTGCTGCGACCTTTGTAATCGAAGCTCTTGTCTTTTTGCATATCGACCAAGGTTTGCACTTGTTTGACGAATGCGGGGTTGCTTGCGAAGTTAAGTTCGGCGTTTAAACCAGCGCGACCGTTCGCTTGCGTGCCAAGCGATGCGTTGTGGCGCGCGCCGAATTGCTCAAGCTGAATCCAGGCGAGCCACGTTGTCGTGAAGCCGCAATTGGCAGCATTCGTCGAGCGAATTTTTTGTGCGGCAGCGATCAACTCTGGCCAGGTTGCAGGCGGCTTGTTCGCATCGAGCCCTGCTTTTTTGAAGGCGTCTTTGTTGTAGAACAAAACGGCGGTGGACACGTTAAACGGCATGGAGAGCAGGCTGCCGTCTTTCACGCCGTAATAGCCACGCGCCGGGGCGATGAAGTCGCCTGCGTTGAACGCGATGCCAGCGCGCTTGAACACTTCGGAGACAGGAACGATCGCGTTTTTCGCGCCCATCATGTCGCCAGAACCGGCGTCGAACATTTGCATGATGTGCGGCGGATTGCCTGCGCGGAATGCGGCGATCGCGGCAGCACGCTGTTCGGGGTATTGCCCTTTGAACGAGACGGTGACCTTGTAATCGCTCTGCATTTTGTTGAATTCTTCGCCGTACTTGGTGAGCGTTTCGCCGCCCAAGCCCGTTAAGCCCATCCACATTTGGATTTCGATGGGTTTGTTCTGGGCGGACACTCCGGTCGCGACGAGCGCGCTGCTGATGGCGGCGGCAAGCAGCATCTTCTTAATGATTTTCATAGTCTCTCCTGATGGGATCGTTGTTTGTGCGATTGCAGCAAAAGCAAACCTGCAATCGTAAGCAGCTAATGTGACACTTTTTAGAAAAACTCGCAAACGCGGGTTTCCCTGACTCGGTGCGCTTGATATAGTCC
>JBOFBL010000329.1:0-1071 GCA_051645545.1 Casimicrobium sp. | reverse complement strand
AAATTGAAGAACGAAGCGAAGGTGATCTAGTCATGGCTAATTTAGTTATTGCAGAACACGATCACGGTTCGCTCAAAGCGGCAACGCTCAACGTGATCACCGCAGCGGCCGCCATTGGCGGCGATGTTCATGTTTTGGTCGCTGGTCATAACGCGAAGGCGGCGGCGGACGCAGCGGCACAAGTCGCAGGCGTGTCTAAAGTGCTCCTCGCAGACGGTGCAGCGCACGAACATTTGCTTCCAGAAAACGTCGCTGCGCAAGTCGTTGCGGCTGCAGGTGCATACACGCACATCCTCGCTCCGGCAACGCCGTTCGGCAAAGCGGTCGCGCCGCGCGTTGCGGCCCTGCTCGACAAAGCGCAGATCAGTGACATTATGAAGGTGATCGATGCCGATACTTTCGTGCGTCCGATCTACGCGGGCAACGCGTATGCGACGGTGAAATCAAGCGACAGCGTGAAAGTCATCACGGTGCGTGGCACAGCATTTGCGGCAGCAGCAAAAACGGGCGGTAGCGGTGCGGTTGAAAGTGTTGCTGCGGTGAACGATAGTGGCTTATCGTCATTCGTCTCCGCCGAAATCGTGAAGAGCGAGCGTCCTGAATTAACGGCCGCGAAGATCATTGTGTCGGGCGGTCGCGGATTGGGTTCAGGCGAAAAATATCGTGAGGTACTCACACCACTCGCCGACAAACTCGGTGCCGCGATGGGCGCAAGCCGCGCGGCGGTGGACGCGGGCTACGTACCGAACGATTATCAAGTCGGTCAAACCGGCAAGATCGTTGCGCCGGATCTCTACGTGGCGATTGGCGTCTCGGGCGCGATTCAGCATCTCGCTGGAATGAAAGACAGTAAGGTGATTGTTGCGATTAACAAAGATCCAGATGCGCCGATTTTTAGTGTCGCCGATTACGGGCTTGTCGCCGATCTCTTCGAAGCAGTTCCAGAACTCACGTCAAAGCTGTAACCGCCGGAAAAGTTGCGAGTGACTGGTGACATGCACTCGCCGCTAATCAAAGCAGAACTTGTCACAGTTCAATTGCTTGCTGGTGACCATGCCCTACGCTGCTCCT
>JBOFBL010000328.1:0-1353 GCA_051645545.1 Casimicrobium sp. | reverse complement strand
AAAGAAACACTACGGCCTAACGGTGAGCCTCGCCGCTTCGCTCGAACAAGAGTGCACAGACGACGGCAGCGGCGACACACTTGACGCAGTACTCTGTGCTGTGCAAGCCGCTGTTGCACAACTCGCTTTTGAAGCGGGCGACTCGGGTTATGGCATTCCCAGTGAAGCAGACAAACTCGAAGGCTGGATCGTCACGGTTCCATCGGAAAAGTAGAGTGCTCCTTACAATCCCTGCGTGACCCCGCGCACTTTGCTCATCTCAAACGAACTACTAACGCTACCCGCTGCGAAAACCATCGTGCTTTCCCCGAGCGATCGCGCGCGTCGCGCGTTTGCAAGGGCTTGGGCGCACGACGCGCAGCGTGCGAGCGGACGCGATGCAGCGATCTTGCCGCGATTCATGACGATCAAGTCATGGTTCGCGACACTTTGGGAAGAGGGCCAGCTCTTCGGTTTGATCGACGACGCGCGCGAGCTGATTTCGCCGCTCGTTGAAGCGGCGCTGTGGCGGCACATCGCAAGCGATATTGCGAATACAAGTTCGGTTGAAAGCGCCGCGCTCGCGGAACGATTCGCGGAAGCCTGGATGCTCGAACACGGATACCGTCGCGCGAATGAAGCGATTCCATACGCCGCTGGCGCCAACGGTGAGCTCTATCGGAGTGCGCGCAAAACTTTTGTCGAACACCTACGAAATCGCAATGCGATTACGGCGGCGGAACTTCCGAATGCACTGACAAACGTTGCAGGGGCCGTCGATTCAATTGTGCTCGAGCACTGGATATTGACGCCCCAATTTGCTGGGCAATACTCTGAAATAAAAGCTTTTTCAATATTTAATAAAAACAGAATAATTGCCCAAGAAAATTGGGCTATTAACTCTAGTGCTGAAGACACCTTCTCCAGAGTCAGTGCAAAGCGTTTGCTTTGTGCCGATCAGAACGAAGAGCGCACGAATGCGATTGCTTGGGCCGTCGAGACACTGAACAGTGAAACGACGCAGCGCGCACGCATCGCAATCGTCGTTCCCGACTTGCATCGCACGCGTGGCACGTGGGAGCGTGCGCTGCGCGAAGTCGGTGTGCCGTTCAATCTCTCGCTCGGTTTGCCGGTTTCGAAGTATCCCTGGGCCGCCGCCGGTTTCACTCTCGTGAGCGCACTGTGGCAGCCGACCGCACCGGAGACGATTGCGCAAGCGCTGCGTCATCCGCGTTGGGGGCGAAGCGATGCGACGATTGCGGCGATCGGCCGTCGCGAAATCGAATGCTTGGAGCGCGGCGATGCAGAGCTCACGCTGTTCGATTTCTGCAATGCGCCGAACGAGAATCTGCGCGCCGTTCGCGAACGAATTCA
>JBOFBL010000327.1:0-2967 GCA_051645545.1 Casimicrobium sp. | reverse complement strand
CGGTCTTCGTGCGCGCGGGCACGGCGTTTCCGATCGGCCCGGTTGTGCAATCGACGCGGCCGCTTGAAGGTGATACGCCGGTCGTTGCGGTGGCTGAGTTTGGCTACGCGATGAATGACAAATACGAAGTCTGTGTGCGGGGCAGCGCGCTTGTAAAAAAAGGCGGCGAGTGGCGGTCGTACGATCAACGAGTGATCAACGTAAAGAGGTTTCTATGAAGCACGCCGTATCGCGGTCGATCACTCAGGGATTGAGCGGCAACGATTGTGAAGCTTTGCGTCATAGCGCAAAGCGCGTCGTCCTAGTGTGCGCAGCACACGTCGTCCTAGCTCGCGAAGCAAGCGACGTCCTGCAAGCGGAGCTTGCCCATGGCTAACGTCCAACTCAAAAAGGTCGTAAAAACCTTCGGTACCACGAAAGTCATCCACGGCATCGACCTTGACATCAAGTCAGGGGAATTCGTCGTCTTCGTCGGTCCGTCAGGTTGCGGCAAATCAACACTCTTGCGCATGATCGCAGGACTTGAAACGACGACCGATGGCGACATCGCGATCGGCGGCGCGTCGGTGAAAGACCTGCCGCCGCGTTCGCGCGATATCGCGATGGTGTTTCAGGATTACGCGCTCTACCCGCACAAGAGCGTGTTCGAAAACATGGCCTTCGGTTTGCGTTTGCGCAAAACGCCCGAAGATGAAATCAAAAAACGCGTCGGCGATGCTGCGTCAATTTTGCAGATTGAGCATTTGCTTGAACGCAAGCCGCGACAGCTGTCCGGCGGTCAGCGTCAACGCGTGGCGATGGGGCGCGCGATCGTGCGCGACCCGAAAGCGTTTCTTTTCGACGAACCGCTCTCGAATCTCGATGCGCAACTTCGCAACGAGATGCGCACCGAGATTAAGAAACTCCACGCGCGGCTCGGTAAAACGATCATTTATGTGACGCACGATCAGGTGGAAGCGATGACGCTTGCCGATCGCATCGCCGTGCTCTCTGCGGGCAACGTCATGCAATACGCCTCGCCCGATGAAATCTACAACCGACCCGCCGCGAAATTCGTCGCGGGATTCACGGGTTCGCCCGCGATGAATTTTGCGAAGGCGACCGTAAGCTCCGATGGCGCGAGTGCGACGCTCGCAGGTGTGACGGTCGCGCTTGGCTACCCGCGCGCGAGCGCGAGCGGACGCGAGGTGACCTTTGGGGTTCGCCCTGAGGACATTTCGGTCGGCGGCGACATCAACGCTCGCGTTGTAGTCGTCGAGCCGCTCGGCGCAGAAACGCTGGTGACGCTTTCAGTCGGTGCAGCGCAGCCGGTCGAGATGGTCACTCGCGTGAGCGCAGACACGAAACTGAAAATGGGAGACCAAGTGAAAATCGCAATCAATCCTGCGAAAACGCACTTGTTCGATCTAAAGACAGAATTAGCAATAACCAGTTAGCAGCTACAAAGCGTATCGTCCAATTTAAATGGGCAATACGTCAAAAAACATACTTTATCGAAATTTACTATTTTTCACTTTTCCGCCCACGATAATTGGGCGATTATTTACGGAGGAGATAGCATGAAATTGAAGCAATTCGCACTCGCCGCAACGCTCGCATCGTTCGTTGTTGGCAGCGCCGCATCGTGGTCGCAAACGACCTTGCGCATCTTCACAGGCGGTCAGCAACGACCGGATGTGATGCGCAAGATCGCCGATGAATATGAAAAGCGCACACCGGGCGTGAAAATCGCCGTGGAAGTCGGCGGTGCCACGTCGGAAGCGCAACAACAATATTTAAATACGGTACTCACTTCGAAAGACAGCGCGCTCGACGTGGTGCTCATCGACGTGATTCGTCCCGCGCAATGGTCTGCTGCGGGTTGGGCTGAGCCGCTTGATGCTTACCTCGGTGCCGATAAAGCGAAAGTCATGTCGCAATACATGAAGGCGTATTCGGATGCGAACACGGTGAACGGCAAAGTGATTTCGTTGCCGTATTTCGCGGACTCGCAATTTCTTTACTACCGCAAAGATTTGCTCGCAAAGTACAAGCGCCCAGTGCCAAAAACATGGGACGAGTTGATGGAAACCTCGCAGATCATCATGCAAGGCGAGAAGAACCCGAACCTGCGTGGCTTTGAAACCGCCGGTGCGCCGATCGAAGGCACAGTGTGCACCTATCTCGTTCCGCTCTGGGGCGAAGGCGGCGAGATGGTCAAGAACGGTAAGTTGAATCTCGACACGCCCGAAGCGCGTCAGCCGTTTCAATTGCTCGGTCGCTTGAAGCAATCCGGCGTGATGTCGCCGAACGTCGGCGAGATCGTGACTGATCGTATTCGCATCAACATGCAAGCGGGCAATTTGATCTTCGCGCAGACGTGGGGCTACGTATGGAATCGCGCGCAGAACGACGCCGACAGCAAAGTCAAAGGCAATATCGGCGTGACCACGCTGCCATCGTCGAAGACGGGCAAGTCCGCGACTTGCATCGGTGGCTGGCAACTCGCCGTGAGTGCATTCTCGAAGAACAAAGCGGAAGCGGTGAAGTTCGTGCGCTATCTCTCGTCGCCTGAAGTCTCAAAGATGCAAGCGATTGCGGCATCGCATTTGCCAGTGTTCCCGAGTGTGTACAAAGACAAAGAAGTGCTCGCCGCGAATCCTTGGTTTGAATTTGCCGGCCCGATCGTTGAGACCGCGAAATCGCGCCCCGTATCGCCGCGTTATCAAGAAGTGTCGGACGCGATTCGTTCGAACATGAACGCGTACCTCTCCGGGACGAAGACGACCGATGTGGCGCTGGCGGATATGAAGAAGCGATTGGAGCCGGTGTTTAAGTAGCAGCTCGTCTCCTCCCCCCTCGTGGGGGAGGATGTCGCGCAGCGACAGGAGAGGGGTCGCCCCCTCGCGGCACTGCCAGAATGGAGAGATCTCCCTCTCCCGCCCTTCGGTCACCCTCTCCCCTCAAGGGAGAGGGGATTTAGATGAG
>JBOFBL010000326.1:0-1497 GCA_051645545.1 Casimicrobium sp. | reverse complement strand
CGTTGCCTTTCTCATCGAAGATCGAGATTGCGTACGGGTTGCCGGTGGTTTTGAGCACATCGAGCGCGGCCTCACGTTTGTCTTTGTAGTTGTGACCGATGATCGCCACGACATTTTGTTTACTCAATTCGAGCAGCACCGGATGCTCTTCTTTGCACGGCGGACACCAGCTCGCCCACACATTCAAGAGCCACACTTTGCCTTTCATTTGCGCGGGCGTGAAGCTCGCGGTTGCGTCTTGCAACTGCGGCAGTGTGAAAGCGGGCGCAGGCTTGCCGATCAGGGGCGAGGGCACTTCGCGCGGATCGCGAAAGAGGCCATAGAAGAGCACGGCGGCGAGCGCGAGAAAGGCGAGAGGGATGAGAAGTTTTTTGTTCACACTTTTCTTCGACGCAGATTACGCAGATTTCTTCGTTTTGTAGGCGACCGCCTGGGGTCGCTTCGATCGGTCGTACGAGCTAGCGCGTCCAGGTCCGCGCCTACATTTCAGAAACACTCACTTCAGTGTTTTCGAACTGCGCTCCTGCGCCTGCTTCGCTTTGTCAACGGCGCTCTGCGCTTCGGGCGGCATGTAATTCTCGTCGTGCTTCGCAAGCACCTCTTTCGCACGGAACACACCGTCGGCTCCGAGCGTGCCTTGTGCGACGACGCCTTTGCCTTCTTTGAACAAATCAGGAAGGATGCCGGTGTAAGTAACTGGAACGATTTGCGCGGTGTCAGTGACACGGAAACTCACATCGATGCCTTGGCGCTTCACGCTGCCAAGCTCAACCAAACCGCCGATGCGAAAGGTGCGGCCTTGCGGCGCTTCGTTCGCTTTAATTTGCGTCGGTGTGTAAAAAAACGCGAGGTTGTCTTTAAGCGCGAAGAGCACCAAAGCCGTCGCCGCCGACAAGAGCAGCATGCCGCCCACGATGAGGGCGAGGCGTTTTTGTTTAAGCGTCATGATTTTCTCGGGAAGACTGCAATGCGCGCTTTCGAGCGGCACGCAAGGCAAGGAGTTCCGCAATGACCGCGATTAGCAAAGCGCCGTAGCTTCCCCAGACGAAGAAGCCGCGCCCGCCCATGCTCCAGAATGCGCTCCAGCTTTCCCAGATCATTTCAAGCTGCCCTTCAACCAGTCCGCACCGCGTTCGCGTTCAATGATTTGCGTGCGAAGACGATGCATGGCGACGGCCACACAATACGCCCAAAACGCGAAGGTCATGATCATCATCGCGGTCAACATGATCGATGCCATCGATGAGCCGCCCGGTCGGACGGACGCGCCTTGATGCAAGGTGTTCCACCAGTTCACGCTGAAATAAATGATCGGCACGTTCACCGCGCCGACGAGGGCGATGAGCGCGCTCGCGCGATCGCCTTTTTTCTTGTCGTCGAACGCTGCCGCGAGCGCGATGTATCCGACGTAGAGAAAAAACAAAATTAAGGTTGAGGTCAATCGTGCGTCCCACACCCAGTACGTGCCCCAGGTCGGTCGCCCCCAAAGCGCGCCGG
>JBOFBL010000325.1:0-1026 GCA_051645545.1 Casimicrobium sp. | reverse complement strand
CGCGACGAAGCATACGAAGGAATGGTTCGAGCAACACGTGATCTCGCGCGTGCCCGCGAAGTACCCTGGTTTCGGCCGTCGCGTGTATCCTGGTTTTCTGCAGCACTACGGATTCGTTGCGATGAATCCGGGGCATCATGCAAAGTCGCACTGGGATTTTTTTCTTGATCTGCTTAAGGGCGACGAGGAAGATGCAGAAACGCATCGCCGGTTCTACAACGAATACAACGCCGTGCTTGATCTTGATGCGGCTTATTACTTGGAAACCGTTGATCGCGTGTTTCAGCAGTTTCAATTGCCACGCGGCGTGATGGAGGTTTCAGGCGAACGCGTTGATCCCAAAGCGATTCGCGATATTGCACTGATGACTGTTGAGGGCGAGATGGATGACATCTCCTGCCCTGGGCAGACTTACGCAGCGCACGGCCTTTGTACGAACGTGCCGAACGCAAAGCGAAATCATCTGCTTGTGCCTGGTTGTGGCCATTACGGCATCTTCTCCGGCAGCCGCTGGCGCAACATCATCTATCCCGAAATTCGCTCGTTTATCGCGGCGCAGAGTGAGGCTAGTGGCGCTCGCAAAGCGGCTTCTACGAAGACAGCAAAGAAGAAATAACTTATTTCTTTGACGCCCGATTTAATTGGGCCGAAGTTCATTATCGAAGACGTTTCGATTCAAACTTTTTCTGTGCTGATCGCCCAAGTAAATTGGCCGAATATGTGAAGCGCTGTTGTGCTGAATGAGCGCAGAAAATTCTCTGCAATGAACACAGACGCGGAGTAGTTTGAGCATCTATTCAAAATATTTCGCAAGGCGAGTATTTATGGGGCGTTGCGGGGCGCGCTGCTAAAAAAATGAACAATAAAATAGGCGTTTTTCGGTCACTGCGCTTGCGCGGAGTAAAAAAGTGGTACATAATTCCGCTTCTTCGCTGCACGAACGTGTTGGTTGAGTTTGGCGGGTGTAGAGCTCGGTTGAGGCTTGATTGACGGTGGTGGGGTTGCTTCGACAAGTAAGTCGGTGGC
>JBOFBL010000324.1:0-1412 GCA_051645545.1 Casimicrobium sp. | reverse complement strand
AGTGCAATCTTCATTCGGAGAAATCTATCGCAGCATAGCGAACCCATCTACGGATCCCGTTTGAATCGTAGAGTTAGTCAAACCAGCTATGTAAATAATCGCCCAATTTACTTGAGCGATTAAATAAATAACTTAATTTTACGAAAAATACTATAAATCGTCGGTAGACCCAATTTAATATAGGTTTAGATTGTAGTGCTACTACCTAATTTTTGCCCATTTTTTAAGCGCTAAACGATCACGCCTCATCGCGTTTGCGATATCTGGGCCGCGATGAAGTCTGCAATTCTTTCGTCTGTAGCGAGGTCGCATCGCAAGCGTTCAAATAACATTCGCAAAGACCGATGAGCCTTTCCGCCTCTGTGAATCGTCGCACGATACATTTGCAACCTCGCGTAGCGCGCATGTAGGCACATAGCGCGCAATCGGCGATAACACTTAACTCATTATTCGACTTTACCCATGAAATCTACGCGGTGTTTCATCAGCTGTATTTTCTTTTTTGTCGCCCTCACGGCGCAAACGGCGTACGCTCAGAACGCGTACTTTCGCGAGCCCGGTCTCGGCGAAAACGTGTTGACGTTTGTCTCCGAAGGCGACATCTGGTCGGTCAATCCCGAGGGTGGTGTTGCAACGCGACTGACCACGCACGCTGCGCGAGAGGCTCGCCCACAGGTGTCGCCCGATGGTCGCTGGGTTGCCTTTATTGGGCGCTACGAAGGCCCCGCCGAGGTGTACGTGATGCCGCTTGCGGGTGGCGCACCGCGACGCCTTACCTATGACGGTGTGACGCAAACGCGCGTTGTCGGTTGGGCAGATGACAAACGTGTGCTGTATGCCAACGAGCGCTATTTGGGGCCACCGATCGCGCGCATGTATTCGGTCAATATCGATGGCAACGAAGCGCCGCAAGTCATCGCGATTGATGACACCGATGCGGGTTGCTATGTTGGCGGCACGTTGTTCTTCTCGCGTAAAAGTCGCTGGTCAGACAATGTAAAGAACTACAAAGGCGGTCTCGCCAAATCGCTATGGCGATTTAACGGAAATTCGGAAGCAACGCCACTCACCGCGAACTATCGCGGCATGAGTATGAATCCCATGTGTACCCGCGACCGCATTTATTTTTTAAGCGATCGTGACGGTACGATGAATGTCTGGTCGATGACCCACACGGGCAGCGATCTCAAGCAACATACGCAACACAAGGATTTCGATGTGCGCAGCGCGTCGCTTGCTGGTTCGCGCATCGTCTATCAGCTCGGCGCCGATTTGTATCGCCTCAATGTTGCAAATGGCGAGAGCAAGAAACTCGCGATCAGCTTGCCGTCGGATTTCGATCAAACACGTTCGCGCTGGATTCGCAATCCGCTCAACTTCATCACCGATGCGAGTGTGAGCCCGAACGGCGA
>JBOFBL010000323.1:0-1427 GCA_051645545.1 Casimicrobium sp. | reverse complement strand
CGCTCGAGAGAATAGTGAAGCAGTTCATCGGCTACGCGCAAAGCGAGAGCCATGTTGGATTCGGCGAGCCATGGCCGCTTGACGAAGTCGTTTCGCGGATCGTCTCGTCCTACGCAACGCAAAAACTTGCGGTGTCGTTCAAGACGAGTGATGTCAATATCGCAATGCCGGACCTTGCGATTCAACGAGCGCTGACCAATTTGATCGACAACGCACTTGAATATGGACGCGGTGCGGTGGAAGTAACACTGCATTCGTTTCAAAATCGAGCGGCAACAGAAATCCACTTGACCGTGTGGGACGATGGCGAGGGGATGACGGAAGCCGAGTTTGCCCAGGCGATAAAACCGTTCTCTCGTCTTGCGCACGATCAGAAAATCTCGGGGCACTGCGGCCTGGGCTTGGCGATCGTGGCACAGATTGCTGCGCAGACTAACGGCACACTAAGCACTGCGCATGGACTCAATGGTCGCTTTGGAATTTCAATGGTTTGGTCGCAATCGAGTTGATTGTGTTACAGCTTTGTAACAAAAATTCCTATTTAACTGGGTATATAGGCTGATTTCGTTACTTATTCACCTATCGTTGAAAATAGCTGACGGCCCAAATTTATAGGACGTTAACGTATCAGGCTGTAAAGAACTAATTTATGCTTTCACACTATGGAAGTAGTAGAAACTCACATCTTCGTCGTCGAGGACGATCCTGCAATGCGGCAAATGGTGTGCGAATATCTCGATGCGCAAGGCATGACGACGACCGCGTTGGCAAGCGCCGATGAGCTGTTGCGTCGCATTCATAAATTGCGTCCCGATCTGATTTTGCTCGACGTTGGTTTGCCAGGTACTTCCGGCTTAGAAGCTTGCCAGATTTTGCGAACGCAAGGCGATCGTATTCCGATCATTTTGCTGACTGCGCGAGTTGAGGAATATGATCGCGTGTTCGGTCTTGAAATCGGTGCTGACGATTACATCGGCAAACCGTTCTCGCCGCTCGAACTACTGGCGCGTATTCGCGCTGTGTTGCGCCGCTCTGCATTCATCCCCGGTGCTCAAAATCAAATCGTTGGCGATACGAAATTTGGTGCGTTCGTATTTCAACCCGGCGCGCGACGACTGCTCGCGGATGATGGGAGCGAGCGACTCTTGACGACACTTGAATTCGCATTGATCGCGGAGTTCGCGAACAATCCCAACGTCGCGCTTTCCAGAGAGCGTTTGATGTCAGTAGTACATGGCCGCGGAAGCACACTACTACCACGCACCATCGATGTCGCCGTCATGCGTTTGCGAAAAATCGTCGAAACCGACCCGTCGAAGCCGCGTCATATCCAGTCCATTCGAAATTTCGGCTACATGTTTGTCCCAGCCGTCGATTAGCGAAGCAGCTATCGAATCGGCAAGTGCGAATCAGCGCTTGTTATCAAC
>JBOFBL010000322.1:0-1150 GCA_051645545.1 Casimicrobium sp. | reverse complement strand
TGGCTGACGCGCGCCCCGAGCAGATCGCTTTCACAGATAAAGGCCAGCGCGCTACTTGCGTCAGCCTCTGACTCACTTTCTGGCGTGAGCACAAACCCAGACTCAGCCGCGCCTATCATCAGCGCCCGCGAGACGGTGCGGCTGTCGGCCAAATTCTGGATCGTTTGCGGTCGCAATTTCAGCGGTGTCAGCAAATCGAGTAGCGTTTCTCGCCGACCTTCACTTTCTACCGAAAACACCACATTGCCGCGAAACTCTTCTAAGAAGCGGCGCAGAGCCTGCAGTGGCTCTTTATGTTGATGTTGTAAACGGATATCCGGCAACGCGCTAAGCGGCAAATTGCTGCGTCCTGCGCGCGGCTCTACCGCGTCTTTTTGCAGATGGACATTGGGGTAGCTTTTCAGGTTGGCATTGAGCTCATCCAAACGTTGCCAGAGAACGGGCGGTGCCAGCAGCGGCCGCATCGGGTCGACGCCGCGATCGTGGTAACGATGTTCGGCATCGGCATAAAAGCGGGTCGCCGCATCTTGGATATCGCCGACACTAACAATCAGCGTATTGCCTGGCAGATGGTCGAACAAGGTGGTCATCTGCTCGAAAAACAGCGGCTGCCAATATTCGATACCGGCGGGCAGGGTGCCTTTGCTGACTTGCTGATAGACGTGTTCCGGATCGCGACGGATTTCAAACTGTTCGCGCCAGCGACTGCGAAATCCTTCGATGGCATTTTTATCGGTTGGAAATTCGCGCGCCGGTAACAAGTTAATGTGATCCACTTCTTCCAGCGTGCGCTGAGAGTCAGGGTCAAAGGTGCGAATCGAGTCAATTTCGTCATCGAAAAAATCAAGACGAAACGGTGTCTGGCTGCCCATTGGGAACAGATCCAGCAGCGCGCCACGGGTGGCAAATTCACCGTGCTCCATCACTTGCTCGGCTGGGCGATACCCAGCTTGCTCTAACTGACCCCGGAGTTTCGACAGCGATAAGCGCTCACCTTTTTTTACCACTAACGCATGCGACAGCAAAAACTCGCGCGGACATACCCGCTGCATCAAGGTGTTGACCGGCATGATCAGCAGCCCTTGTTGCAAGGTCGGCAAGCGATACAGCGTTGATAAACGTTCCGAGATGATATCTTGGTGTGGTGAGA
>JBOFBL010000321.1:0-3991 GCA_051645545.1 Casimicrobium sp. | reverse complement strand
GCGCTTTCAGCTTCGCTTTGTAACCCGCAAGCTCCGCCACGTTCGGCAACTTGCCATGCACGAGTAGATACGCAATCTCCTCAAATTCGCACGCATCGGCGACATCCAAAATGTCATAGCCGCGATAGTGCAAATCGTTACCCGTGCGCCCGACGGTGCAGAGCGCGGTATTACCCGCCGCTGTGCCGGAGAGGGCCACGGATTTTTTGGGTTTGAAAGCGGTGACTGTGGATGCGGTGTCTGTCATTTTGTTTTCCTCGTAGGGTGCGGTCTGTGCGACAAGCCCGTCGCAGTCAACGCACCCAAATTGATACCAATCAACTTGTTTTTCGCGATGAAGTTGCGTGTCACACGCTTTCTCTTTTCTTGACTGAGCGAAGCGCAATTAGCGAGAGCGTCAACGCCATGACTGCTAGTGACGATACCTGGAGTGCCGGTACGACTTGCGTTGCCGAAGCGAACGAAATTGGTGCGCCACCCTCATCGTACGCGAAACGGCCACGTAAAGGAGCCGTACTCCCTTCGCAAAGCAGCTCGAATTGCACGTCGAAATAAACGATTTTTTGCTCCGAGTTCAGAGCAAGTTGTAGAACGTCGAAATAACCGGATATCGAATTGCAACCGCCGTAGTCAAGTGACAAATCTAGGCCTGGCCGTCCAGCTGACGCAAAGGCCGCGCGCTCCGCGTTAGCGTACCGCCCCGGGGCGATCGGTATGCCGAGCTGCTTTGTACTGATATCCAATGCAAAGTTTTTGTCAAAATCTGGCGCGATAGGAGCCAGAAAAAATTGAACGTAGTCGAGACGTCCTGGCGTCGAGTAGCCGATGTCTGGTCCGCCCACTGATCCATCGACTTCCGTGTAAGTTCTTGGACGTCCGCCGCCCAGCGAATCCCCTCGAGGGCTCTCAATCTCAAGACGAATCGACGGTGCACCAAAGGCTTCTTTTGTGAAGGAGCAGCCAAGGAAAGCAATCATAAAGACGAGCAGAAGACTTTTTCCGATTATCATGATTTCTTCGCAGCAAAAAGCTGATCCAAATGCTGTTCGTAAGCGTGATACCCAATCCGATCATAGAGCTCGTCACGCGTTTGCATGATGTCGACGACGTCTTTTTGATGACCGTTTTTGCGGATCGATTCGTAGACGGTTTCGGCGGCCTTGTTCATCGCGCGGAAGGCGGAGAGCGGATAGAGGACGATGCCTACGCCGACGCTCTTTAACTCTTCAACCGTGAAGAGCGGCGTTTTGCCGAATTCGGTGATGTTTGCCAACACGGGAACTTTGACGGCGCGAACGAATTTTTCATACGTCGGCAAATCGTACGCCGCCTCCGCGAAGATGCCGTCCGCACCGGCTTCAACGCATTTCACTGCGCGCTCAATCGCGGCATCGACGCCGTGGACTTGGATCGCATCCGTGCGCGCGATCAGGAAAAAGTTGGGATCGGTTTTCGCGTCCGCCGCCGCTTTCACGCGATCGACCATTTCTTCGGTCGAGACGATTTCTTTGCCGGGGCGATGGCCGCAGCGTTTCGCGCCAACCTGGTCTTCGATATGGCATGCTGCCGCGCCGAATTTGATGAGCGATTTCACGGTGCGCGCGATGTTGAACGCACTGGGGCCGAAGCCGGTGTCGATATCGACCATCAGCGGTAGATCGCACACATCGGTGATGCGGCGAATGTCGGTCAACACGTCGTCCAAATTGTTGATGCCGAGATCGGGCAAACCGAGCGAGCCCGCGGCGACGCCGCCGCCCGAGAGATAGATCGCTTTGTAGCCTGCGCGCTTTGCGAGCAGCGCGTGGTTCGCGTTGATCGCACCGATGACTTGTAGCGGCGGCTCGTCGACGAGGGCTTTGCGGAAGAGGGTGCCGGGAGAAGTAAGGGCAGAATGGCTCATGAGCTCTTTGCTTCATTGCCCATTTTACATGGGCGATGAGGTTGAATTGATGTTTTCTTGATAAATAAAATTATTCGAGTTATCGCCCGGTGAATTTGGGCGTTCATTCGTATCGTTCGTTTCATTTTCCAGAGAAATCATTACGCGTTGATCGTTCTGGAAAATGCTCCGAGTTTTATTTCGGAGCGGTTCGGGGTCCGCGTGGGCAACGAGTTGCCCACCCTAGGAATCTGTTGATGGGTATCGCTTTTCTCCACCCATCCTACGAGTTACTGTCATCCCCGCGAAGGCGGGGACCCAGACCGAGAGAACGTTGTTGCCTATTCGCAAGGAGCAGCAAATCAAACGTCCCGGTCTGGGTTCCCGCCTTCGCGGGAATGACAACAAAAAATCGCCGTTAACTACTTCAACAAGTGCGCGATCGCATCACGCTCGTCAGTCAATTCCTTAAGCGTCTTGTCCATCCGCTCACGGCTCTTCGGATCAATTTCGAGACCGGTCACGCGTGTGTACTCACCATTCGCGCAAGTGACTGCGACGCCGTACTGAATGCCTTCAGGAATGCCGTAGCTGCCGTCGGAGGGAATGCCCATCGTGACCCATTCGCCATTCGTTCCGAGTGCCCAGTCGCGCATGTGATCGATGGCGGCGTTCGCGGCCGAGGCGGCGGAGGAGAGACCGCGCGCTTCGATGATCGCCGCGCCGCGTTTACCGACGGTGGGGATGAAGGTGTCGTTGTTCCATGTCTCATCCACTTTGCCTTTGAGTGCAACGCCGTTTGCAGACGCGAAACGAATGTCCGGATACATCGTGGGCGAATGGTTGCCCCAGACGACCATCTTCTTGATGTCGGCGACTTTCACGCCGGTTTTCGCGGCGAGTTGCGAGAGTGCGCGGTTGTGATCAAGGCGCAGCATCGAGGTGAAATTCTTCGCGGGCAGATCGGGTGCGGATTTCTGTGCGATGTATGCGTTCGTGTTAGCCGGATTGCCGACGACCAAGACGCGGACGTTGCGATCGGCAACAGCGTTCAATGCTTTGCCTTGCGCGGTGAAGATCGCAGCGTTCGCTTGCAGCAGATCTGCGCGCTCCATACCTGGGCCACGCGGACGCGCGCCCACGAGCACAGCGTAGTTCGTGCCCTTAAACGCCGTCATCGCGTCGCTATGCGCTTCCATGCCAGCGAGCAAGGGGAACGCGCAATCTTCCAATTCCATCATCACGCCTGCGAGGGCTTTTTGCGCTTTCTCGTCCGGGATTTCGAGGAGTTGCAGGATCACCGGCTGATCTTTGCCAAGCATTTCGCCTGCTGCGATGCGGAAGAGGAGTGCGTAGCCGATTTGGCCTGCAGCGCCGGTGACGGCAACACGTACGGGGGCTTTCATTGTGGTTGTTCCTTGTTTTAGAGTGCGATGGTTTAAGCAACCGAACCGAATAAACGCGAACAAAACGCCGCGGAACCCGGATAAGTTCAACCCATAATTGTCGCGCAAACGCGCCTTGCGAGAGGCGCGTTTTGTAGCGAACGGTAGTCGAGCTTAGAGCGCCCGACTTACATGAGACTTAACTTCTCGCGCTGGCCTGCATTATTCACAAAGTTCACGCGAGCGTCAACTAGTCTTATGTCTTATATAAGATAGAAGATTAGAGATTGCGCGATGCCGCAATTTCGGGGAGAATTCATGCTTATGAGCGATGTAGCAACTTTGGTGAACCCAGCAGTCGGTTCATCGGCAAAAAGTGCGAGTGGTGTCCACGACGCCGCGTCTCTCGCTCATGTGGGCACGCCATCTTTCCAGCCCTTGTACCAGCAAATCAAGGGCTTGCTCGTTAAACAGCTCGAAACCGGGGAATGGCAACCCGGTGAGTCAATCCCCAGTGAAATGGAGCTTGCGGCGCGATTCTCCGTGAGCCAAGGCACTGTTCGTAAAGCGATCGACGAGCTGGCGGGCGAAAACATTCTGATCCGCCGCCAAGGTAAGGGCACCTTCGTTGCGACGCACACCGAAACCAAGAGCTCGATGTTTCGCTTCTTGCGCGTTCGTCGCAACGATGGGCAAGACGAATATCCCGAAAGCGAATTGCTCG
>JBOFBL010000320.1:0-2686 GCA_051645545.1 Casimicrobium sp. | reverse complement strand
GCACAAACATTTCGGCTTTGCGGAACGCGGCAGCGGTTACCAACCCATCGGGAAAAAAATTCTGCGACAAGGTAACGGCACCAAGCAGAAACGATTCCATGAACGAAGGCTCGTAACCGCGACCGATCACAAATTCGGTTGAGCCACCGCCGATGTCGACGATCAAGCGATCATCTTCGCTCCACGGCAAACTATGGGCGCAGCCGATGTAGATAAGGCGAGCCTCTTCGGTACCGGAGATTACATCGATGGGCATGCCAAGCGCGGCTTCCGACGCTTCGATGAGTCGTTTCGCATTCTTCGCGACGCGATAGGTACTCGTAGCGACGGCGCGAATTTGCTTTGGCGGCACTGCTGACAGACGTTCGCGAAAGCGACCTAGTGCAGCACAGGCTTCATCGATTTTTTCGTCGCTCAGAATCGCATCTTCGTTAAGCCCGCCAGCGAGGCGAACGCCTTCGCGCCAGGTGCTCACCGGCACGATTTGCTCGCCATCGAGTTTGCCGACCAACAGCCGAAAACTATTGGAGCCGAGATCTACTGCGGCAAGTAACTCTTCACTCATCAACTCAATCCAGTTCGATTTAAGCGCAGGCCTTGCGTTGCAAGCCAAAAAGAAATCGATGATCGCATAAACGCGTGAAGATCGCGTGACAATCAAAAGAGCAGGACAGCATCGCCAATGGCTGCAACATCAATGTCATCGAACTGACACCATACTGCAATCTGCAGAAAAGATAGTGCGTGGTTTAGTCCAACAGACAGGAGACCAATATGGCGCAAATCATTCGCGACGATGACGGCGTATCCAACCCATCGAATCGACAGAGCTTTGCGGAGCTTGTCGAAGCAATGCAAGTCAATCCGCGGCGCCGCATGCTGCTTAAATCGGGAGCCGGTCTTGCCGCAATCCCGTTTCTGGGTGGCTTGGCCGCCTGCGGTAGTGACGACGACGCAACGACACCTCCGGTCAGCAGCGAGAAGATGCTCGGATTCGCGAACGTGCCCATTTCAACAGGTGACACGATTGTCGTGCCCAGCGGCTACGTTGCAAGCGCAATTATTCCTTGGGGCACGCCGCTGCTGGCGGGCGCGCCTGCGTGGAAGGCTGACGCTACAAACACAGCTGCCGACCAGGAAAAGCAAGTGGGTGACAACCACGACGGTATGACCTATTTTGGTTTCAACGCGGCGGCCAACGGCTATGGCGATCGCAGTGACGAAGGCTTACTCGTGTTAAACCACGAGTACATCAATCCCGAATACTTCTACGCACCCGATACCGACGCAGCAAACTGGTTGCTGCCATTCACAATCGAGAAAGCGCGCAAAGCGCAAGCCGCACACGGCAATTCGATCGTGCATGTAAAGCGCGCCGCCGACGGGAGCTTCGAAATGGTGGCGAATTCGCGCTTCAACCGTCGCATCACTGGCAACACGCCGATGACGATCTCGGGCCCCGCAGCTGGCAACGATCTGTTGAAGACGGCTACCGACGCAACGGGTAGAGCAGCGCTTGGAACCCTTAACAATTGCGCCAACGGCTTCACGCCTTGGGGAACGTATCTCACGTGTGAAGAAAACTTCAACGGCTACTTCGGCTGGAACGGCACCCGTACGCCCAACGCGCTTGAAAATCGCTATGGCATTGCGCAGAGCGGATTCGGCTATTTATGGCACACGGTCGATCCGCGTTTTGATGTGAACGCGAATCCGAACGAGCCGAATCGTTTCGGCTGGATCGTCGAAATCGATCCGTTCGATCCGAGCTCAACACCTGTGAAGCGCACTGCATTAGGGCGCTTCAAGCACGAGAATGTAGAAATCGTCGTCGCCGCAAACGGCAAGGTCGTGGCGTATTCGGGCGACGACGAACGTAACGAGTACATCTACAAATTTGTGTCGAGCGGCACCTTCGATCGCGCGAACCCGACCGGCGCAGCCAATCGCACGCTGCTTGATTCGGGCACGCTCTATGTAGCGAAATTTGAGGCGGGAGCGACTGCCGGCGACCGTGCCGGAGTCGGCAGCTGGATTCCGCTCGTGTTCGGTCAGAACGGATTGACTGCGGAAAACGGATTCACGAGCCAAGCCGATGTGTTGATTCGTGCGCGGCAAGCCGCCGATCGCGTGGGCGCAACGATGATGGATCGCCCGGAATGGGTTGCTGCGAATCCGAAGAAGGCGGGCGAGGTCTACATCACGCTCACCAACAACAATCGTCGCGGCACCACGACCGCGTCGTCGAACAAACCCGATGGCACCACCGCCGCAGGCTCGTCGCGCCCACCCGTCGACGAAGCCAATCCGCGCGATAACAACGTATGGGGTCACATCGTACGCTGGAATGAAAACGCGCGCGATGCGACGGCTACGACATTTACTTGGGACGTGTTCGTCATGGCGGGGCAACCGAGTGTCACGGGTACTCGCGCGCCGTCGTCCACGATCACCGTTGACAACCTGTTTAACAGCCCTGACGGCCTGGGTTTCGATTCGTTCGGTCGCTTGTGGATTCAAAGTGACGGTAGTTTCGCCAACACGGGTGATTTCGCGAATATGGGCAATAACCAAATGCTTGCCGCCGATCCAACGACGAAAGAAATTCGCCGTTTCCTGGTCGGTCCTTCGGGTTGCGAAATCACCGGGCTTACCTTCACGCCGGATCGCAAAACGATGTTCGTGA
>JBOFBL010000319.1:0-5619 GCA_051645545.1 Casimicrobium sp. | reverse complement strand
ATGTGCGGATTGACGCCCGGATCGCCCTTCGGCTTCAGGAATACCGGGTCGACAGGCTGGATCGCACGGCCCGCCGCGTATTGCGATACGTACGCTCGGTTGTCGGTGTAGATATTGGTGCCCATAGCGCTTTGCTGCTTTCTCTACATCGTGTTCGTGGTGTCGCGGGGCGCTGTTGCAGTGAACGCGTTGCGCTTGCTGCCCGGTACGGCACTAACCGGTGCCGGCGATTGCGCGGAGCGATTCTTCGATAAAAAGTCTGGGGGACTTTTTATCGAAGAATCGGTCAAATTTAAATCGATCCAAGGGTTGCAAACGCATGCGGGTTGTGAACTCACCATTGATGTTTTGAGCAGCCAAAGTAATTGCAACGTAATCGTCGTGAGCTTTGCGATCACTTTAAATCCTGAGCGAGCGAGGGATCGAGAACATTGATTGAGCGCTTTCGGCGAAGGCACAAAACTGCTTTTGTAGGTCATCCCTATAGGCTCGAAAAGCTCAATCTACTTGGCAGACACTTACATTTCGTCTTCTCGCATCTGCCTCAGATCGTGGAAAAAAGCATCGAAAGACTTTGCTAGGCAAATCAAATTCTCACGATATGTCTCGGCGTCCTCTTCGTCAGATTCAAGTTCGTGATCCCAAAAAAACACGGAGCCACGAGCGTTGCCTTTTAAGCACAATAAGACAAGATTGCCGCCAGGATCGCGCGCAATCGGCAGGTAATCGGATGGAATTCGGTTTTTGTAGAGCCTGAGTTTGTGCTGCAAAGTCTCGGTTTTGTCTTTCGATAACAATGGGAAAAAGTAATCGACTGAACTAAACCCTTGGTTCGGAATATCAAATACTGCGGGAGAAGGTCGCGTTGCTGTCAACGACGCTAATTTCGCTCGATAAGTTTCCGGAAGCGTGACTCCAAGTTGCTGCTCAAAGACGTCTATTGCTTTATCCATATTAAGCCTCAGCCGCAGTGTTTCGCAAACCCACCTGTGTGTTTGACCGCATCGTGAATATCCTCTGGTACTAACTGCATTTTCCCGGACTGCTCGTGGTGGTGCCACGTGTACCTTACACCATCAATCTTTGGTGCTCCATCGCCAAATGGATTACCTTTTCCAAAAGCAGCATTGTTTGATCTTGAAAAGTCTGTTCCACGTGACGCCCCGGGCGTAATATTTACTGTTTTGATTGCATATCTAGAGAAGTCTGGGAAACCATTCATATTGAATGGAACACCGTGAGGATATTTGCCGCGAACGCTTTCTGGCAGATCTTTGCCCACCATCGTTTTTCCAGCAAAGCAGCCATTTATGGGGTTTCGCCCGTTTACAGGTTTTACGTTCGTGCGGGAAGAATGAGTAGGCGCGTCAATAGAAGGACGCCGTTTTGTGCCCAACGGATCAATCCATTGCATCACATTCGGCGCATAAACGGAGAGGTTGTTTCCGCCGAGCAACCCAATCGGGTCTTGATGAATAAAACGCCCAACTATGGGGTCGTAATACCTGAATCGGTTGTAATGAAGGCTTGTCTCTTGATCGAAATACTGCCCTTGGAATCGAATCGGTTGATCAATGAGATTTAATGATTGAACGCGTTTGCTGTCTTCGTAGGCGATCGTGCGCGCATTGCGTGAGAAGACTTGCGGGCTGTCATCCGTTCCCGTCTTGAGGAATTGCAGCGATTCTGTTTCACCCCAGACCTTGTAGCTCGCGGCCCAAACGATCTTGCCTTGTTCGTCGGTGAGTTCCTGTGGCGCACCGATCTGATCGCAGTGATAATAGTAAACAGCAAAGCGCTTTATCGCCCTATTTAATTGGGCAATACTCGTTTTTTTATTGTTTTCTGAGAACTCTTGTTTTTGCTCGCTTTGCCCAATACTTGTGGGCAATAACTGCAAGTGCTCGTCGAGTTCGTCGCTCTCTCCAAACAGCTCTTTCGCTTTGGCCTTCTGTTGCGCAATCGCTTCTCGCTGCGCCTCTGCCGCTGCTGGATTGCTTGCAACGAGTGTGGCGAGCGTTTGCAGGTTCTTGAAACCCTGCTCGGCGATTTCTTCGTTGTTGATTTCGTTGTTTGCTTCGCTGTTTCGCTCGCTTGCTTTCCACTCGCTCTCGAGCTTCGCAAGCGGCACGAACGAGTTCGGTTCGTACAAGTATTCGCTGAGCTTGGAGCCTCTGAGTTCGCCGATGAGCAGGTCGCCGTCGTAGATGAATTTAGTTGCTGCGAAGGTGTCGCGTTTGTCGATGCGGCGTCCGAGCGGGTCGTAGCGATATTGGGTGACTTGCGTGGTGTGCGGCCGTTCATGGTTCGACGGGATCACCACGAACGGAGAGGCGGGGTTCGATTCTTCGTTCGCCGACGAAGTCACTTGCTGCTTGTTGGATTTGACGAGTTTCGGTTCTAACTTCTCGGTGTAGCGCGTAACCGTGGCCTCAACGAGTTGATGCTCGGGGCTGTAGCGGAAGTGCTGTTCCGTGTGCCAACCCTGCAATCGTTTCGTGATGTTGCCGTGCTCGTCGTACTCGAATCGCAAGTCCTGGAAGACGGCGATTCGGTTGCTTTGAATCTTGCTGAGTGGGTTGCCGCTCACGCCGCCGCTCGTTGAAGTAGCGTTCGATATGGTGGATGTGCCCGATTTGCTCGCGGCATTCGTATTGAGCAAATTCCCCGCAGGATCGAAGTCAAACGCTTCATTGCCCACCGCGCGCTCGGCATTGCGAATCCGGCTCAACGCATCGTATTGATACTTCGAGACGCCGCGCAAACTATCAGCGACGCCGGTTAAGTTGCCTGCAACATCGTAGTTGAAGCTGCGCTTGATGAGCTCGGCGTGCGGGAGGTTGAGCGCAGGGGTGGCGCGTGCGTCTGCGCGCGTACCCACGCGATCACTTGTAACAAGATTCGCATTCGCTTGTTTCTGCCGCGTGATCTTGTGTGCGGCAAGCCGCCCCATCGGATCGAATGCGTAGTGACTCGCAATCACGCCTTGTGTGCGTTCAATCTCTCGGTGAAGCTGATCGCGCTCAATATCGACAATCGTGTGATGCTCGCCGTTTTCTTCGATGTTGATCTGGTGCAGATGACCGCTACCGTAGTAAAGCCAGTGAACGCGTTTACCGGCCTCGCCGTTCGGCCCTGGCAGGTTCGTCTCGATCCGGTTGCCCAAGGCGTCGTAACGATGCTGAAGCTTGAACAGGGTGTTGGTGTCTTTAACGCTCGCGGCGATGTGCGTCTGTGTCTCTTCAATCAGCTGTGACAGCGCGTCGTAGGCGAACGCGATGTGTGCATCGGGGTTGGTCGCCTGGGTTAAGCGTCCGAGCGGATCGTAAGTGAATTGGGTGACCGCTAGCGATGCGTTCTCTGCGGTGTTTGTTGCGCTATCGCTGTGCCGCTTTTCAACCAATCGACCCATCGCATCGCGACTGAACCACGTGGTCTTGCCGGGGCCATGGTGCTTGTCACTCAAGGCACCGGCTTCAATTAAGTGCGTGAGTTCTCCAGCAGCGTTGTAGCAATACCGCTGTACTCTGCCATCGAAGCCAATCTCTTCAATCAGATTGTCGGCGTTGTCATAGCGGAACAGGTAGGCCGCACCGTTCTCATTGATGAGCGCGATCAAACGATTTGCGGCGTCGTAGCGATAGGCGAGCGTGTGCCCCGTCGCGTCTTGCCGCTCAATCGGATCACCGTTGGCGTTATACCGATACTTCGTCATCGCACCGAGCGGATCGGTGTACGCAATGAGTCGATCTTCACCATCGTATTGATAGAAGTGTTTCCCGCCATCAGGCTGCTCAACGCTTGTGAGCCGCCGTGTTAAGTCGTAGTAATAACGTGTGCACTGTCCGAGCGCATCGGTGACCGCGGTGAGATTGCCAAAGAAATCGTAGTCGTATTGCGTGGTGCGATTCGAGCAATCGGTGTAAGCGATGAGCTCACCGGCTTCACTCCATCGCAAGCGCTTGGTGCCGCCCTTGGCATCGATGATTTCAATCGGTAAGCCACGCTCGTTGTACGCGTAGCTCGTACGCTGATCGAGTACATCAATGCTTGCGAGTAAATGGCCACGCTCGTCGTAATCCGATTTCCACTGGTTCTGCAACGCATCAGTAATCGTCACCGGCAAGTCGATTGCGTTGTACGTGAGCGTCGTGCTCGCGCCGCTCGGATCGACCAGCGAAATCAAATTCCCACGACGATCGAACTGGAAAGATGTAATGCGCCCAAGCGGATCGATTTCTGCTTCAATATGACCGTTCGCATCGTACGGTTTGCGTTGTTGATTCCCCTCGGAATCGACGATCACGATAATATCCTTGCGCTCGTCGTAATAGAACGTGGTCGTGCGTCCGAGTCCATCGACCGCGCGCGTGATGCGCGCCCGCTCGTTGTACGTGAACGTATGACCTTCGGCTTCATTCGGCGAGTCCACGCACCACGAGCGCGTGACTTTACCCATCGGCGAGTAATCGTCATACGTTGCTGCGAAGCGCTCGCCCGTGGCGAGCGTGTAGCCCACGAGGACATTATTCTTCCAAGCGTACGTGCGCCCCTGATCGTTGGCATCGCGCGCAGACGTAAGACATCCGTCTCGATCGTACGTATAGCTTGCAAGGCGGATCGTTTTGGCTTGCGATTTATCGACCGCATCCACCGCGAGCAAGAGCCCGCGAGCGTCCCACGTCAAACGAAGCTCGCGCTTCGCGCTATCAATGATGCTCGTTGGGCAGTGCGCAAGTGCATTGTTCGCGTCTTTGCTTACCTCCCACGCTGGGTAGTTCAAGCGCACATGATTGCCGTCGCGATCGCTGATTCCGAGCAGCGGAATCTCCCACTGCGCACTGTCAACCTGACGGAAGTGACGTGTTATGCCCGCTTTATTGGTCAACGTCCAGCGATTGAATTCAGGACGGAGAAGTGTCAATTTTTCGTAGGCTTCGAAATGCTCCGCACCCACCTCAATCGGCGGCAGCTTGACGACACGACCATCGGCATCATGTAATAAAAGGCTATTTGAACCAAGGATCAGAGCGACCGACAACGCCGTTGTCCAACCTTGACCGTACCAACTCCTACGCGTGTTGCCGGAGCGATAGGCACGCTGCCAATGAATCTGCAGTAAACCGGATGTTTCGAAGTCTTTCTCGAATAAAAACTTCTCACCGGTAGCGACAATGACAGGGCCTCCCACGCAGGTTGGGCAGGCTGTGCCTGAACTACCGTTGCCGTTATGAGTTTGCGCCTTGGTGACCGAATTCTTTCGCGCCCGAATCTTCGCGGCGATCTTGGCTCCCGCTCGCCCCAGCGCCGCAAGTAAGAGCGCAATCCCCGTCCCAATCAAGAACTTCGCCAACTGCTTTCTGGCCGCCTCCATCTGCTCCGGCGTCATCGGCTTGCTCCAGGTGTCGACCATGCCCTTGAGCTCGTCGATCGCGGGGCCTGCAGCGTCAACGATACCTTTGATGCGCTCTGCCGCCGCCGCCCCGGCCACCACTTGCCCGACCACCGGAATGCCTTGCGCGGCCACCAGGGCCAAGTTTTCTGCTAAGGCAATGGCGGCATCGGGCGAGGAGAGAAACTCCTTCATCGCTTCGAGCTCTTCCTCTGCCGCGCCCTTGA
>JBOFBL010000318.1:0-5092 GCA_051645545.1 Casimicrobium sp. | reverse complement strand
GTGGTTGCCGAGAAGAGCGAAGCGCGTCGCGATCGCAATGATCGTGGCGAGCGAGGCGGTCGTGACCGCAAAGATCGCAATGATCGCGGCGGACGCGACCGCAAGGACCGCGAGCAGCGCGATGGTAAAGACCGTAACGACAAGAATGATCGCGGTGATCGTAAGGATCGCGATCAACGCGAAGGTCGCAAAGACGAGTTGCGCAAGAACGATCAACGTCCGCGCGATGAGCGCAAGGCACAACCGCAAGGCGAGCGAGCGCCGCGTCCCGAACGCCAGCCGCAACAGAAACCCGCGCAAGATGCATTAACCGCGCCTGTAGCCGCCGCACCGGCGATCGAAGGTCAACCGCCACAAGGCGAGCGTCGCGAACGCGGCGAGCGTGGTGGTCGCAACCGTGATCGCGGTGATCGTAGCGAGCGTCGTGAACGTGGTGATCGGGGCGAGCGCACCGATCGTCCCGTACGCGTTGTCGAGGCACAAGAAGCAGTGATCACCGACGAATTCGGCCATCCGATTGCAACCGCATCGACCGGCGTCACGTCAATGCAGCCAGGTCAACCGTTGATTCCTGCGGACGATGGCGCGCCGATGCCAGCGGCGCAAGGCGAACGTCGCGAACGTGCACCACGCAGCGATCGTGCTGACCGTGGCGAGCGTAGCGAGCGCCCTCGTCGCGAGCGTCCACCGCGCGACCAGCAACAAAGCGGTTCGCCCGATTTAAATGGGGCATCAGCCGATATTTCATCTTCTTCGAAAAATGATGAAAATTTCGCTAATCCCCAATTTAATATGGCAATCGTAAACAGTGTTGGTATGGTCAGCAACACACCCGTGAGTAGCACCGCATCTGCGCCGACAACGCCCGCCGCGCGTGCGCCCGCACCTGCGCGTGAAGCGCCTCGAGCGTTCACATACGCACTGCCCGCCGATGCAGGCATCCAGATGATGGAAACGACATCGAGTGCGCCGGTCACGCCGACAACGGAGCCGCCTTCGCAGCCGCGTGGGCGTCCGCGTCCGCCAAAACAAATCGTTGCCGAGGCGCCAATGCAAATGGTTGAAACCGGTGCCGCGCAACAGCAGCAAGTACAGCAGTAAACGCTGCGTTCCGTCATAGAAAATAAAAAGCGCCCCTCGGGGCGTTTTTTTATTTGGAGACGCGCTACGACCGCACTATCGTTTCACCTCGCGAATCGGCCCGAATTCAACCGGCACCCAGTTGTAAATCGCACCGTCTTTGCGCAGATGTCCGATGCCTGGAAACGGCAAGTGCATCCCGGCGACCCAGTACTTTTCTTTCGCCGCTTCGACCATCAAGGCGCGACGCGTTGCGACCGCTTTCTTCGGATCGGTATCGAATTCAATCGCGACACCGGGGTTGACGAATTGCACTGCGTAGTTGTGAACAATGTCGCCCCAGATGAACAGTCGCTCGCCATTCGATGAGAACATGAAGCTCGTGTGACCCGGCGTGTGTCCGGGTGTCGCAACCGCCTTCACCCCCGATAGCAACTCAACATTTCCTTCGAACGTTTTGAGTTTGTTCGCCGCACGATAGGGGGCCGCGCCGTCGCGCGCCATTTTGAAAAACGCTTGCGCGTCTTTCGGCGCCTTCGCCGCCACCTCTTCGCTCAACCAGAAGTCGGCTTCGGCTTTCGCAACACGCACTTCGGCATTCGGAAACACGGCTTTGCCATCGGCGGTGACCAGACCGTTGATGTGATCGCCATGCATGTGCGTGAGCAACACCGTATCGATCTGCTCAGGCGTGTAACCCGCCGCGCGAAGATTGTCGAGTACGAAGCCAAGACTCGGACCAAAGAGCTTCGCAGCACCGGCGTCGACGAGAATCAGATTGCTTCCCGTATGAACGACGTACGCGTTCACCGCCGTTTGCACCGCTGGCATCGTTTGGAACATCCGCGCAACTAGCCGCTGCACCTCGCCAGGCTTTGTGTTCTTGAGCAGCTTGGTGTCGAGATCGATGTAGCCGTCGTAGAGCGCGGTGACTTCGAACGCGCCGAGTTGCATGCGATAGTAACCCGGCACCTGCGATTTGAGTTGCGCAGGCGGCGCAGCGAACGTGCTCCCGACTTGCAATCCAGCGAGAGCGATCACCGCACTCGCCGCAATGGTTGCTAGGAAGCTGCGTTTATTCATGATTGCCTTTCTTCATTGAAACAATTTACGACTACGCTGCCATTTTGCCCAGCAAGAAACCGCCGTCAATCGTTATGTCGATGCCGGTGATGTAGCGCGATTGGTCGCCTGCGAGGAACAATGCGAGCTCGCCCACTTCGTCGGCGCCCCCGAAGCGCTTCAATGGAACAATGCTTTGCATGTGTCCCGCAAATTGATCGAGATTGTCTTTCGGCATGCCCATCTTGTCGTAGATCGGCTTTGCGATCGGCCCCGGTGAAATCGAGTTCACGCGAATTTTTCGCACTGCGAGTTCCGCTGCGAGCGTGCGCGCGAGCGATGCAACCGCCGCTTTGGTGGCGCTGTAAACGGTTGATCCCGGAAAGCCCACATCCTTCACAATACTCGCGTTGAACGCAATCGAGCCGCCGTCTTTAATGAACGGCAATAGCGCTTGCGTCGTGAACAACGCGCCGCGCACATTGATGTTCATCTGGTTGTCGAAAAACTCGGGCGTGACTTGATCGATTGGCGCGAAGAGCGCAACGCCTGCGTTCACGAATAAGAAATCTACGGAACCGCCCGCCACTTTCACCGCATCAGTGAGCTTCGGCAGGTCGTTCAAGTTTGCGCTATCCGCTTGCACAGTAATCGCATTTGCACCAATCGTTTTCTTCGCGTCTGCGAGCGACTCTGCGTTGCGGCCCGTCACGATGACCCGGTAACCATCTTTTGCAAGACGCGACGCCGAGGCCAAACCAATACCCGTGCTGCCGCCGGTCACTACTGCCAATTTCGTTGTCATGATTAACTTCTTTCTAGACTAATTAGTACAAAATAACACAAAAAAATGTCGGACGAACCGACGACCAAAAAAACCGTAACTAAAGCATCGCGAGCTGCGCAAGCGCTGCTGCCTGCAACACCTGCGGCGCGACACCAATGCGCTTCATGCTGTGAATTCCGACTACCAACGCAGCCACCGTGCGTGCCGATGCGCGAGGGTCAATGTCCTTCCTCACCGAACCATCACCCTGCCCGCGTTTGATCAACGAGAAAAACGTGTCTTCCATACGCTCGATATTGGCGACAATCGCGCGTTGAATATCGGCATCTTCGCCATGCAGCTCCACTCCCACATTCACGCACATGCAACCTTGCGCCGATCGGCCTTCGCAACTTGTTACGCCATCGAGCACATCGGCAAGCGCCGCTTTACCGGGTTTATTGCTAGCGAGCGCTTCGTTCAAGCTCTGCCGTGCATTAGACACATACGAATCGAGCGCTTCGAGCAACAACGTACGCTTATCGCCAAACGCGTTGTACAAACTGGCTCGACCGATCCCAAGTCGCTCGGTCAAATCGTCAAGCGACGTCGCGCCATAACCTTTTTCCTGAAAGGTTTCGGCCGCAGCTTCAATGGCTGCATCGCGATTGAATTCAAGTTTCCGAGGCATAGACGAATGTTAGCACATTTTAGATTATTCAGTACAAAATAAAGCAAAACATTTGGGTTCCTTAGATCAAGACAATCGAAGATGTCAGATTCAAACTATGGAAGCAGCAAGCGCAACATAGCGGCAAGTCCTGCCGTAAGAATCATGACCTAACACTACAACTGTTTACGCGAATACTCCCTTGCGATTCGTCTCACTGCATCACAGCATGAAAAACCGTATGACGCGAATTTCTGGAACGTTATTTCTGTTTGTGTAACAAACTGTTTCTTCCAGTTTACTTCGCCATATGTGCACGATAATTAGTCATAGTTGTTGGGAAATCAGAGGGGTAGTTGTGTTCTGTAAAAAGCTTTTGTGCGTTACTTCGCGCCGACATGCGTTTGCCCGAGCGCTCGCAATCCTCGCGGTATTTGCTACGTCTACATTGCACGCACAAACGACGGTTTGTCCATTTAATACGCGCGCAGCAGATGCAACTTCGAGGGCAAACGCCAATGTCGATAGCGCAATGATTGTTCGCTACGTCAACAACATGCGTGGCAGCAGTCTCACCAATGCATTTACTCGGATCACGCCGGCACCAAACGCAGCGGCGGTTACCGAACATGTGTCAGGCAACGTCGCCGCGCTTGATGTCGATGGCGATGGTGTGTTGACTGACTTCGACTCCACCGTGATCGCCCGTCATTTACATGGCTTTAAAGCTAACGCGTTGACTGCGGGATTGCCCATACAAAGCGGCGCCACGCGGCGCGACGCCAATGCGATCAGTAAGTTCATTGCCGATGGTTGCGTCGCCGACCGCACGGTGATGCCCGTTGAAGTGATCGGGCCAGCAGGCTACATCGAAGAGATCACCGTGACCTTGGGCGATGCGAGCAATATCAATCGCCTCTGGCTGCAATGCCATCGCTGCGGCTGGCGCGACAGCACGGTGCAAAGCGGTATTGATCGTGGCGCTAAAGCCAGCGTTCGCTTGAATGGTGGCGGCTGGGTCAATCTCGATAATTTCAACGCAACCGTGGAAGAGCCCGAGAGGAGCTATGGCGGCATTGGTGGTGGCTTTCACACTACAAGATTCACGGTGCCAATTACCGGAGCGCGTACAGGCAAGAATACGCTTGAGTTTCGATTCAATCGTGACGACGGATTCACCAATGGCTATCGCATCATCGATCTAAATTTCCAGCGTAGCGACAACCGTACTGCGCTAGGTAATTACGCAAAACGCTCGGTAGATCCGACAACATGGCGGCCACAACCAAGCTCGACCGCTACGCCCAATCTCACTGCGGATATCGCCGCGGGTCGATCGCTTTGGCTTGGGTCAGTCGCACTCAAAGAAAGCCCTCTGTCCAACAAGCTACTCAAAGCGAGCTGCTCGAGCTGTCACGCGGTCGACGGACGCGACCTGAAGTATTTCAACTACTCGGACTGGTCGATCATTGAGCGTTCGAAATTCCATGGCCTCAGCACGACGCAAGGCAAAC
>JBOFBL010000317.1:0-1828 GCA_051645545.1 Casimicrobium sp. | reverse complement strand
ATTTGCGACGCCGTGCGATCGACCGCGAGTTGCCCGAGTTTGAATCAAGGCATCGATGCGCCGTCGGGTCAGGGACACCTGTGCTTCAATCCGCATGCGCAACGTTTCGCGAAGGCGTTTTTGTATTCGATATACAGAGCGCAACAATAAACCCAGAAACTAGGGCGCGTTAACGCTTCTTACGCGGCTGCGCAATCTCCGAAGGATCGGGCGCGGCCACTTTGTCATACGCAATACGCTGATCGAAGCCCGCCGAGGTTTGTCTGTACACGCGACCATCCGCAACGCCGATCCAGGTTTTCCATTCGACCGGTTTCGGATCGAACTGCGTTACGCCAAAACTCGTCCACACTTTCATCGGCATGCCATTGATCGTGTCGGCTCCGGTCACGGCACAGCGCGTTGTCGTTTTCTTCGCGATCTCGATCGTGCTTTTCAAATCGGGCATTGGCGTTGCGACCCATTTACCCTGAGCCCTCTCCGGCGTGCGCGTGTAGATCACGTTGCCGATGTAAACGGCTTCGCTTTCCATCTTTGTGCCTTCAACAACGATGGTTTGGTTCACTCGATAAGGGCGATCGGGCTTCGGCGTTGATGCGCTTATGTACGCGGCGCAACTGGGATCTTCTGCAAATACATCGGTTTGAATAAGAAACGCGGTTATCGCCCATATTAATTGGGCGATTGGCTTATTAGTTGATTTCATAGAAAAACGCTTTCTGGAATTCATGCGATGACTTGCAGACGTATTTCGCGCTATAAAACTCTCATTACAGCCACCGATTTCTCTTCGGCGCGTATCGCTGTCGCAATCGGCGCGTTGTTTGCGTCATTCAAAGAATAAGCCCCCTAGTTTGACTTCACGATGACCCTCGCCCAAACGACCGACGACATCACCGAGCTTTTGCATCACGCACGCTCGGGCAGCGAAGCCTCGCAGCGCTCACTGTTCGACGCTGTGTATTACGAACTCAAATCGCTCGCGCGCGCCAAGGTGTCACGCGAATCGACCTTGACGCTGCTCACGCCGACGAGCTTAGTGCACGAATCGTATGAACGATTGATTAGCCAGAAATTGAATTCCGCAGAAAACCGAAAACTCTTTTTTGGTTACGCGAGTAAAGTCATGCGCAGCGTGATCGTCGATTACGTGCGCGAGCGTGATGCCGAAAAACGCGGTGGCGGCGATGCAGCGGTCACTCTCATCACGTCGCTTGCTGGCGAATCGGCGGATCACACGCGCGTACTCGCTGTGCATGAAGCGATGCAGCAACTTAAAGAAATTGACGAACGCTGCCACGATCTGGTGGAGCTTCGTTACTTCGGCGGCTTCAGCGTGGACGAATGCGCTGAGATGCTCGGTATCTCGCCCGCCACCGCTGCACGCGATTGGGAAAAGGCGAGATTGTTTTTGGCCTATCGATTGGGTGATTAAGCGCGTTCTTGGTTCGATCCTTCGATACGCTCAGGATGAATTGGGCTCACCACGAACGGAACAACGGAGGGTGGGCAACTTGTTGCCCACCCTACGAACCTTGCACCAGCTTGTTCGCATCGATCAGTTGCTCAATCATTTTCACACGCTGTGGATTGGATTTGTTCTCGCGCCAGCCATTTATTGCTTTGGTTAAAGCGTCAATCGCACCCGCGCGATTTCCTTCATCAAGCAACATCTGCCCACGAATGAACTCGACCTCGTAGCGCTGCGCCGGATTCGGTTGTGCGGCTTCGTATTTCGCTGCTGCCTCGTTCAGCTCTCGCCATGCGTCAGCACGTTGCGCGTTCGAGTGAAGCGCTCGCGCACGGTTGAGACGAATCGTAAGCGTCG
>JBOFBL010000316.1:0-2829 GCA_051645545.1 Casimicrobium sp. | reverse complement strand
GTGGGCGTGCGCACAAGGCTCACGCGTGCCGTTGAAATCGGCACGATCACGACTTGCCCGATATCGCCCATATCGAAGCTCTGGCCTTCGTTGTCGAGCACGCCGATCACCTGAAAGCTCTGATTGTCGATACGAATCGATTGACCGATCGGATCGTTTTTATAGAAAAGCTCTTCGGCAATTTTTTTGCCAAGCACCGCCACGCGCGCAGCGCTTGCAACATCGACTTCGGACAGGCCGATCCCTTTCTCCAGACGCAGATTGCGAATGACGAAGGTCTCAGGTGTTGTGCCCTGCACCTGTGCATTCGCATTTGCGTTGCCGAACGCGATTTGCGAGAACGTGTTGAGCACGGGCACGGCACCCGCCACGGATGAGAGCGCATTGATCGCCTGTGCGTCGTCGACTGTGAGTGTCTGCGTCGTGCCTGAACGCAAACGCGCGCCCGGGCCCCTTCTTGTATCCGATTGCACGAGAATTAGATTGCTGCCAAGCACCGCGAGCTCTTTGTCGATGAACTTCTTGATGCCGTCGCCGATGGCAAGCATCAAGACGACACTCGCAATCCCGATGATGATGCCAAGCATCGTGAGCATCGTGCGCAGCGGATTAGCGAGCATCGCGCGAAATGCTTCGGCGAAAATGTGTGCGAACTTCATTGCACGCTCTCCGTTTGCTCGATTCGCATTTGTTGCAAGCCTGTAGCCGCCGGACCGTCGTAGAGCACGAGCCCGTCCTTCAATCGAATCAAGCGACTCGCATAGGCCGCAATGTCTGGCTCATGCGTCACGAGAATGATGCTTTGATTGCGCTCGGCGTTCAGTTGCGTGAGCAAATTCATGATTTCGACACTCGTTCTCGTATCGAGATTACCGGTCGGTTCGTCGGCAAGAATCAGCGGCGGATCGGCGACCAAAGCACGCGCAATAGCAACGCGCTGCTGTTGCCCGCCGGAGAGTTGATTGGGTTGTCGCTGTCCGTACTCGCCCAAGCCGACCTTCGCGAGCTGCTCGCTCGCACGCTTGCGTGCCTGCACACGCGAGACGCCTGCGTAGATGAGGGGCAGCGCAACGTTGTCTTGAACGGTCATTCGTTTCAGGAGATTGAAACTCTGAAACACGAAGCCGATGGTTTTATTGCGCAGCACTGCGAGTTCGCTACGCGAGAGCGTGCCGACTTGTTGTCCGTTCAACACGTAGTCGCCGCCCGTTGGCGTATCGAGACAGCCAAGAATGTTCATGAGCGTCGATTTGCCAGAGCCGGATTGCCCCATGATCGCAGTGAAATCGCCGCGTCGCATCGTGAAGTTCACACCGTGCAGCACAGGCGTTTCGATTTGGTTCGTGACGTAGCTTTTGCGTACGTCGCGTATTTCCAGCAGCGTCGGGTCGACGGTTGTTGCTACGTTCGCCATGATCGCGCGTTACCGCTCTTTCGTCGGATCGACAATGAACGAACGAGTGATCACTTTGTCACCCGCTTGCAATGGACCTTTCACGATTTCGGTGAACTTCGAATTGGCAATACCGATCACGACGTCGACAGGCTTCGCTTCGTTGTTTTCCAATTTGTAGACACGATACAAGCGCTCGCCTGTTTTGGTGCGAAGCCCCAGCTCGTCGGTTGAATCGACTTCGCTGGCTTTCTCTTTCTTTTCGGCGGCCGCTTTTTCATCGTCTTTTTTCTCTTTGCCGCCGCCTTTCACGCGCTGCTCCATCTTCGACATCGCGACTTCGAAATCGCTTGGGCGATAACGAAGCGCGGCGGTGGGCACGCGAAGCGCTTCGGCTTTGTTCGACGTAATGATGCGTACTTGCGCCGTGAGCCCCGGTTTGAGTAACTCTTCCGGATTGTCGACATCAATCACAACGTTGTAGGTGACAACGTTCTGCTGCACGTTTGCCGCGAGCCGGAACTGACGCACTTTGCCTTCAAAATCCCGATCGGGAAACGCATCAACGATAAAGCGCGCGACTTGGCCTTCTTTGAGTTGCCCGACGTCAGCCTCCGAAACATTGGTGTCGATTTGCATCTTCTTTAAATCGCGCGCGATCTGAAAAAGATTCGGCGTTTGAAAACTCGCAGCCACCGTCTGCCCCAAATCCGCTGTCCGCTTAATCACGACGCCGTCAATCGGCGAACGAAGGATCGTGTTGCCGAGATCGGCTTTCGCGCGATCAAGCTGCGCTTGATTAACTTGAATCTGCGCTTTGGCCGCATCAAGCGCCTGGCGCGATTGATCAAGCGTTGCTGCCGACAGGAAGCCTTGTTGTACGAGTTTCTGATTGCGATTGTGCGTGCTCTCGGCGAGCGTGAGTTGCGCGCGGGCCGCGCCAAGCGATGCCGTTGCCTGATTGATCGAAGCCTGAATCAGGGTCGGATCGATTTTCGCGAGCACTTGGCCTTTCTTCACCGGCGAATTGAAGTCGACCAGCACTTCATTGACGGTGCCCGACACCTGTGTACCGATGTTCACCAGACCCACTGGGTTTAGCGTGCCTGTCGCAGTGACGAACTGCACGATTGAGCCGCGATCGACGTCCGCCGTTTTGTACTTGGGCGCTTTCTCCTCACCGCCGGAAAAACGGGTTTCCATAGCTTTGCCGGCGAAAAACAAGCCAACGCATACGGCAACGAATCCGAGAAGAATAACGCGGTTCTTGGTGAACACTTTCATAGAGCTTAAGCGGGCGATTGAGAACAACACGCATTTTGCCCGCTCCGCCGCCGGTTTCCGCAGAGTCATGCGACGAAAGGCGGCCGCAGCGCTTGAGTTGCAGAAAACGAGTGGAGAACTGCTTGCGCAACGCGCAAATGAAAAAGCCCGTG
>JBOFBL010000315.1:0-1093 GCA_051645545.1 Casimicrobium sp. | reverse complement strand
GGTTGGGACGCGACTTATCAGCATATTTTCGATGAAGTGACCGCCGACGAAGGCGCACCGCAACTGATCCCGTTTGGTCTGCGCATGGTGGCGCCAGTGATCATGGCATTCGGCAACAAAACGCAGCAAGATTTCTATCTTCCGAAGATTCTCTCGGGTGAGCATTGGTGGTGCCAAGGGTATAGCGAACCCGGCTCGGGCTCCGATCTCGCTTCGCTCAAGACGAAAGCAGAGCGCATCGCCGACAAAAACGGAGATCACTACATCGTTAATGGCCAAAAAACCTGGACCACACTCGGTCAATTTGCCGATTGGATTTTCTGCCTCGTACGAACCTCAAGCGAGGGCCGTTCGCAGGAAGGCATTTCGTTTTTGTTGATCGACATGAAGACGCCAGGCATCACTGTGCGCCCCATCATCATGCTCGATCAGGAGCACGAAGTGAATGAGGTGTGGTTCGACAACGTAAAAGTGCCCGTTGAAAATCTGGTCGGCGAAGAGAACAAAGGCTGGACTTACGCAAAGTTTCTTCTCTCACACGAGCGCACCGGCATCGCCGGTGTCGGTCGTTGCAAACGTATTGTGAAGCGTTTGCATCACGTCGCGAAACATTCGACATCAAATGGCAAACCGCTCATCGAAGATGTCCGTTTTCGCGATCGGCTTGCGCAAGTAGAAATCGAACTGCGCGCACTTGAAATTACGTTGCTTCGCGTGCTTGACGCCGAACGAGAAAGGCGCGCGCCCGGCCCCGAGGCATCGCTGCTGAAAATCAAAGGCTCGGAAATTCAGCAAACACTGACTGAGCTCACCATGATGGCGGCCGGCCCCGCTGCGCTGCCGTATGCGCGTGAAGGCGATGGCGTAGCGCCCGACACAGCGTGGCTTTCCGATGATGCTTACCGTTACGCAAGCGGCACGTACTTCAACTTTCGAAAAACTACGATTTACGGTGGATCGAATGAGATACAGCGCAACATCATTACGCAGATGGTTTTAGGACTTTGAGCATGAATTTCTCACTCACCGAAGAACAGCTCGCACTCAAAGACACGCTCGCAAAATTCATTGAACGCGATTACACCTTCGACGA
>JBOFBL010000314.1:0-5668 GCA_051645545.1 Casimicrobium sp. | reverse complement strand
ATCCTGCACGTTGCGGTCTTCGCCTACTTCGCCGTCGCGCACGCATGGGTCGCAATCGTATTCATGCGCGAACACTACGCGCCGATCTTTTGGGCGGCAGAATATTTCGCGATTGCATTTCTTGCGCAGGCCGCGATGTTCGCTTTCGCAGCGGCGCTCGCAGCGCGCTCGCGCGAAGCATTTCGATTCACACCGTCCACGCTCGTCGCCATGCTCGCCGTGAGCATCGTAAGCCTCGCGTTACTCGTTCATCCAACGATATTGTTCGCGACGCACAACAACTGGATGACGGTCGAAGGCGTCGGCGTTGCACCGGATCCGACCGCAATCGCGTCACTCGGTTTCCTGCTCTTGATTCGGCCAGCCGATACCGCGAGCGGCGGCGCACTAATTGCGCGCTACGTCTGGCGTGCAATGGTCGTTGTCGCTGTGACGTGGTGCATTGTGAGCCTGCTCACGCTTATCGCGATGCGCTCCTATCTCGCTTTTATTCCCGCAGTCGCAATGCTCAAATGGGTAATCAGCACATTCATTTATCGCCCAATATTATGTGGCGATAAGAGCAATAATCGCCATTATTGATAACGATATGAAAATAGACAATCGCCCAATTAAATTGGGCGATTAAATCGAGAGCTGGGATACGGTTTTCCTATCGCCGCTCTAGCGCCAATTCCACCAATTTCGTGACCAGTTGCGAGTAATTCACACCCGCTGCGCGCAGCAATTCGGGATACATGGATGTCTTCGTGAAACCGGGCATCGTGTTGAGTTCGTTTAGGAACAACTCGCCTGTATCGTCGAGATAGAAAAAATCCACGCGCGCGAGCCCTGCGCAATCGAGCGCTTTGAACGCATCAATCGCCATCTGCCGCGCGCGCTCCGAAACCGCTTCGGGAATCTTCGCCGGAATGTGCATCTCGGCTTTGCCGTCGGTGTATTTCGTATCGTAATCGTAGAACTCGCTATCGAACGTAAGCTCGCCCACAGGCGAGGCAAGCGGATGATCGTTGCCGAGCACACCCACTTCAATCTCTCGCGGCTTCACCCGCGTCGCCGCCTCCACGATCACGCGACGATCCAATTCAAACGCCAACCGCAGCGCCGCACGCAGCTCAACATCATTGCGCGCTTTCGAAATGCCCACGCTCGACCCCAAATTCGCAGGCTTCACGAAGAGCGGAAAACCTAAGTCGGCAAGCTTCGCCATCGCCTCTTCCGGCTTCGACGAAAACTCCGCACGCGTCACCAATCGATACGCCACTTGCGGAAAGCCATGCGCCGCGAGCACGGATTTCGTCATCACTTTATCCATGCACACCGCCGAGCCCAACACGCCCGAGCCCACGCACGGAATGCCCGCGAGTTTGAGCATGCCCTGCACCGTGCCATCCTCGCCGTTCGGCCCATGCAACACGGGGAACACCACGTCGTAGCCCTCCGCCGTCGCTGCCTCATGCAACACGAGCGCGCCGCCGCTCGCCGCCGAACCATTCGTCAACGCCCGCGCCGACTCCGGCGGCGGCAACCACCGCCCCTCGCGCGAGATCACGGTCGAGGTCACCTCAAACCGATCTTTCGGCAGCGCTTCAAGAATGCTACGAGCGGATCGGATCGAGACTTCATGCTCCTCCGATTGACCGCCGGCTAAGACTAGGACGCGGGTTTTTTTCATATTCAAATTGTAGGCGCGAGGAGCGAACGGCCGGATTGTCGTAGGCAATCCAGCGAGGGCGAAGCCGCCGAAGTTGCCAACATCGGTGAAACGACGAAGCAGCGACCGACGCGCTTGGCAGCGACTGAAGAGGCATGTTTCGGAGGTCGCGACGGACTTGGCCACGCTCTTTGGCGTTAAAACATACTGGACGCAAAGCGGAAAAAGCGCGGCCAAGTCCACGCCAACGACTACCCCCGGCCTATCGATCAATGCGCAGACAAATGCTTCTGGGTTTTCGTAGGGCGAGCAACAGTTGCCCATCGCACAATCCGTATGCAAAAATTTGTTGAGTGCCGGCTGCACAGTTGCGTAAACAAAGCGGAGATGAGGATGAGAGTGTTCGGTACGTTGGTGGCGCTCGTCGCCTTTCTCTGGCTCACCGGTGTAACCCGGGACAGCCAAGCTCAGGGAGTTGTATTTGTTGAGACAGTTGAGTCCCAAAGCGCTGAGCTGAGCTATCGCTTTTCGCATGTTTCAAGAAAAGGCGAGCTTAGGGTCCTGGCCTCAGTTCGCGCGGGGCCAGTTGTTTTGCTCGAATGCAATGCTAAAGAAATCGTCTACCTCGACCGAAACGGGGCAATCTCGGCGCTATCTTTGCAGGGCGATTCTCGTCGAGAGATCGCGAAAACCTCGCTGGTACCTAAAAGTGAGATGATCGGAAAGACTGTTCTTCGCAAAAGCGAACGTCGCCTATACACAATTGAGGATCAAAGCGAAAACATGGCGCAGAAACGCAGCGCCAACAGTCTTGTCCGTGCGTATGGGTTCGATGGAAGCAATGCAACGCTTATCACCCTGCGTGGACGAGGAGTAGCCTTAAAGGAGGCGTCCCACGAGCAACTTAGAGCGCTTTCGGAACAAGAAACTGCGATGTTCAACATCATCACCAACGAAAAGACGCTTGACGACGCGCGACCGCCGCGAAATGCCACGCTGATGACGATGCTTGATGGTGCGAACATTTGGGTCGATGGCGAAGGAAAGAGAATTAGCGTTCGACCGACCGGCGATTCTGCAGGGCTAAAACAATACGGTATGGCTTCAAGTTTTGCTATCGTGCACGATTATTCGTCGACCGACCGTCGCGTCCTCTTCGTCGACATGGATTCCCAACGCGGCGAAGACCGCCTTGTTGAGCTGGACGAGAACGGTCGCACAAACGTGCTGGCAAAAACTGCCTCCATCGGGGCAGCTTGCTACGCTAGAAGCGTCACCATAGCGAAGTGAACGCAGATGCGCACTTGGTAGAGACCATACTTCAAGCGATAGAAGGTCTTATGCTGCCCCCAAATAGGAACAATGAGCCAGATTCATTTCGTGCTTTGCGACGCGGCCGTCGAATTCTCGCTGCCATTTTGTTTGTGGTTGGATGTATCTATGGCGTAGTCCAATTTCTTGAAACTGCTCGGTTCACATGGCTGTTTCTAGGTGTCGTGTTTGCGCTTCTCTGCCAGATAGTGGATTGGAGTCAATCAAGTCGCTGGTAGCACGTATGCTGGCTGGAGACTCGAAACCGAATCTACGCGTCTTCCTTGATCGAAAACTATTCGTTCAAAACGTTGCGTCGAACTGAACAGATGTCAGTCTCCTTCACCACACTCCACTCCGACATCACCAAACTCCCCGTCGACGCCATCGTCAACGCCGCGAACAGTTCGCTACTTGGCGGCGGAGGCGTCGATGGTGCGATTCATCGCGCGGCCGGACCGGAGCTTATGCATGAATGCCGTCTTCTCGGCGGTTGCAAACCGGGCGAGGCAAAACTCACCAAGGGCTATCGTTTGCCTGCGAAATACATCATTCACACCGTCGGCCCTGTCTGGCGCGGCGGTGGGCACGGCGAAGCAGAATTGCTCGCATCCTGCTATCGCCGCTCAATCGCGCTCGCGACCTCGAAAGAGCTCGCAAGCATTGCCTTCCCAAGCATCAGCACCGGCATCTACGGCTATCCAATCGAACTCGCCGCGCAAATTGCAGTCGCAACCGTGCGCGCGTCGCTCGAAGCGCCGACGACGCTCAGTGAAGTCGTATTCTGCTGCTTTTCCGCAGCAGATTTGAAGGTCTACGAGGACGTGCTTTCGTGAACAAGCGTTTGAGTCCTCGCCAACTGCGTTCATGGTTCGACAAGCTCACTACGAACGGTACTGAGTGGGGAGGTTGCTTCGGGCTGAGCCTGTCGAAGCCTCACCACGAACGGTAGTGAGTGTTAGCGCCGCGTTTACTCCCGTGCTTGACACGGGATCACCCCGAACGGGAATAGGTCGGCTACGATTAACCCGTGATCCCAATCAACTTTGACAATCGTGACCTCACCGCGCTCGCAATCCGTGCACTCGTGCTCTACTCGCTCGCGGAATTTCAAAGCGACCACGCAACGACCATCAGCGTGAACGTTGACGGCACGACCTTCAACGTCGCCGACGACGGCCGCGGTCATGCGATTCATCGCGTGATCTCTGGGCAACCGTATCTGCCGTTCATCTACACGCAGCTCAACTATCCGTTCGCGGATGCCGGGCCCAGCGAGGCGGGAGAAGTGCAATTGCAAGGCATCGGGATGTCGTTGATCAACTCGTTTTGCAGCGAGCTTTCGGTCGTCGTGCGTAAACGCGAGGGTACGCTGCGTCTGCGCTATGAGTCCGCGCAGCTCGTGCGCGAGGAACGCGACGAACTCGCGAACGATTCGACGGGGACGTGTGTTTCCGGCACGATCAACCCGCAGCTCCAGTCAGTGCGAACAGATATCCAGCAGATTCAAGTGTGGCTGCGTCGCATCGCGGCTGCGCATCCCGCCTTGACGTTGCGTTTCAACGGCAGCGACGTGAGCGTGTCGCCCCCGTGAATCGCGGCGAACCGTAGAACCGTAGGATGGGTGGAGCGAAGCGATACCCATCAAACAGCGTTCTGCATATATGCCCAACAAAATAAGTTTTATTTTAAAAAAATGTATTATTTCGAATAATGCCATTTTATGGTTTTTCCGTTGATTTACTGGGGCATATATTGATATGGCCATTGGATGGGTATCGCTTTGCTCCACCCATCCTACGTAGAACCGCTGCACGACCGCTACGCACGGTTATGCTTCGCGCTCTTCATGAAAAACAAGCCGCAACAACCTCATTTCGACTTAAAGGCGCAGCTTGAGCTGCGCCCCGAACAATCAATCGAATTGCTCAAAGCGCTGCACATCGTCACGCGCGAGGGCAAGATTAACCAGGATTCGCGGCGCAAATTGAAGCAAGTAAATCACTTGCTTCAATTCATCGAGCCCTTGTTGAATGCAACCCTTGCCGAGCGCGGCAAAGTCGATGTGGTTGATCACGGCGCGGGGAAATCGTATTTGGGATTCATGCTGTACGACCGGTTTCTGAAGTCGATCGATAAACCTCGCCACGTTTATGGCATCGAAACGCGCGAAGAACTCGTCGCTCGTGCGCGCGAACTCGCGCGGGAGGCGAAGTTCGATGCGATGAGTTTTTTGAATGTGAGCGCAGCGGATGCGGCGCTGTCGAAAGAGTTGCCGGAAACAGTGGACATTGTCACGGCGCTGCATGCGTGCGACACGGCGACCGACGATGCGATTTCGTTTGCGCTCGCGAAGAAAGCGAAATACGTGGTGCTCGTGCCCTGCTGTCAGGCGGAAATCGCGGCGTTTTTTCGCGACGATAGAGGGCGCGCGCTATCGAAGAATTCGCTGACCGAACTGTGGCGGCATCCGATCCAGGCGCGCGAATTCGGCGCGCAGATTACCAATGTGCTTCGTGGTCTACGCCTCGAAGCGGCGGGCTACAAAGTGACGGTGACCGAGCTCGTCGGTTGGGAACATTCAATGAAGAACGAATTGATCGTTGCCGAATTCAAGAATTTGCCGCGCGCGAAGGCGCTTGCGCGTTTGCGTGAGGTGATCGAGACGTTTGGTCTCGATCCGCTGGTGCCCCGCTTTGCTGC
>JBOFBL010000313.1:0-2110 GCA_051645545.1 Casimicrobium sp. | reverse complement strand
GCTGCGCTTGCGCAGTTCTCTGATCGCAACATCAAAATCACGAACGGCGTAAACGAAGATCATCCCGTCGGTGCTGGTGTGAAAAAGATGCAAGAAATCTTGACCGCGAAATCCGGTGGAAAGATGAAGATGAACGCCTTCTGGGGCGGCTCTGCGGGCGGCGACTTGCAAGCTACGCAGGCGTTGCGTGCGGGCACGCAGGAGATGGTGGTCACCTCTTCTTCGCCGCTTGTGGGCATCGTCAAAGAACTTGGCGTGTTCGATTTGCCATTCCTGTTCGGCAACGAAAAGGAAGTCGATGCCGTGCTCGACGGCGCAGCGGGTGCGTACTTCAACAAGAAGCTCGAAGAAGCCGGTGTTGTCAATCTTGCGTATTGGGAAAACGGTTTCCGCAATCTCACGAACAGCAAAAAGCCCGTGAACAAAGTGGAAGATTTCGACGGCATCAAAGTGCGTGTGATGCAAAACAACATCTTCCTCGACACCTTCAAAACGCTGGGTACAAATGCAGTGCCAATGGCGTTCGGCGAAGTGTTCACTGCGCTCGAAACGAAAACGATTGACGGACAAGAGAATCCGTTTGTGACCATCAATACATCGAAGTTCTTCGAAGTGCAAAAGTATTTGAGCGTCACACGTCACGCGTACACGCCGTTCTTGGTGCTCTATAGCAAGAAACTCTGGGATCAGCTCTCGAAAGACGAGCAAGCGGCGCTTCGTGAAGCGGCAATCGAAGGGCAAAAAGTACAGCGCGCAACGATTCGTGCTAACGATGGTAAAGCGCTCGCCGATCTCAAGGCAAAGGGCATGGCGGTGAATGAAATCACGCCCGCTGAGCAGCGTCGGATGTTCGAAAAAGTGAAACCGGTGTACGACAAGAACGCGGCGACGATCGGCGCTGACGCGATCAACGTCGTGGTCGATGCGCTTAAGAAAGCACGCGGCGGCTAATTCGTTGCACGAACCCGCGATGCGCATTCGGTGCGCTGCGGGCTTCCTGTAGGAGCGGCTTGCCGCGACCAACGTTCGTTGATTTACGTTGGATCACTGTAAGGGCTTGTCGCGGCAAGCCGCTCCTACAAAAGCGCTGTCGTTGCTTGGTTGATATGCGTAGAGCAGCGACTAACGCTTAGTTGTTTTTTTGTGATCGTTTGCGCGTCAAATTCGACGCGCATGAGGGGTTGTTTTCGTCAATTTTCGAAAAAGTCGTCAATAAAAACGAATACCGACGACAAAAGGAGGTTACTCATGTTTCGCACTATCACGATCGCGCTTGGTTTGGCTGCATCCATTGCTAGCGCCACGATATTCGCACAATCAAATCCGCTGAACATTTCGGAGCGCCAACTGCGCGTGGGCATCGGTCTATCGGCGCAACATCCGCAGGGTCGTGCTGTTCAGTACTTCGCCGATCGCTTGAACGAGCGCACGGGTGGGCGCTGGCGTGTAAGCCTGCACGCGTCCGGTTCGCTCGGCAACGATGTATCGATGCTCGGTGATTTGCAAAATGGCAAACTCGATTTTTCGGTGCCCGACACGTCGACGCTCAGCAAATTCGAGCCGGGTTTTAGTTTGCTCAATTTGCCCTTCGAGTTCTCGAGCGAAGCCGACGCGACGCGATCGCTCGATGGCAAATTCGGCGATAAGTTGCTCCAAACTTTGGAGCCGCACGGGCTCATCGGACTCGGTTACTGGGAAAACGGTTTTCGTCATGTCACAAACAGCAAACGCGCGTTGCGTGGCGCGAACGACTTCAAAGATTTGCGCGTTCGCGTGATGCAGAACCCAGTGTTCATCGACGCGTTTCAAGGGCTCGGCGCGAAGACGGTACCGCTGCCATTCCCCGAACTCTTCGCTGCGCTCAAAGCGCAAGGCGTCGATGCACAGGAAAATCCGCCAATCACCATTTTGAGCGAGCGCTTCTATGAAGTGCAGCGGTACATGACTTTGACACGACACAGTTATAGCGCGTGGGCGCTGCTGATGAGCAAGAAGATCTGGGAGACATTGTCCGATAGCGAGAAAAAGATGCTGCGCGAAGTTTCAATCGAGACGCGTGACTACGAACGCGTGTTGATCCGTACCGAAAGTAGGAACGCAATCGATGCGT
>JBOFBL010000312.1:0-3484 GCA_051645545.1 Casimicrobium sp. | reverse complement strand
GCGTGTTGCGTGATGAATGCGCCATCGGTTTGCCAGGATTCGTAGCCTTGGATGTAGCGAAAATTCCAGTACATCGCGTCGAAACTTTCGAGCGCGACAGTGCATTCGCTTGCTTTGCCAAAGGCGTTTTGAATTTTTTCGCATGCGGGCGCGAGCGCGTCGCGCACGGGTTGATCGAGCATCGCCCAGACGTCGGTGGGCCAGAGCAAGCGAACTTTTTCTGGAGGCGTTGACGCGTCCGCGCCGAGCAATACGTCGGCGACTCGCGCGAAGGTTGCAGTGTCGCACGCGAAGAAGCCGCAGGTGTCGTAGCTTGGCGCGAGATCGAGCGCGCCTTCGAGCGAGATGCGGCCGTGCGTCGGGCGAATGCCGAAGAGGCCGCAGTGATTCGCGGGGGCGCGCACCGAGCCGCCGGTATCGGTGCCGAGCGCGAAATCGCAGAGCTTGTTAGAGACGGCGGAGGCGGAGCCGCTTGATGAGCCGCCGGGAATGCGATCGGGCGCGCCGCCATTGATCGGCGTGCCGAAATGCGCGTTCTTTCCGTTCATCGAAAACGCGAGTTCGTCGGTGTGCGTTTTGCCGACGAAGCGCGCGCCTGCGTCCAAGAGTTTTTGCACGGTGACGGCGTGTTTCGTTTTGATGCCGGATTTCGCGAGCATCACAGGATTGCCACCGCCTGTGGGGTAGCCTGCGACGTCGAACAAGTCTTTTGCGGCGAAGGTTAGGCCGGAGAGGGGGCCGGTTGCGGCGTTCGGGACGGCAACGGCGGGGTAGGGAACGAAGGCGTTGGCGGGGTCGGTGGGGAGGAGCATTTGGATTTGATACTCGTGCGGAAGTTGGTCGTCGGGATTGCGCGAATTCCGTTGCGGAATGTACCCCCTCTCCCCTCGCGGGAGAGGGTTGGGGTGAGGGGGCTATTCATTCGGAGCGCAAAGGTTGGTCGCCTCGCAAGCTTCCCCCTCACCCTAGCCCTCTCCCGCCAGGGGAGAGGGGACCACTATCGCGCCATCGTAATCGTCGAGAAATTCTGAAACCAATTCTGCGCTTGCACGAAGCCCTTCACGCGTGGGCTCATGGCGCGGGCGTTTACGTCGTGCGTGATCATGAGGAACAAACGATCGTTGACGAATTTTTCGTGAATTCGTTGCAGCGCGGTTCGTTGTGCGGCGGGATCGAAGCTTGTGCGCGCGCTGGCGAGCAAGGCATCCATATCTTTATCACTGTAGTAGCCCCAATTGGTGCCGCGCGGTGCGACCAAATCGGACTGCACATGGCGCACGAACGCGGTGAACGGATCTTGAATGAAATACGAATAGTTCATCGCAATCGCGCCGCGATTGGCTTGATCTTTCACGCCCGCGCGCCACGCGGCGACGAGCGCATTCCATTCCATCACTTCGATATCGACGCGAACACCCACATCGCGCAAGTTTTGTTGCACGAATTCGTTCATCGGAATCGGCTGCATCATGCCGGAGCCCGATGAGGGCACAACGACTTTGATCGTGAGCGGCTTCGCAGCGGTGTAGCCAGCCTCGGCGAGCAAGCGGCGCGCGGCGGCGGGATCGAAGCTCAACTCATTGGGTTTGCCGAACCATTCGTGACCCGGCGGCATGAAGCCCTTTGCCGGAATCGAAAGACCGCCCAAGAATTTATTCATGCCTTCGCGATCGATCGCGAGGTTCAACGCTTGGCGCACTTTCGGATCGCGAAACGGCGAACCTTCGAGCATCGATAAATGCCACACCCAATTGTGAGGGTAGGCGTTCGTCACAATCTGAAATCCTGCACCGCGAAGGCTCGCCACCGCATCGGGCGGCGGCGCTTCGATCCAATCGACTTGCCCTGAGCGGAGCGCTGCGATACGCGCGCTTGCCTCGGGCAGCGGCACCAAGATCAGCTTGCTCAGTTTCGGGATGCGCGCTTTGTCCCAATAGTTCGGATTGGGGACAAGCTCCGCGCGCTCGCGCGGCGTCCACGAAACGAGTTTCCACGGGCCGGTGCCCGATGGGGTTTTCGCATAGTTCACCCAGTTCTTCTCCATCTTTTCCCAATGCGCGGGCGAGGACATCGCGATCCAGGCGAGTTGGAATGGCAAGAAGGCATCGGGTTCTTTGGTGACGATCTCAAGCGTCATCGGATCAATGGCGCGATAGCTGGCAATCGATGGAATGCGGGTGCGGCCCTGGCCCGCTTGCTTGGCATCGAACTGTGGCGATTTTTCATTCAAGAGTTTGTCGAAATTCCACACGGCGGCCGCGGCGTCGAACGTGGAGCCATCGTGAAATTTCACGCCGGGGCGAATCTTGAATGTCCAGCGCTTGCGATCTGCCGCATCTGCGCTCCACGAGAGCGCGAGGCCGGGCGTGAGGGTCGAGGGTTTATCGGCGCTCGATAAATCCCACATCACGAGTTGGTCATACACCGTGTTCGCCATGAAGCGCTGGCCCTCGCCGCCTTGATCGGCTTGGCCTGTGGTGAGCGGGATGTCGGACGCGGTCATGCCGATGCGCAGCACTTGATCTTGCGCGCTTGCAGGGATCGCGGCGCTCGCGATCAAGAGCGTGATTAACGTCGCTGCGTGCGAGATGAATCGACGTAGCAATCTGCTCATTTCATTCATAGCTATTCACCTCAAAAAGTGTTGGCCTCAAAGCGGATGAAACCATTCGGGGACATCAAAACGACCGGGTTCGCTACGCGAGGCGGCTTGCCATGCAGCGCGAATGCCGCTATCGACGCTATCGATCAGCGGCACGGGGATTTCTTCACTCAATGCAGTGGCAAAACCTGCGAGCGCCGCGCCGCCGATCACGATCGCGCGCACGCGACCAGATTGCAGCGCTTTTTCGCAAGCAGCTTTAAGCATTGCTGTCGCGCCGACGGGATCGGCTGCGAGTTCGCCACCGTTTTTTTCGACGGCGACAATGTCAACCAAGTCATCGTGCCAACCGAGCGACGATGCAAGACGACGCAGCATCGGCGGCCATGCGAGTCCGCCGGTGACAATCGCAAACGGGCCAATCGCTGCGGCTTCGCTCATCGCGGCATCGGCGAGGCCGATCACCGGCATGTTGCAGCGTTCGCGCGCGGCGAGCAAACCTGGATCGCCAAAGCAGCCGACCAGCATTGCGTTTGGTTTTGCCTCGATCGCGGTCTTGCTTGCTAAGGCATCGAGCAGCGCGTGCGACGCGACTGCGACTGAGGTTTCGTCGATGATGTAAGTCGCGCCGAATCGTGCGGTGAGCGCGATCGTGTCGTCCGCCGATGTTCCGGGTGGTGCGAGCGCTCGTGCACGCACGGCGAGTGTTTCAGTGACCGACGTCGACGTGTTCGGATTCACGATCAACAAGCGCGGCATGGGCTATGCCTCAACCGCAGATTTCTGCGCGAACGTGATCGCTTGAGTTCGGCGGCAACGTGCGAGGTGGGTTTCGCTTAAAGCAACGATTGCGATTTCGCTTTGACGACAACCGTCGTCGGC